>JBDSLU010000447.1:0-7288 GCA_039916225.1 Vicinamibacteraceae bacterium
ACGTCCCAGCGCAGCACGACGACGGCCTGGAAGCAGGCTTCGGGCGCGACCTTGCCCCGTTGCCACGATCGGCCGATGGGTTTGGGCCCCGGCGCGCGATAGCGCAGGGCGAGGTTCGGTCGCGAGCCGCGGCGGGCCGACCACGTGGTGACGAGCCGGCGGTCGCTGGCCAGCGCCGCGGCGACGACTGTCTCGGCGGTCGGCAAATCGGGGTAGGTCGACGCCGCCGAGATGTCCGACTGCTGGCGTAGCCGGTCGGCCAGCTGCCGGTTCGTCTTGCCGACGTGACGCTCGACAGTGTGCCCGCCGCAGCGCTCGTCGGCCAGCAGATCGCGCCGGGGAGCCTGCGCCCCGAGGTGAGCCACGGGCAACGACGTGAAAAGCGCGACGAGGAGCGCGAGCATCCGCACCGCCATATGCTATCCGACGGCCGCGCCCGCCGCCCGTCGCCTCGCCATCCGCTCGCTCCCCGAACAAACACCGGCGCGGATGCGATAAGCTGTCCGGCCGTGGACCGCCGTCATTTCCTGTCGACCGCAATAGCCGCCCCCCTCATGACCAGCCTGTCGAGCCCCTCTGCTTCCCCGCATGATGCGCCGCAGGGCGGCGGCGCGGCGCCTGCGCCCGCCGCGCCGAGTTTCTACGTCTGGCAGCACTACTCGCTGCGGACCGGCCAGCCGCGGCGCATGGGCGAGTACTTCGCCAAGGCGCGGGTGCCGGCGCTGACCAAGGCCGGCGCCGGCCCGGTCGGCGTCTTCGAGCCGATCGCCGGCCCGCCCCAGCCCAGCGTGTTCTCGCTGACACCGTTCGCGTCGGCGGCCTCGTTCCTGTCGCTCGAGGACACGCTGGCCAAGGACGCCGACTACCAGGCCGCCGCCGCGCCGTACCTGGACGCGACCGCCGCCGACCCGGCCTACGTCCGCCAGGAGACCTGGCTGCTGCAGGCCTTCCCGACCTTCCCCGGCGTCGAGCTGCCGGCCCAGACCGCGGCCAAGGCGCCGCGCATCTTCGAGCTGCGCATCTACGAGAGCCCGAGCGAGAAGGCGCATCTGAAGAAGGTCGAGATGTTCGAGAAGCTCGGCGAGATCGCCATCTTCAAGCGCACCGGCCTGACGCCGGTGTTTTTCGCGCGCATGATCGCCGGCCCGAAGATGCCGTGCCTCGCCTACATGCTGGTGCACGATTCGCTGGCGGCGCGCGACAAGAACTGGAGCGCCTTCGTCAGCGATCCCGAGTGGCGCAAGGTCGCGCAGACGCCCGGCTTCGCCGACGCCGACATCGTGTCCAACATCACCACCTGGCTCCTGCGGCCGTCGGCGGCGTCGCAGATCTGAGCTGCGCGCATCCGCGTCTGCCCCGTTCCCGCGTCTCCCGTTTCACGCTCACGGATTCACATGCGACTGTTCCAAGTTCTCGATGCGCAGGGCCGACTGTGCCCCGGCACTCTCGCTGGCGGCCGCGCCGAGGTCGCCACCGGCGGCCAGGCCGGCTTCTCCTCGACCCTCGATCTGCTGACCGCGGTCGACCGCGACGGGCTCGATCTCGCCGGCTGGTTCGATGAGCAGCGGCGCAGCGGCACCACCGTGACGGTCGACTGGGCCGCGTTGGAGCGGGTCGGCCGAGCCGACGGCTACGCCCTGACCATTCCGATCGTGCCGCCGGAAGTGTGGGGCGCCGGCGTCACCTATCGCCGCAGCGCCGACTTCCGCGAGGAAGGTCTCGGCATCTACGACAAGATCTACGAGGCGCCACGGCCCGAGCTGTTCTTCAAGGCCACGGCATCGCGCTCCGTCGGCCCGCACGCCGCGATCGGCCGGCGCAAGGACAGCGCCTTCACCGCCGCCGAGCCCGAGGTCTGCGTCATCGTCTCGCACGGCGGCGCCATTCTCGGCTACACGCTGGCCAACGACGTCTCGGCGTGGGACATCGAGCGTGACAACCCGCTCTACCTGCCGCAGTCGAAGGTGTACGACGGCTGCTTCTCGTGTGGGCCGACCATCGTCACGCCGGACGAGGTCGCCGACCCCTACGCCATCGACGTCACGATGGTCGTGTCGCGCGGCACGACCGAAGTGTTCAAGGGCAGCGCCAGCACCGGCCAGTTGAAGCGCAAGCTGCCGGACCTGGTCGAGTGGCTGCGCAAGTCGAACAACGTCCCGACGGGCACCGTGCTCTCGACGGGCACCGGCATCATCCAGCCGCTCGGGTCGGGCCTCGAGCCCGGCGACATCGTGACGATCAGCTCGCCGCAGCTCGGAACGCTGAGCAATCCGGTGGCGTTCGTCTAGCGCGTGGACGTGGCGGGCCCGCCGCGTGGCACGCCAGCGGGGGCCGGTCCGGGTCGCGCCCGGCGGCGCCCGTTCCTCACCGCCCGCTGGGAGCACCTCGTGCTCCTCAACTACGCCTGCCCCGCCGCACTGCTCGCGCCGCTCGTGCCCGCCGGGACGACGCTCGATGCCTGGCAGGGCCAGACGCTCGTCAGCCTCGTCGGCTTCCGGTTCGAGGACACGCGCCTCGCCGGCATCCCGATTCCGGGCCACCGCAGCTTCGACGAGGTGAACCTGCGCTTCTACGTGCGGCGAACCGCGCTCGACGGCAGCGTGCGGCGCGCTGTCGTGTTCATCCGCGAGCTGGTGCCACGCCTGGCCATCGCCACGATCGCGCGGTGGCTCTACAACGAACCGTACCTGTCGGTGCCGATGGGCCACGCCATCGATCTCGATCCGCGGACCGGCGGCGCCGTCGCCTATCGCTGGCGGCATCGCGGCCAGCGGTTCACCATCGGGGCCAGCGTCAGCGGACCGGCGCAGGCGTTGGTGCCGGGCTCGGAAGCCGAGTTCATCACCGAGCACTACTGGGGCTACACGCGCCAGCGCGACGGCGGCACGCTCGAATACGAGGTGATTCACCCGCGCTGGGCGGTGTGGGCGGCGGACAGCGCGCGCTTCGAAGGCGCCGCGGATCGCCTCTACGGGCCGGACTTCGCCCACCTCTTGTCGGGAGCGCCGCAGTCGGCCTTCGTCGCCGTCGGCTCGCCGGTCTCGGTGTTTCGCGGCACGCGGCTGGATCTGTCAGCCCCTCGCGGGCAATGATTTCGCGATGAGCGAGCCAGCCCCCGCGCCGCGCACCGAGCAGCGCGACGGTTACACCGCGTCGAGCGATCCGGCCCGCCTCGACGTCGACGCCATCCACACGTTCCTCACCGCCTGCTACTGGTCGACGGGCATCCCGCGCGAGACCGTCGCCCGGGCCCTCGCCCATTCGCTGGGCTTCGGCCTCTACGCGCCAGACGGCGCGCAGGTGGGGTTCGTGCGCGCGGTGACCGATCACGCGACGTTCGCCTACCTGTGCGACGTCTACGTGCTCGACGCCCACCGCGGCCGCGGCCTCGGCGAATGGCTGGTCGGCTTCGCCCTGGACGATCCGGCGCTCCGGAATCTGCGCCGGCTCATCCTGGCAACGCGCGATGCGCACGGCCTCTACGCCAAGTTCGGCTTCACGGCCCCGAAGTGGGCCAACGCCTACATGGACATCGTCAGGCCGGACATCTACCTGGCGCCGGTGGAGCCCCGCCAGGGCGCCGAATAGGCGCGATCGCGAACTAAACGCGCGGGTCGGATAGAATCACCGGATGCCTACGGCAACGGCCCCGACCACCTATCTCAACTTCATCGATGGCGAATGGCGCGCGACCGCCAGCGGACGCACCTTCGAGAACATCAACCCGGCCGACACGCGTGACGTCGTCGGGCTGCTCCAGGACTCCGATGCTGCCGACGTCGACGCAGCAGTCCAGGCGGCTCACAAGGCGTTTCCCGGCTGGGCGTCCATGCCGGCGCCGGCGCGCGGCAAGATTCTCCTGAAGGCCGCCGCCATTCTCGAGAGCCGCATCGCCGAGATGGGCGACCTGCTGGCTCGCGAGGAAGGCAAGACGATCGGCGAAGCCAAGGGCGAGGTGACGCGCGCGGTGCGCATCCTCGAATATTTCGGCGGCGAAGGCGCCCGCCTCTCCGGCCAGACGATCCCGTCCGAGCGGCCGCGCGTGTTCATGTACACGATCCGGCAGCCGCTGGGCGTGGTGGCGCTGATCGCGCCGTGGAACTTCCCCATCGCCATCCCGACCTGGAAGATGGCGCCGGCGCTCGTCTCGGGTAACGCGGTCGTCTTCAAGCCGGCCTCGCAGGCGCCGCTGACGTCGCTCGAACTGGTCAGGATCCTCGAGCAGGCGGGCATCCCCAAGGGTGTCCTCAACCTCGTCACCGGCTCCGGCTCGAAGGTCGGCACGCCGCTCGTCGCGCATCCGCTGGTCAAGGCCATCTCGTTCACCGGGTCAGATGGCGTCGGCAAGGGCATCGCCGCGGTTGGCGCGGAGCGCCTGGCCCGCGTCCAGCTCGAGATGGGCGGCAAGAACCCGACCATCGTGCTGGCCGACGCCGACATGGACGTGGCCGTCGACTGCGTGCTGAACGCCGCGTTCTTTTCGACCGGGCAGCGCTGCACCGCGACCAGCCGCGCCATCGTCGAGAAGGGCGCCGTGCAGCCGTTCGTCGAACGCCTGATCGCCCGCGCCGAGAAGCTGAAGATCGGCGACCCGCGCGACCCGACGACGGAGCTCGGGCCGGCCATCGACGAGAAGCAGCTCAAGACCACGCTGCGCTATCTCGACCTCGGCAAACAGGAAGGTGCGACGCTCGTGCACGGCGGCGAGCGGCTCTCCGACGGGCCGCACGCGCACGGCTGGTTCAGCCGCCCGGCGATCATGACCGGCGTAGCGTCGCGGTCGAAGCTGGGGCAGGACGAAGTCTTCGGGCCGCTCCTCGGCATCATCGAGGCCAAGGACTACGAAGACGCAGTGGCCTTGGCCAACGATGTCCGCTTCGGCCTGTCGGCGTCGATCTGCACGACCAACATCAGCCGCGCCCTCGACTACGTCCAACGCGCCGAGGCCGGCATGGTGATGGTCAACCTGCCGTCGGCCGGCGTCGAGTACCAGATCCCGTTTGGCGGCACGAAGGAATCGAGCAGCGGCTGGCGCGAACAGGGTCCGGCCGCGACGCAGTTCTTCACCGAGAGCAAGTCCGTCTACATGAAGTACTGACCGTCTCGCACCGTCCGGCCGGTGATTGCCTTGGCGATCACCGCCGGATGGGCGCCCGCGCGGTCATGCGCGTTTCCTCGTGGCGAACGCCCGCGCGGCGGCACGGGCATCCCTTCCACGCAAGAGCGTCCCGGATCCCGTAAGGAATACTCGCACCGCTCTAAGCGGCGCTCGGTCTGCAGATCGACCGAGCCGCGGTTTGGCGAGCCGCTCACGACGAGGGTTCCGCCGCTCACGCTACCGACGACGATCGCGGACTAGCGCGCGATCGTCGAGATCTCGGTCTCGGGATTGTCAGCCGCGGTCTCGAGCGCGATGTTGAAGTCGGGCAGGAAGTCGCGGACGTAAATCAGCGTGGCGCGGATGGTCAGGGTGGCGAGCACGAGGCCGAGGAGCGCGTCCGCGCCGCTCAGTAGCGCGTCGACCGGCGCCAAGGTCGCGGTGCCGCCGACGCCGGTGAACCGGCCGAGCATGGTGAACGGACCGAGCCCGGCGAGGAGGCCGCCGAACACGCTGGCGACAATGTGAGTCCGCACCGTCTGCGACGGCCCGGCGAGGAACTGCCGGAAGGCCAGCGACAGCGACGCCGTCGCCACCACGATCAGGCCGGCGCGGGTGACGAGGGTCCACGTCGACACGAGGTCGCGGCCCACCACCTGCATCGCACCGCACGCGGCGGCGGCGAAGGCCAGCGTCGCCCAGGCTGGTCCCATCTCCGGCCGCACGACGCGTTCGACGCGCGACGAGGCGGCGAGGACGACGGCCACGAACAGCCACGGCACGGAGACGAGCCAGTTGGTGAGCTGGGCGATGGCGGCCGGGGTTTCGGTCGGCAGGCCGCCCGGCGATGCGGTGATGACGGTGAGGGTGGTGGCCACGGTGGCCGAGAGCGCGACGCCCAAGCCGAGCATGGAGAGCGCGCGGGTCGCGGCGGCCGGTGACAGGTTGATCGCCAGGCGCGGCGTCGGAGGCGGCACATGGGCCGGCATCATCACGCCGCCGGCGGGCTCGGACGACCAGCGGGTGGTCGATCGGGCGGGCATGGTCGTGGCCGACGTCGCGGGGGCCATCGCGGTGCCGGCGGTTGCCCCTGGGGGAAGTGGTCGCGTGCCCACCGGCGGCGTCTGGCGCACGACGCCTGGCGGCAGGGCCGCTCCGACCGGTGCGCCGGGCGCGCGCGGCGGCGCGGCCGATGTCGTCGGCGCCGGCATCTTGGGTGGCCGGGCCTGGCCACGAGGACGAACGCGGGTTGGGTCGAAGGGCACTACAGGCATGGGGTCCTGGCGCTTCCACATAGCAAGCGCGCTGCCACCGCACCCTCCGGTCGCGCCAGCCGGACATTCCACAGATTCCCGCGTGTTTCCCGTCGTGATCGACACTTTTCGGCACCCGGTATATGCCGGATTGCCCGGACGAATGTCATCACCAGACCGGACTATTCTCCCTTTGGGAGTGACGTTGCCACGCGAAGTGGTCTTTCCACCGGGCAAAGCGGATATGCTCCCTCGACCGCATGGCTGAACCGGATCTCTACACCATCACGTCCGACAGCGTCGAGACCCCGCCCCGGGCCCTCGGCGCCGCCCTCAAACGCATTGGTCCGGGCATGGTCCTGGCCGCGTCGATCGTCGGATCGGGCGAGCTGATCGCCACGACGACGCTGGGCGCCGAAGTCGGCTACCTGGCCCTGTGGATCATCGTCGCCAGCTGCGTGATCAAGCCGGTGGTCCAGGGCGAGCTCGGGCGCTACACCATCGCCACCGGTGAGACCGCGCTCGAAGCCTTCGCGACGGTGCCGGGTCCCCGCGTCCCCGGCACGGGTGGCCGGGTGAACTGGCTGGTCGGCTGCTGGCTGCTGACGGTGCTGCTGTCGCTGCTGCAAGTCGGGGGGATGTTCGGCGGCGTCGCGCAGGTCCTCAACCTGCTGATGCCGGGCATCTCCGTGAACGTGTGGGTCGGCATCTGCCTGGCGCTGACCCTGGCGCTGCTGCTCGGCGGCGGCTACAGCCGCATCGAGAAACTGGCGGTCATCAAGGTCAGCTTCTTCACGGTCCTGACGGTGTGCGCGGCGGCGGTCCTGCTGTGGACACCGGGCGCGGTCTCCAGCCGCGACCTCGCCGACGGCTTCGCCCTGCAGCTGCCCAAGGCGGGCCTGTCTACAGCCATCGCCGTCTTCGGCATCACCGGCGT
>JBDSLU010000448.1:0-21657 GCA_039916225.1 Vicinamibacteraceae bacterium
GCTTGGTGGTTGGAGAGTGGAAATTGGTAGTTCTACACGCCCGGCGTGAGAAAGCGCGTGTAGGCGGGGTTGTCGAGTTCACGCTGATACGGGTAGCCGAGCGTCTCCAGGAAGGTTCCGAACGGACCTTCCTGCTCGTCCGGCACCTCGAACCCCACCAGCACCCGTCCGAAGTCGGCGCCGTGGTTGCGGTAGTGGAACAGGCTGATGTTCCATCGGCCGCCGAGCGTGTCGAGGAACTTGGTCAACGCGCCCGGCCGTTCCGGAAACTCGAACCGGTAGAGACGCTCCGCGCGCACGTCCGGCGCCGCACCACCGACCATGTGGCGCACGTGCAGCTTGGCCATCTCGTTGTCGGTGAGGTCGAGCGTCTCGTAGCCGCGCGCGCGCAGTTCGGCCGCCAGCGTGGCCGCGTCACGACGCGAATCAACGCCGACCCCGACGAAGATGTGCGCTTCCTGGCGCCCGTTCAGGCGGTAGTTGAACTCGGTGACCACGCGCTGCCCCAGCGCAAGGCAGAAGTCCCGATAGGCGCCCGGCCGTTCCGGAATCGTCACCGCGAACAGCGCCTCGCGTTCCTCGCCGAGCTCGGCTCGCTCGGCGACGAAGCGAAGCCGATCGAAGTTCATGTTGGCGCCGCTGAGGATGGCGACGAGGTGCTGGTCGCGACAGCCGTTCGCCGTCACCCAACGCTTCAGGCCGGCGACCGACAGGGCGCCGGCCGGCTCCATCACCGCGCGCGTGTCGTCGAAGATGTCCTTGATCGCGGCGCACATCTCGTCGTTCGAGACGCGGACGATCTCGTCGACGGCGAGTTGCGCGATCTCGAAAGGATGGGCGCCGACCGTGCGTACCGCGACGCCGTCCGCGAAGATGCCGACGTGGTCGAGGGTGACGCGCCGCCCGGCCTGCAGCGACTGGTACATCGCGTCCGATTCGAACGGCTCGACGCCGACGACGCGCACGTTGGGCAGCACCGCCTTGATGTAGCCGGCGACGCCGGCCAGGAGACCGCCGCCGCCGACCGGGACGAACACGGCGTGCAGCGCCTCGCCTTGCCGATGCCGGACGATCTCGTCGCCGACCGTGCCTTGTCCGGCGATGACCAAGGGATCGTCGAACGGGTGGATGAAGGTGAGGCCGGTCTCGGTAACCAGCTGATCGCAATGCGCCTGGGCGTCGGAGTAGCTGTCGCCGACGAGCACCACTTCGGCGCCGCGCGCCCGCACGGCGTCCACTTTGATTTCCGGCGTCGTGCGCGGCATCACGATCACCGCGCGCAGCCCGAGCTTCTGCGCCGAGCAGGCGACGCCCTGGGCGTGGTTGCCGGCGCTCGCCGTGATCACGCCGCGGGCGCGCTCCTCGGCGGTCAGGTGCGCCATCTTGTTGTAGGCGCCGCGGACCTTGAAACTGAAGACCGGTTGCAGGTCCTCGCGCTTGAAGTGCACGCGGTTGCCCAGTCGGGCGGACAGGCGCGGCGCGGGATCGAGCGGGGTGTCGCGGGCGACGTCGTAGACGCGGCTGGTGAGGATCCGCCGGAGCAGCGCGTCGAGGAGCGACGGCCCGGAGCCGGGGCCGGGCGGCGCGTGCTCGTTCACGTCGGCGATCATATCCGCTGTTGTAGACTCGGAGCTCCCGCCCGCCCCCGCCTGCTCGTCTCGACGTCGAGACCGGTGCACGCTGGCGGCACCCACGCATGGTCTCGCTGAACGATCTGCGGTCGGCTCCGGTCGCCCTCGACTGGCACGAAGCCGTCGCGGCCGGCGCCGCCCTTGCCACGCTGCTGGTCGAATCGCAGGCGCTGGCGTGTCCGCCGCTGGCTGACGTCACGCTGCTCCCATCCGGCGATCTGCGCGTAACGGGGCCGGGGCACATCGAGGGGTCGGCGGCGGCCGGAGTCGCGCGCGTTCTTGCCCAGCTTCTCGAATCGGCGCCCTTTCCGGCCGAGCTCCAGCAACTCGTCGAGGACCAGGCCGGCGATCGCCGTACCGGAACCGATGGGATTCAGGCGGTCACCGACTTCGCCTCGCAGCTCGCCTTCTTCGAGCGGCCGGGTCGCCGTGAGGTGCTGGCGGCGCTGGCGCAGCGCGCCGAACTGGCCCTCGACCGGGCCCGCCGGAGCGCGGCCCTGGATGCGCTGACCGAGCGTACCCGGCTGGCCGCTGGCGGCGCCGCGGTGCCGGTCGTGGCTGCACCGGCGGTCGAGGGACCGGGCTCGACGGTGCAACTCGACGCGGCGCCCGTCCAGCGCGGCTGGGATCCACAGGAGCCGGGCGGCATCGGTCGCCTGATCGTTCCCGCCGTGGTCGGCCTGGTGGCCTTCATGGCCGTCGCGTATGTGGCGGCAGCCTGGCTGGAGCGGCCAGCGCCGTCGCCGACGCGGGCCGAGGTGGTCGACGACGAGCTGCCGATGTCCGGCCGGGCCTCGGCGGGAGTGAAGCCGGGGCCGGTGCCGGCGTTGCGTCCGAGCCCGCACCCCCCGGCCAGCCTGCCCCTCTCCGTCCCGGCCGCTCCGCGGGCGTCCGGCCCGGCGCCAGTGCCGGCGAAGGTGCCCGGCCCGATTCCGGCGCAACCTCCCCCTGGCCCCGCGCCAGCGTCGACGCCCGCCGCGCGGACCGTCGACGTGGTCGTTGCCGAGCGGGACGGCCGCGTCGTGCCGTCGCGCATCGCCCCAACGAGCCCGGTGCCGACCCACGCGTCCCCGGCTGGCCGCGTCTTCCAGAGCGGCGATCCTCAGGTGACCCCGGCGATCTTGATCCGCCCGCATCTGCCGGAAAGCCCGCCGCCGGACGTGCCGGAGGAGCAGGTCGGCACGCTCGAGTTCGTTGTCGCGGAGTCCGGCGCCGTCGAGCACGTGCATCTGATCTCGCCCGCCAACCGTTATCAGGAACGGATGCTGGTGGCGGCGGCCAAGACCTGGCAATTCCAGCCCGCGACCCGTGACGGCCGCCCGGTGCGCTACCGCACCCGGATCCGGGTCACGCTCTGACCGGTGGCCCATTGCCTCGCTCCGCTCGTTCGCGATCCGCAGGGGCGGTTCGGGTTGTGGAACACCCGCTCGGGCGAAGCCCTCGCCACGCGGGTGGTGGCCGCCTTCGACTCGGGCTCACGACGTCAGGGTCTGCTCGGACGACACGGCCTGGAGTCCGGCGAGGCGCTCGTGCTCGCGCCCTGCTCGAGCGTCCACACGGCGTTCATGCGGTTTCCCCTCGACCTGATCTTTCTCGGGCGCGACGGTCGGGTCGTGAAGACTGCCGCCGCGGTCCAGCCGTGGCGCATCAGGGCGGCCTGGCGGGCGTTCGCGGTGGTCGAGCTGCCCACCGGAAGTGTGGCCCGGTCGGGCACGCGATCGGGGGATGTCATCGAGCTCAGGACTATAGTCTGAGCGGGCGGCGATTTTCATGAGCGGATCCGCACCTCGAGCGTGAGCGGCTCGTGCGTCCGCCGCACTCACCCCGAGTCCGAATTTACTGCGGAAACCAAGTATCAGGGCGGCGGGCTTGGTGTATCGTCACGGTTCTGGCATTGCGCTTGCCTTAGCAGCAGGAGCGCGTCGGGACACAGCACACGCACACGCGCGCGCTTCCGGTATCGACGGCTCGGGAGTTCCTCTCGGATCACCGATCTGAGAGAAGGGCTCCGCCATGAGGGGCGCGCTGGTCTGGCGTGATGCTGGAATGAAGGAGCGGGCAGAGATGCGGACGTTGATGGCACGGTTGTTCCGGGACGACGAAGGTCAGGACCTCGTCGAGTACGTCCTCTTGGTCTCGTTGATCGCGCTGGCAGTCGCGGCGGCTTTTCCCCCTGTGACCGGCGCCATCACGGCGGTGTTCAACAGGGTTGCGACGCGCCTGGCCCCCTGACGGCCCGGCTCGGCGGCGATTGCGATGCTGATCGCGTTGCTCAGGCGACTCGCCGATGAGGATGGCGGGCAAGACGTCGTCGAGTACGCGCTGCTCACCGCGTTCTTCGGCTTGTGCGCCTTGGCGGCGTGGACGAGCGTGCGCGACAGCCTCGGGTTGAGCTACGGCAGGACCACTGCCGGAGTGCAGAGCCTGTGGGATCCGCCGCCACCGAGCGGCACGTAGTGATAGAGGCGCCGTCGATCGCCGTCGTGGCGCTCGGCGTCGTGGCGGCGGCGACCGACGCGGCGACGCGACGCATTCCCAACGCCTTGACGCTGGGAGCGGCGGGCGTGGCGCTCGCGTTCGGCGGCGCCGTCGATGGTTGGCCCGGTCTCGCGTGGAGCGCGGCCGGGTTGATGGTGGGGTTGCTGCTGTTCCTGCCCCTGTTCGCGCTGCGGGCGATGGGCGGCGGCGACGTCAAGCTGCTCGCCGCGTTTGGCGCCTGGCTGGGACCGGCGCTGGTGGTGTGGGTCGCGGTGTATGGCGCGATCGCGGGCGGGGTGCTGGCGCTGATGCTGGTCCTGTGGCGCGGCCGGCTGCGCACGACGATCGCGAACATGTGGGCCATCGTGGCCCATTGGCGTCTGGCGGGGCTGAAGCCGCACCCCGTGGTGACGCTCGACAATCCCGACGCGGTGCGCATGCCTTACGCGCTGCCGATCGCGATCGGGGCGCTGGCCACGCTGTGGCTGCGGGTGTGGTGAGAGACAACGCTGTGGTGGTGCGGCTTCCCGCGCGCGTGCGATCGCAGTCTGGCGCCGAGCTCGTCGAGTTCGCGCTGGTGCTGCCGATCCTGCTGCTGGTGTTCGGCGGCATCGTCGACTTCGGGCTCCTGCTGCAGCGGCAGCAGGTGATCACGAACGCCGCGCGCGAGGGCGCTCGCATCGCGGTGCTGCCCGGCTATACCTCGGGCGACGTGCAGGCGCGGGTCACCCAGTTCGTCCGCGAAGGCATCAACAGCGACTCCGCCGCACCGGTGACCAGCGTCGCGACGGTGACGCTCACGCCAGGCGCCGGGCCGGCCTTTCAGGCCGCGCGCGTCCAGGTCACCCTTGCCGACAGTTTCCTCGTCCTGGGCCCGATCGTCTCGCTGGCCGGTGGCACCGGATCCTTTGGCACGATTGCCCTGTCCGCGACCACCACCATGCGTCTCGAAACCGTGAGCTCGGGGAGCTGATTCGCATGAACCGAAACACTCGACTGGTGGCCGTCCTGGCTGTCGCCCTGCTGGCGGCCACCGTCGCCAGCTTCGTCGTCTACCGCGCCCTCGCCGCCGGATCGGTCTCGCAGCAGCCACAGACAATCGACACGCTCGTCGCCGCGGAGGGCATTCCCGCCGGCACGATGCTGACCCGCGAGCACGTGAAAGTCGTGCAATGGCCGACGGCGTCGCGGCTGGAGGGCAGTCTCGGCGATCCGCGCACGGTGGTCGACCGCGGCGCCATCGTCTCCATCGCCGCCAACGAGCCGATTACCGAGGCCAAGCTCGCCGCCGTCGGCGCGGGGGCCGGTCTGCCGCCGACCATCCCGCCGGGGATGCGCGCCATGTCGGTTCGCGTCAACGAGGTCGTCGGCGTCGCCGGCTTCGTGGTGCCGGGCACCCGCGTCGACGTGCTGGTGACCTTCGAGAGCCGCACCCAGACCTCCGACAGCGTGGCCCGCGTGGTCGTCTCGAACGTGCAGGTGCTCACCGCCGGCACGCGCTTCGATCAGGAGAAGGCGCGTCAGGACAACCGTCCGATCCCGACGTCGGTCGTCACCCTGCTGGTCACCCCGGAGGACGCGCAGCGGATCGCTCTCGCCGCCGCCGACGGCACCATCACGCTGACGCTCCGCAATCCGCTCGACAACGCCCCGACCGAGAGCGCCGGCATCCGCGCCGGTGGCCTGCGGGGCGAGCCGGCCCCCGCGCCGCCGGTCGTCGCCCGTCCGGCCCCGAGGCCGGCGCCCGTCGCCGTCGCTCCGGTCGCTCCGCCGCCACCGCCGTACACGGTCGAAGCGATCCGCGGCGCCAAGCGCACGACAGAGCCGGTCAAGAACGAACAGGAAGAGAAGCCGCGCGACGTGCCGCCGAGCCAGGAGATCCCCCAGTGACGTGTGTGTTGGTGCTGTCGTCGTTGCTCGTGCCGGGCGTCCTGGGCCCGGGCGTGGTGGGCCTGGCGTCGGTCGCCCAGACGCCCCCGCCTGCCCCCGCGTCCCGCGTCGCAGCAGCGCCAGCGCCGGCCCAGACGCCAGCGCCCGTCAGCGACTCCGGCCGGCTCGAACGTGATCGCATCCTGATGCTCACGGCCGGCCGCTCGATGGTGCTGACGACGGCCTACGACATCACCCGGATCGCGATCACCGATCCGAAGATCGCCGACGCCGTCGTCGTGCAGCCCCGCGAGGTGCTCATCGACGGCCGCAGCGCCGGCACGGTGAGCCTGATCGTGTGGGGCGTCGGCCGGCGCGACCAGTACGACGTCGTCGTCGATCCAGGCGTCACCACGATGCAGCAGACGCTCCAGCAGCTGTTCCCCGGCGAAGACATTCGCGTCGCGGTCAACGACGACGCGGTCATCCTCTCCGGCCAGGTGTCGACGAACACGGTCATGCTGCGCGCCGCAGAAGTCGTCGCCGCGACCAAGACCAATGCCCGCGTCGTCAACATGCTGCAGCTGCCCGGCGGCAGTGCCAGCCAGCAGGTGATGCTGCAGGTCCGCTTTGCCGAGGTGAACCGTGCCGCCTTGATGCAGGCGGGGTTCTCGCTCTTCACCAACGCGCAGCGCTATAGCGCGCGGACCACGACGCAGCAGTTCGCCGCCCCGGATTTCGACGATTCGGGCAGCGGCGACGGCCTGGAGTTCACCGACTTCCTGAATTTGTTCTTCTACGATCGCAAGGAAGGCATCGGCGGCGTCCTCAAGGCACTCGAGTCGAAGGGCTACTTCCAGAGTCTGGCCGAGCCGAACCTGATCGCCTACAACGGCCAGGAGGCGAGCTTCCTCGCCGGTGGCGAGTTTCCCATCCCGGTCGTCCAGGGCAGCGCCGCGAGCAACTCGGTCACCATCGTCTTCAAGGAGTTCGGTGTCCGCCTGAAGTTCAAGCCGACCATCGCCGGCGACGTCATCCGGTTGAAAGTCGCGCCTGAGGTCAGTTCGCTCGACTTCAACAACGGCATCACGCTGCAGGGGTTCCGCATCCCGGCGTTGCTCACCCGCCGCGCCGAAACCGACGTCGAGCTACGTGACGGTCAGTCGTTCGCCATTGCCGGCCTCCTCAACAACGTGACGCAGGAAGACAAGGCGGCGATTCCGATCCTGAGCAAGCTGCCGATCATCGGCGCGCTGTTCAAGAGCAAGTCGGACCGCGCCGAACGCACCGAGTTGATGGTGCTGATCACCCCGCGCCTCGTCCGCCCGCTCGATCCAGACGAAGTGCCGCCGCTGCCGACGCGCCCGAAGTCGTTCCTGCCGGCCCCGACCGGCGAGGAGGACGCGCCGCCACCAACCGTCGAACCCACCGCGGCTCCGCCCCGACCGGAGGGCCGTCGGTAGCCGCAGCCTTGACTGGACGCACGCCATGAACCCCAGCGCCGACGTCAGCCGCCTCGAGGGAGCCAGCACGGGAGACGTCCGCCCGCGCGCCGGACACCTTGTCGCCGGCCGTCGCGGTGAGCGAGGGGCGGTGCTCGTCCACGTGGCGGTGGCGATGATGGGGCTGCTCGCGTTCTCGGCGCTGACGATCGATCTGGGCACGCTGTGGGTGGCCCGCGGCCAGGCGCAGAACGCCGCCGATGCCGGCGCGCTGGCCGGCGCCGTCGCGCTCGCCTACGTCAACCCGACCGATACCGACGCCGCGCAGGCTGCGGCCACGGCCATCGTCCAGCAGCACCAGGTCTGGGGCCAGACGGTCGAGGCCGCGTCGCTGCAGACGTCGGCCGGCGCCTGCCCGGCGGGATCGCCGGCGACGCCCGGCGCCTGCCTGCAGGTCCGCGTCTCGCGCGGCACCGCCTCGGGCACGCCGCTGCCGGCGTTCTTCTCGCGGCTCTTCGGCGTCAACGCCGCCGACGTGACCGCTACGGCCAGCGCCAAGGTCATGGTCGGCAACGCGGCGCCGTGCGTCCGGCCGATCGCCATCGTCGATCGCTGGAACGACCGCTACGACACCGCCGCGCCGATCGACGCCGCCTGGACCGAGGACGATTTCTACGACGGCTACGACATGAGCGGCAACCCGATCGTGCCGCCGGGCGCCGCCGACACCTACACGCCGCCGACGCCTGGCGGTCCCGGCACGGGCATCACGGTCGCCGAGATGGTCGGCCAGTCGATCACCCGGATCGAGCTGGATCCCTCCCAGGCGCGGCTTCGCGGCGACACCCTGCTCTCGCTCGATCTCGTGCGTCCCGGCTTCGAGGGTGAAGACCTGGAGCAGCAGCTCACCCGATATGGCGCCAACCTGGAGTCGTGTTCCGGCGTGCCGATGTCGATCGGCGCCACGGCGACCGTGTTCCATGCCCACCGCACCACCTACACGGTCAATCCGCTCCGCGCGTTGATTGCCCAGGATCCAGGCGCCACCTGGGACGGCCGCGCCGTCGTCAACAGCGCGTTCAACGTCAGTCCGCGGATCATTACGGTTGCCGTGATCGACCCCGAGGTGTTCTCCCAGCAGAATCGAACCGGGCGGCTGGCTGCGGCTGGGCCGATCCGGAACTTCGTGGGCTTCTTCGTCGAGTCGGCGGGCGGCGGATCGTTTGCCGAAGTGACCGGCGTCGTCATGCCGTCGGCCGGCCGGTTCGATTCGGCGGCACCCACGGTGACCGACGCTGCCGCGTTCCTGCGCACCGTGGCCCTGGTCAGATAGATTCCGTGAACGCAGAAGTCGTCATCATCGGCGCCAAGGATCGCGAGCTCGGGCGTCTGCTCGCCGCGGTCAACCTGCGCACCAGCGAGCTCCCCGCGACGGAGCTGGCGACGCTCGCCCATCCGGCGGCCCGCCAGCCCGATGTCGTCGTCGTCGATCTCCGCGGCGGCCAGTCGCTGCCGCCGACGGTCGCCACCCTGAAGCGCCAGCACCCGACGACGCCGGTGCTGCTGGTCACCTCGTCGCTCGATCCATCCGTCGTCCTCGAAGCGATGCGGGCCGGCGTCAACGAGTGTGTCGCCGAGCCGTTGCAGGCCAAGGAAGTCGAGACCGCGGTGGCCCGGCTCCTGGCTCACAAGCTGCCGGCTGCGTCGGCGGGGCAGGTCTTCGCGTTCATCGGCGCCAAGGGCGGCGTCGGCACCACGACGGTGGCGGTCAACGTGGCCACCGAGCTCGGCCGCGATCCCCTGAAGCCCACGCTGCTCGTCGACCTGCATCTGGCGCACGGCGACGCCGCCGTGTTCCTGGGCGTCGAGCCTCGCTTCTCGGTGGTCGACGCCCTCGACAACATCCACCGCTTCGACGACGCCTTCTTCAAGGGCCTGGTCGTGCAGTCGCCGGCCGGCCCGCACCTGCTGGCGTCGTCCGACAAGCAGCTGGCCCAGACCAGCAGCGTGCAGCGGGTGCGCAGCCTCGTCGAGTTCGCGACCGGCCTGTATCGCTACATCGTCCTGGACGTGCCGCGCTCGGACGCCGCCGCCCTGGACGCCCTCGACCAGGCGTCGCGCATCGTCGTCGTCGCCAACCAGGAGCTGGCCACGGTGCGCAATGCCAGCCGGATCGCCGCGTCGCTGCGCCAGCGCTACGGCAACGACCGCATCACGGTGATCGTCAACCGCGTCGACACCCACGCCGAGATCGGCCGCGAGGACGTCGAGAAGGTCGTCGGCACCCGCGTCGTCCACTCGGTGCCGAGCGACTACCGGATGGCGCTGCGGGCCTTGAACAAGGGGCGGCCGCTCGCCCTCGACAACCACAACAAGCTCGCGGCCAGCTTCCGCGAGCTGGCGCACGATCTCGCCGGCGTCGTGCCGGCGCCGACGACACCTGAACCGGGCGGGCTGTTCGGCCTGCTGAAGGGACGCCGCTAGCCCATGGCCATCAATACTGCCGGAGCCGCCCGGGCCGCGGTCGCCGCACCGCGCAGCGGGCCGACGTCCACCGCCGATATTCGACATCCGCACTACCAGTCGATCAAGGCCAAGGTCCACCAGGAGCTGCTCAACCGGCTCAATCTCGAGCGTCTCGCCCGTGTATCGCGCGACCAGGCCGAGCCCGAGATCCGGACGCTGATCCTCGGTCTGCTCGAAACCGAGACCAAGACCACGCCGCTCAGCCTCTACGAGCGCGAGACCATGACGGTCGACGTCCTCGACGAGCTGTTCGGCCTGGGACCGCTCGAGGCGCTGCTCAAGGATCCATCCGTCTCGGACATCCTGGTCAACCGCTACAACCACGTCTACGTCGAGCGCGAAGGCCGCATCGAGGAGTGCACCGCGGTCTTCCGCGACGACAAGCACCTGATGCAGATCATCGAGCGCATCGTCAGCTCGGTCGGCCGCCGCATCGATGAATCGAGCCCGATGGTGGATGCCCGCCTGGCCGACGGCTCGCGCGTCAACGCCATCATCCCGCCGCTGGCGATCGACGGCCCGTGCCTGTCGATCCGCCGGTTCCGCACCGATCGCCTCGGCGGCTCCGATCTCGTCGAGCGCGAGGCGCTGACCCGTCCGATGCTCGACTTCCTGGTCGCGACCGTGGCCAGCCGCCTCAACATCATCGTGTGCGGCGGCACCGGCGCCGGCAAGACGACCCTGCTGAACGTGCTCTCCGGCTTCATCTCGGAGGGTGAGCGGATCATCACGATCGAGGATGCCGCCGAGCTGATGCTGCGGCAGCGCCACGTCGTCCGGCTCGAGACGCGGCCGCCGAACATCGAGGGCAAGGGCGCGGTGAAGCAGCGCGACCTGGTCACCAACGCCCTGCGCATGCGTCCCGATCGCATCATCATCGGCGAGGTCCGCGGCGCCGAGGCGCTCGACATGCTGCAGGCGATGAACACCGGCCACGACGGCAGCTTGACGACCATCCATGCCAACAGCCCGCGCGACGCGCTGTATCGGCTCGACACGATGGTGGCGATGGCCAGCCTGCAGCTGCCGGAGCGCGCCGTGCGCCAGCAGATCGCCTCGGCGGTCGACTTGATCGTCCAGATCTCGCGCCTCTCCGACGGCACCCGGCGGGTCACCGCGATCTCCGAGATCACCGGCATGGAGAACGACGTGATCACCATGCAGGACATCTTCATGTTCGAGCGCACCGGCGTGTCCTCGACGGGCAAGGTGCTGGGCCGGTTCCGCGCCACCGGCATCCGGCCGAAGTGCTCGGAGCGCCTGGCGACATCGGGTCGGCCGCTCTCTTCCGGCATGTTCGAGCACGTACAGCAGGTGGCCTAGGAATCGGCCATGCCTGCGGGCCCAATCGTCCTCGTCTTCGCGGTCGTCTTCGCCGTCGTCGTCGGCGCCTTCTGGCTGTTCGTGCAGCGCCCGGAGCAGAAGTCGACCGAAGCGCTGCGCCGGCGCCTCAAAGGCGAGCTCGAGGACGCCGAGGAAGACGCCGACGCGCTGGTCGAACGGCAGCCCAAGCGCGATCGCCGGCGGATCGAAGGTCTCGCGGCCAGCGCCGGCGGCGGCGTGCTGCGCTATCTGGCGGTGCAGATCGAGCGCGCCAACATGGACATGCCGCCCGGACGCCTGCTCGGGATCGCCGTCGTCGTCGGCGCCCTCGGCGCCGTCCTGCTCGGCACGATGTCGCGGCTGTGGGTGGTCACCGTCCCGCTCGGCCTTGCGGCCGGGTGGCTGCCAATCGCCTGGGTCCGCTTCATGGCCGAGCGCCGCGTCCGCAAGTTCGAGGAGCAGTTTCCCGAGGCGATCGAGCTGATCGCCCGTGCGCTGCGCGCCGGCCACGCGATGACGACCGGCCTCGCGCTCGTCGCCGAGGAGCTGCCCGATCCGGTCGGCGGCGAGTTCCGCCTGGTCTACGACCGGCAGAACTTCGGCATGTCGATGCCCGATGCGCTGCGCCTGTTCGCCGAGCGCGTGCCGCTCATCGACGCGCGGTTCTTCGTCACGGCGGTGCTCACCCAGCGCGAGTCAGGCGGCAACCTCGCCGAGATCCTCGACAATCTCGGCGACGTCATCCGCCAGCGCTTCCGCGTCAAGCGCCAGATCCGCGTCGTCACGGCGCATGCCCGGCTGACCGGCTGGGTACTGGTGCTGATGCCGGTGGTGATCGCGCTGGCGATGGTCGTGGTCGCCCCGGATCACATCCTGACGCTGGTGAACGATCCGCTCGGCATCCAGATGGCGGTGGCCGCCGTCGGCCTGTGGGTGGTCGGCTACCTGGCGATCCGCAAGCTCACGGACGTGGAGTACTGACATGCCGGACGTTGCCGTCACCATCGCGATCGTGTTCGTGACGACGGCGATCTTCGCCGGCTCGCTGGCCGCGCTCGTGTTGAACCGCCAGACCGAGGCGCGGCGGCGGCTCGATCGGATCATGGCGCCACCCAAGGATCGGCCGGTGGCGGCCGCCGCGCTCAAGCACCTCACCCTGACCGACACGGTCGGCCCGACGCTGTCCAGGGTGTCAAGGGTCCTGCCGACGTCGACCAAGGAGATGTCGCGGATCAAGCGGAGGCTGGCTCGGGCCGGCTTCACCAACCCCTCGGCGTCGGTGGTCTACGCCGCCCTCGAAGTGGTGCTGCCCGTGATCGCCGGCGTCTCGGCGTTCGCGATCCTCGGGGCGCCGCGCGGTCTCATGGTCGGCAGCCTGCTGGCGATTGCCGCCTACCTCGTACCCGGCCTCGTCGTCGGCCGCATCGTGACCCGCCGGCAGCTGCAGATTCGCAACGGCTTGCCGGACGCGCTCGACCTGATCATCGTCTGCGTCGAGGCCGGCCTGTCGCTCGATCAATCGGTGCTGAAGGCGAGCGAGGAGCTGGCGATCTCGCACCCGGCCCTGGCCGACGATCTGCAGCAGGTCACCAACGAAATACGCGCCGGCAAGCCGCGCATGGAGGCGTTCCGCAACTTCGCCGATCGCACCAAGATCGACGACGTCCGCGCCTTGGTGGCGATGCTGATCCAGACGGATCGCTTCGGCACCAGCATCGCGCAGGCGCTGCGGACGCACGCCGACAGCGGCCGCACGGTGCGGCGGCAGCGGGCCGAGGAACGGGCCGCCAAACTCGGGGTGAAGCTGGTCTTCCCCCTCGTGTTCTGCCTGTTTCCCGCGATGTACGTGGTCACCCTCGGACCGGGCGCGATCCGCATCATCCGGGTGCTGATTCAGGGGTTGGCGGGGCAGCAGTAGCAGGCAGCACGCGGCGTGACCCGCCGCGCCAAAGGAGACACTCGGGATGAGTACGCAGACATTGCTCTGGATCGCCGTCGTGATCGTCGGCCTTCTCTATCTGGTGAAGCGCCGGTCGCGGCTCCGCTCGGACGACTAGCGAGCCCGCGCAATCATGATCACGAGTCCTGGCGGCGGCCTCACGGCCTCCCGGACCGTCCCGTCCTCGTCGGCCGGCGGCGCCGAGCGCGTCCTCGGCCACCCGGCCGCGCCCGTCTCGCTCGCCGAGGCCGGGCTGCCGCTCGATCTCGTCCTGCAGCTCGTCCTCAAGACGCTGCATCTGTCGGGCGATCTGACCGGCACCGAGCTGGGCCGCCGGCTGGGCCTGCGTTTCCCCGTCATCGAGCCGGCCCTCGCCGAGCTGCGCGACGCCCGACACGTCGAGGTCGCGAGCGGCTCGATGCTCGGCCCTTCGTCGTACGAGTACCGCATCCTCGACGCCGGCCGGGCCCGGGCGATGCTGTTCCTCCAGCAGAACCAGTACATCGGCGTCGCCCCGGTGCCGCTGGCCCAGTACGCCGCCTACCTGCGCGCGCACCAGGCCGCCGTGCCGCGCAGCGCGACGCGTGAGCGCGTCCGTGAGGCGTGCCGACACCTCGTGCTCAGCGATCGCGTCATCGACTCGCTCGGACCGGCGATCAACGCCGGTCATTCGCTGTTCGTCTACGGGCCGCCCGGCAACGGCAAGACGGTGATCGCGCAGAGCATCCGCAACCTCCTTGACGGAGACGTCGCGATCCCGCATGCGATCGCGGTCGAGGGCCAGATCGTCCGCGTCTTCGATCCGGTGGTGCACGAGCCGATCGCCACGCCCGAGAACGATTCGCTGATCGTGGCCGGACCGGCCGAGGATCGCCGCTGGGTGCGCTGCCGGCGCCCGCTCGTCACCGTCGGCGGCGAGCTGACCCTCGACGCGCTCGAGCTGACCTACCTGCCGGTGTCCGGCTTCTATCGGGCGCCGCTGCAGGCGCTGGCCAACGGCGGCGTCCTCGTCATCGACGATTTCGGCCGGCAGCGGGTCGGGCCGCGCGATCTGCTGAACCGCTGGATCGTACCGCTCGAGAGCCGCGTCGACTACCTGACCCTGCAGACCGGGCAGAAGTTCGAGCTGCCGTTCGTGACACTGGTGGCCTTCGCCACCAACATCCGGCCGCGCGATCTCGTCGACGAGGCGTTCCTGCGCCGCATCCGCTACAAGGTGTTCGCCGAGAGCCCGTCCGCCGACGACTACGCGCGCATCTGGGAAGGCGCCTGCGTCGAGCGCGGCGTCGCCTTCGATCGCGCGCTGGTCGAGCGCGTCCTCACCGAGTGCTATCGTCCGCGCCGCATTCCGCTGCGCGGCTGCCATCCGCGCGACCTGATCGATCAGGCCCTGTCGCTCGCCGAGTATCGCGGCGAGACCACGCGTCTCACCTTCACCCTCCTCGCCGCGGCGTGCGACAGCTATTTCGTCGATGACGCGGAGAACTGAGCGGGGCCGCCGGTTCTTCCGCACGATCCTGGCGGCGATGGCCCTTGGCCTCGTCGCGGCCGGCGGCGTGCGCCTGCACGCCGACGACCCGCCGCTCAGCGTCCGCATCACGTCGCCCCTGGGCCGCACCGGCACGCCCGGCGCGGTCCGCATCGTCGCCCGCGTCCAGCCGAACGGAGACACGGCCATCCAGGGCGTCAAGTTCTTCGTCAACGGGGCGTCGGTCGGCACGGACGACGACGGCCCGGTCTACGCCGTCGATTGGCTCGACGACAACCCGTTCGCCGCCACCGTGATCTCGGTCGAGGTCACCGACGCCAAGGGCCGCACTGCGACCAGCCGCGTCGATCTGGCGGCGTTCGACTTCGTCGAGCAGGCCGAGGTGATCAGCGTGCTGGTCGAGGCGACCGTGCACGACAAGACGGGCCGGCCGATCGGCGGTCTCGGCAAGTCCGGCTTCTTCCTGGAAGAGGACGGCGCGCGCCAGGAGCTCGAGGTGGTGCGGCCAGAAGCCCTGCCGGCCACTTACGTCATGCTCGTCGACAGCAGCCAGAGCATCGCGCGTGGAGTCACCTTCCTGCGCGACGCGGTGACGCGGTTCATGCGTTACCTGCGGCCGGCCGATCGCGTGCTGGTGGTGCCGTTCTCGCGGACGCTCGGCACCGCGACCGGTCCGACCGACGACGTCGACACTGTCCTCGACGCCCTGCTCGCCGTTCGCCCGGGCGGCGGCACCTCGATCTACGACGCCATCGTCGAGACGTCCGAGATGATGCGCAGGCGCGAGGGCCGGCACGTGCTGGTGCTGCTCAGCGACGGCTACGATGAGCACAGCGTGGCGACGCGTGACGATGCGATCCGCGCCGTGCAGACGTCGGGCGCCACCGCGTATGTGATCGGCGTCGGCGGCGTTGCCGGCATCTCGCTGAAGGGCGAGGCGCTGCTCAAGAGCTTTGCCGAGGCGACCGGCGGGCGAGCCTTCTTCCCGTATCGCGAGAGCGAGCTGCCGCTGGTCCACGATCGGGTTGCCGCCGACGTCGCGACGCGCTACCTGCTGACCTACACGCCGACCAACCAGCGCGTCGACGGATCGTTCCGGGCCATTCGGCTGGTGACGGCCGACCCGGCCTTGGTCGTGCGCACCAAGCCGGGCTACTACGCACCGAAGCCGCCGCCGTTCCGGCCGACCCTCGAGCTGACCGCGGTGGACGAGAGCCGGCGCGTCCTCGACGTGACGCGCGAGGATCTGGTCGTCGTCGAGGACGGCATCCCGCAGACGGTGGAAGCGTTCTCCGAGGCCACCAGCCCGGTGTCGATCGTCCTGGCCCTCGACGAGAGCGGCAGCATGCGGCGATCGGCGGAGGGCGTGAAGACGGCGGCGCGTTCGTTCGTCGACGCGTTGCGCAAGGAGGATCGGCTCGCCGTGCTGCGATTCTCCGACAAGGCCGAGATCGCCCACGATCTGACGCAGTTCCGGTCCGACGCGCAGAAGGCCATCGACGAGTATTCGTCGCACGGAGGCACCGCGCTGTGGGACGCCGTCCACGAGTCGAACGGCCGGCTGGGCGCCGCGCCGGGCCGGCGGGTCGTGGTCGTGATGACCGACGGCCGTGACGAGAACGCCGCCGCCAACGGGCCGGGCAGCGTCACCAAGTACGATGACCTGTTCGAGGAGCTGCGCGCCACCGGCGCGCTCGTCTACGCGATCGGGCTGGGCACCAACGTCGACCGCGAGCGCCTGCAGACGCTGGCCGCCCGGAGCGGCGGGGAAGCGTACTTCCCCGAGACGGTCGAGGCGCTGTCGGCCGAGTACGCCCGCATCGTCGAGAACCTGCGCCGCCAGTACGTCATCGGCTACACGTCGACCAACAGCCGTCGCGACGGCGCCTGGCGCGCGGTCGAGGTGACCAGCCGCCAGCCGGGTGTCCGCATCGCCAGCCGCGGCGGCTACTTCGCGCCGCAGCGCTGAAAGCTGTCTCCAGGGCGAACCCCGCTGCGCGCATCGGCCGCTATCACGGTGCGACGCGATGCTCGACGACAGCCGAATCGGCCGCGGCGAAGGTCCGACTGCCGAGGTAGCGCACCTGCAGGGTGTGCGCGCCCACCGCCAGCCCCACCAGCCTGAATTCGATCTGGCTGCCGACCCCCTGCACGCGCAACGTGCGCTCGTCGACCACCCGGCCGTCGGCGACGAACGCCACCGGGCCGTGCACCGGGCGCCCGTCGCCGCCGACTTCGGCGATCAGGACGAGACCCTCGCCGAACGTCGACACGCTCGACGACAGGCGCAGCGAGACCCGCGGCGTGCCGCGGCGGCCGTCTGCCGGCGGCGTCGGCGGCGCCGCCGGCCGGTAGGTCCGCTCGGGCGTCACCAGGTCGCGGAACGGCTGCACCGGATCGATCGGCTCGGACGGATCCCTGAGGCTGGGAATGACGCCTTTCGAGCCTGCCGGCGGCAGCTCGTAGGGATCCTTCGGCTCGCGGGCCGACCGGATCGGGCCGAAGCCGACACCGCGCAGCGGCGCCGGCGGGTTGAGCGCCATGAGGAGCCACGTCCCGAACAGCACCGACCCGATGAGGACGACGCCGCGCTGCGGGCCGACCCGTTCGACGGCCCAGTCGGCGGCAACGCGCAGCAGCCAGGCGAGGCCGCTCACGACCAGCCCGAAGACCAGGACGTAGCGGCCCCAGGGCACGACCACCACGAAGATGCCGGCGGCGGAGCCGAGCACCGCCGGCAGCAGGATCCAGCGGAGCAGCGGGCGTCGATCCCCGAGCGGCCGGGCCGGGCGCCGGGCTGCGGGCCTCGGACCGGCTGGGGGCTGGGCGTCGCTCGGGCCGCTCATGCGTCGTACAATTATGCGCTCAGGCGGTTCCAGCGGGACCGGGCCGGCCCACCCCCCACACCATGTCCTTCGCGCCCGAATACGTCCGCACCGTCCTCAACGAAAACTTCGAGGACGCCAAGGCGCTGTTCCTCGATCCGTTGCTGGCCATCCACGGCGCCCACCTGGTGATGCTCGCCGAGCAGGACATCGTCACGCGCGACGACGCCCGCCGCATCCGCGATGCCGTCACCGCGGTCTGCTGCGACACGGTCCGCCGCACGCCCTACGACGGCACCTGCGAGGACCTGTTCTTCTTCGTCGAGCGGCTGATCGTCGAGCGCGCCGGCGACGTCGCCGGCCGCCTGCACACCGCCCGCAGCCGCAACGACATCGACATGACGATGTATCGCATGCGGCAGCGCGGCTTCGTCCTCGACCTGCTCGACGCGACGCTGGCCCTCCGCGCCACGCTCGGCGGGATCGCCGCGGCCCATCTCGAGACGGTGTTCCCGGCGCACACGCACACGCAGCGGGCCCAGCCGACGACGTTGGCGCACTACCTGCTCGGCGTCATCGAACAGCTGGAGCGCGACGGCGAACGCCTCCGCGCCGCCTTCGCCACGACCAACCGGTCGCCGCTCGGTGCCTGCGCCATCACCGGCACGGCGTTCCCGATCGATCGCGATCGCACGAGCGTGCTGCTCGGCTTCGACGGGCCGACCGGCAACACCTACGGCAGCATCGCCACCGTCGACTACCTGCTGGAGAGTCTGTCGGCGGCCTCGGTGGCCCTGGTCGGCGTCGGCCGCGTGGTCCAGGACCTGCTGCTCTGGGGCACCGCGGAGTTCCGCTACCTGCGGCTCGGTGACGGGTTCGTGCAGGTGAGCAGCATCATGCCGCAGAAGCGCAATCCGGTCGCTCTCGAGCACGCCCGCTCGATTGGCAGCAAGGCGCTGGGCCAGGCGACGGCGGTGCTGCTGACCGTCCACAACACGCCGTTCGGCGACATCGTCGACACCGAGGACGATCTGCAGCCGCTCGTGCACCAGGCATTCCGCGACGCCGTGCGGGCGGTGTCGCTGGTCGCCGCGTCGCTCCAGACCGCCGTCTTCGACGTCGCCGAGATGTCGCGGCGGGCGGCGGAAGGCTTCATCACCGTGACCGAACTGGCCGACACCCTGACGCGCGAGCGCGGCCTGCCGTTCGCGCAGTCGCACGCCATCGCCGCCGGCCTGGTCGCGGCCCACGGTGCCGCGCCAGGGCGTCCGCTGGTCGAGCACCTCGCCGAGGTCTCGGCGCGCGTCACCGGAGCGGCCATCGCCATCGAGCCGACGCGCCTGAGCGAGATTCTCTGTCCGTCGCACTTCGTCCGCATCCGCGAAACCCTCGGCGGGCCGGCGCCGTCGCGCACGGCCGAAGCCGTCCGCGCCGCGGACGCCGCCCTGGCGCGCGATGTCGCGTGGCTGTCTGCCGCGCGCGAGCGCCTCGCGGTCGCCGATCGCGCCCGATGCGCCGCCCTGGAGGCGCTGTGAAGCCGGCCGGCGCGACGCCCGCCACATCCGGCACGCCCGCCACCGCCGGTGACGACGAGCATTCGAGGGCCGCGATCTACGTCGCCGTCATCGTTTTCGAAGTCGTCACCCTGCTCGCCCTGTGGTGGTTCCAGACCACGTTCGGCCGCGCCTGATCCGGGCTCCTCCACGATGCATCCCGTCGACTGGTTCGTCGTCGCCGCCTACTTCGCCTGGATCGTGATCGACGGCGTCAAGCGGTCGCACCGGACCAACGAGGTCGAGGGCTACTTTCTCGCCAACCGCAGCCTGCCGTGGTGGGCGGTGGGTCTCTCGGTGATGGCGACCCAGCTCTCGGCGATCACCCTGGTCGGCACCACCGGGCGCGGCTTCGGCGAGGGGATGAGCGTGCTGCAGCTCTATTTCGGGCTGCCGCTGGCGATGATCATCCTGTCGACGACGGTGGTCCCGTTCTTCTACCGGGCCAAGGTGTTCACCGCCTACGAGTATCTGGAGCGGCGCTTCGACGTGAAGACGCGGACGCTGACCAGCGCGCTGTTCCTGCTGTCGCGCGGGCTGTCGTGCGGTGCGGTCCTCTCGGCGCCGTCGGTGATCCTGTCGGTGATCTTCGGCTGGAACCTGCCGCTGACGGTGCTGGCGATGGGCATACCGGCGGTCGGCTACACGCTGGTCGGCGGCGTGCAGGCGGTGACGTGGGCCGACGTCAAGCAGATGGCGGTCATCGTGGTCGGTGTGGCCGCGGCCCTCGTCGTCCTCGTCCTCGGCTTGCCGGAGACGACCTCGGTCGGCAGCGCCCTGCATCTGGCCGGCGCGACGGGTCGCCTGACCGCCATCGATTTCAGCCTGTCGCTCGAGAAGACCTACACGTTCTGGTCCGGGATGATCGGCGGCCTCTTCCTGATGCTGTCGTATTTCGGCTGCGACCAGAGCCAGGTGCAGCGCTTCCTGACGGCGCGATCGGTGGACGAGGGGCGGCGCTCGCTGCTGATGAGCGCCTTCGCCAAGATCCCGCTGCAGATCGTGGTCCCGCTCCTCGGCGTCCTGATGTTCGCCTATTACGTCTTCGTGCCGGCGCCGCTGTTGTTCAACGGCGTCCACGACGCCAAGGTGCGCGCCAGCGCCCGGGCCGCCGACTACGCCGCGGTCGAGCAGCAGTACCAGCAGGCGGTCGGCGTCCGTCGCGCCGCCGCTGAGACCTACAGTGCCGCCCGCAACCGCGGCGCGGATGTCGAGGCCGACGTCGCCCGCGCGGCGTTCGCGGCCGGCGACAAGGCGGTGGCCACGGCGCGGTCGTCGGCGACCCGTATCGTTCGCGACGTCACCGGCGACGCCGCCTTCGGCGACACCAACTACGTCTTCCCGACCTTCGTGACCACGCACATGCCGATCGGCATGGTCGGCCTGATCATCGCGGCGATCTTCGCCGCCTCGATGTCCACCGTCGCGGCGGAGCTCAACTCGCTCGCCACCGCCACGGTGATCGACTTCTACCGGCGCTTGTTCGTCCGCGAGGCCAGCGACGCCCACTACCTGGCCGCCGCCAAGATCGCGACCGCCGGGTGGGGCCTGTTCGCTTGCGTCGTGGCGCTCTTCGCCGCCAACCTCGGTCCGCTCATCGACGTCGTCAACCGCTTCGGATCCTTCTTCTACGGGTCGATCCTCGGCGTCTTCGTACTCGCGCTCGGCGTGCCGCGGGCGACGAGCCGCGGGGCGTTCGTCGGCCTCATCGCCGGGATCGCCGCGGTGGCATCGGTCGCCACGTGGCTGCCGCAGATAGCCTTCCTCTGGCACAACGTCGTCGGCGTCGTGTCCGTGATCGTGGTCGGTCTCGCCGTCAGCGCGATCCCATCCCGCCGGCACGACTGATCTCCACTTCGTCACAATTCGGTCCGCTGGGACGAACCCTCCCTGCGCGTCGCCCGTCTACGTGGGGCGAACCGCAGCTTGGGAGAACGTCATGCACGCGATCACTCGCCGTGTCGGGACCACTGTTGCCATCGCGCTCGCCGTCGTCCTGGGTTCGGTCACCCGGGCCGCTGCCGTGGAGCCTGGATGGGCGGAGGGGCAGTGGATCGGCGGGTTCGAGGGCGTCGACGGCACGGTCTACGTGGAGGCCCAGGTCGAAGCCGACGCCGGGGCGCTGATCGGCAGCCTGGAGCTGCCGCTCCAGGGTGACGGCGCGGTGCGGCTCGAGCAGGTCAGGGCGACGGCCGATTCGCTGCACTTCGACGTTCGCGGCGCCAAGACCCGGCTCGCCTTCGAAGGCCGGCGGCGCGAGCCAGGCCGGGTCACCGGCACCGTCCGCCAGGGCCGCGGCGCGGCCAGCTTCGAGCTGCTCAAGGTCGCGACGCTGGCTCCGGCGCGCCTCGACGCCATCGCTGGTACCTACGAGCTCGAACCTGGCCACAACGTCCTCATCGCCCGGTCGCAGGGCGGCCTGATCTATGTCGACCAGGCTCGCGGCCGCGTCGGGGCGCTGTTCGCGCTCAATGACCGCACCCTGATCGGTGGGCCGTCGCTCGGCTCCGGCTACCCGATCGAGCTCAAGATCGAAGTGCCGGCCGCGCCCGGCGAGGCGGTCGACCGCGTCAAATGGTCCT
>JBDSLU010000449.1:0-2725 GCA_039916225.1 Vicinamibacteraceae bacterium
GAGGCGATCGCCGGGCTTGACAGCGTCGACGATGGCGGCGACGTCGCCGGCGGAGCGCACGCCCTTGTCGTTTATCGTGACGAGCACGTCGCCTTCGCCGAAGCCGGCGTCGTAGGCGGGCGTGCCCATCGGCGCGGCGTTCCCGATGCGGACGCCATCGGCGCCGCCCATCATCGGCAGGTCGCCCATCCACGCCTTGCCCGGATGCAGCGGCTTCCAGATCAGCCCCATCCGCTTCAGCAGCATGCCGTATTCGACCAGCTCGGGCCCGTCGACGTAGCGCTCGAAGAACTCGCGGGCGAACGACACGCTGCCGCTCACCTCGGCGAGCGTGGTCTGCAGGTCGGCGGCGGTGTAGGGCGTGGCGACCGTTCCGGGCGGCGCCGGCGTCTTGCCGTACTTCGTCCACATGGCCTTCATGTAATCGTCGAGCGTGACCTTGCCGTCGGTGCGATCGCGCAGCTCGAGGTCGAGGCCGAGGGCGATCGCCGCGCCGAACGTGTAGTACGAGAGGTAGGTGTTGCCCCAGTTGGTCGGGTCGACCGAGCAGGCCGCGTCGACGAACGGCGCCAGCCGGCTCATCTCCGGCGCGAAGCGCACGCGACGCCCGGCCGAGGCGTTCACCGCGTTGATCAGCCCACCGACCGAGCGGAGCGCCTCGTCCTGCGTCGACAAGCCGGCGCGGGCCATCAGGAGCGCGCCGTAGTACTGCGTGAAGCCTTCGGCGACCCACAGCTCCGACGACACGTTGGCGTCGTCGAAGTTGAACGGCTCGAGCGACTTCGGTCGGATCCGCTCGACGTTCCAGGCGTGGAAGAACTCGTGGGCCACGGTCCCGAGCAGCGGCCGCTCGGCCTGGGCCAGTGCGGCCGGCGCGGTGAGCACGGTGCTGTTGCGGTGCTCCATGCCGTCGCCGCCGACACCCTGCGCGTAGGTCGCCAGGAACGTGTAGTGGCCGGGCTCGAACGCCGGCAGCTCGCCGTAGACGGCGCGCGCCTCGCGGACGATCTTCTCGACGCCGCTGGCAAAGCGGTCGGCTTCGGCGTCGGTCCCGTCGTGGCGCAACGCCACGCGGATGGTCGTCTGCGCCGCGCCCGCGGCCGGGCTGAGACCGACCTGGAAGGTGCGCATGGCCTGCGGTGCGAACTGGATCGGGCTGTCCATCAGGTAGGCCAGGTTCGGCGCCGTGACGACCAGCGGATCGGCCGTGGCGTAGAGCTGCGAGGCGATCGTCCAGGCGACGTCCGGCGGCGCCACGAAGGTGAGGCTGGCCGGTCGCGTCTCGAGCGTCTTGGCCCACATCAGCGCGGCCGGCGGGTTCAGGTGCGCCTGGGTGGCATCGACGCCGGCGTAGGTGCCGTCGATGCGGTCGGCGAACAGCCGGTAGCGCACGCGGACGGTGCCGCCATGACCGGCGACCCGCCAGACGTGCAGGTTGGGCCGCCCCGGCGTCAGCGGCCGTCCGGCTCCGTCCGTGATCTGCAGGTCGAAGACGTTCTTCGCGAACTCGTGCAGCGCGTAGCGCCCCGGCGAGCTGCGGCTCATGTGGATCTCGAGCGGGTCCGTCACGACCTCGGCGAAGACCACTTCGACGTCGACGACGTGGCGCACGTAGTCGGCAAAGGAGAGCCGGTAGGTGACCGGGGCCTGGGCCCAGGCCACGGAGACCGCCAACAGCCCGGCGACGATGGAGAGACCGGCGATCCGGAACGGACGAGGCATGCCGCAGTCTATCGAAGAGGGCGGATATGATGCTCGTTCCGATGCCCTTCGCCAGCCACTCCGAACGGATCCCGGCCGATGCCGTCAGCGCGCTCTCGCGCGGGATGCTGATCGACGCGATCAAGGCGACGCGGCTCGCGACCGGTCTCGGACTCAAGGAATCGAAGGAGGCCGTCGAGACCTACCTCGCCCAGCACCCCAACCTGAGCCGGCAGTACCAGGAAGCGGCCGTCGCCCGCCGCGGTCCGGTGGGGTGGCTGGTGCTGGCCATCGTGCTGGTGGTGGCCGGCGGGGTGGCCCTCGCGTTGTTCTGGGGCCGGTGAGTTCTGATCGCATGTCCAAACTACGTGTGAAGATCTCGATGTCGCTGGATGGCTTTGTCGCCGGCCCGCGACAGAGCGTCCAGGATCCGCTCGGTGTCGGCGGCATGCGCCTCCACCAATGGGCGTTCGCGCTCGAAGCCTTTCGCGCGCCGCACGGCATGGAGGGCGGCGAGGTGAACGCCAGCAGCGCCGTCATCGAGGAATCGATCGCCGGGATCGGCGCCACGATCATGGGCCGCAACATGTTCGGCGGCCATCCCGGCGGCTGGGACGCGACCGCGCCGTGGAACGGCTGGTGGGGCGACGATCCGCCCTTCCACCACCCCGTGTTCGTGCTGACGCACCACGCCCGCGCGCCGCTCGTGATGCAGGGCGGCACGACGTTCACGTTCGTCACCGGCGGGATCGCGGACGCGCTGGGACAGGCGCGACGCGCCGCCGGCGATCAGGACATGTCGCTGGCCGGTGGGGCGTCCGCGGTCTCGCAGTATCTGGCCGCCAACCTCGTCGACGAGATGGAGATCAACCTGGTGCCGACCCTGCTTGGGAGCGGCGAGCGCCTGTTCGACGGCGTCGGCGACGACCTGCACGGCCTGGCGCTGGTGCGGACCGTCGCGATGCCGGACGTGGTGCACCTGAAGTTCGCCCGCCCGGGAACGGCAGGCGCATGAACGACCCCG
>JBDSLU010000450.1:0-9645 GCA_039916225.1 Vicinamibacteraceae bacterium
TACCCTCCACAGGCAAGCAGGCTGAGCGTCTGCAATGCGAGTACCACGGCGATGCCGGGCGGAACAGCGTCCGGACGGCTGCCAGCGGCCACAGGTGTCCTCCCGCCTGAACAGTCCGTCGGACTCAGGGTATCAACCGGGGGACGATCGCACGAAGGCTTACGATGCCGCCGAGGCGGGGGCGCGGCGGGCGTGGGCATCGAGCGCGTCCTTGAGCTCGGCCGACTTGATGGGCTTGGACAGGTAGGCGTCCATGCCGGAGGCGAGACACTTTTCGCGGTCGCCCTTCATCGCGTTGGCGGTGAGAGCGATGATCGGCACCCGGCCGAGCGCCTGTGTCGTCTCGCGAGCTCGAATCTCGCCCGTCGCCTGCAGGCCGTCCATCTCCGGCATCTGCATGTCCATCAGGACGGCGTCGAAACGTCCGCGCTCGAGGGCGTCGACGGCCTCGCGCCCGTTGTTGGCCACGACCACGCTGTGGCCGAGCTTCTCCAGCATGCGCTGGGCGACGCGCTGGTTGACCGGGTTGTCCTCGGCCAGGAGGATGGTCATCGACACCGTCTCGGCGGCGGCCCGGCGCGGAGCGGCGACCGGCATCGTGGCCGGTCCTGAAAGGGCCCGCTGGACGCACGCGTGCAGTTCGAGCGGGCTGAACGGCTTGCTGATCCGCTCGACGATGCCCACCGCCTCGGCGACGGAGGCGTCGATGGGCGACCCCGGCGTCGTCATCAGGATGAAGCGCATCCCCGGGGCCAGGCCATCGCGGCGCGCGCGCTCGGCGAACTCGAGCCCGTTCATGCCCGGCATGTGATGGTCGACGATCGCCAGCGCCGGCGTCTCGCGGCCGTCGCCCGGCTGCCCCAGCGCCGACAGGGCCTCGAAGGCTCCACCGACCGCCTGCGCCTGCATGCCCCAGTGGCGCACGGCCGCTTCGTGGGCGGCGCGGTTGGCGCGGTGGTCCTCGACGATCAGCACGCGCCGGCCGGCCAGGTCGACGGGCGGCGTGGTCGGCACAGCCGCACCCGCGACCGGCGCCGCGATGCGCTGCGGCAGGGTGAAGTGGAAGGTGGCACCGCGACCCGGCTCGCTCTCGAGCCACATCCGGCCGCCCATGAGCGTGACCAGGCGTGACGCGATGGACAGGCCGAGGCCGGTGCCGCCGAACTGTCGCGTGATCGATCCGTCGGCCTGGGTGAAGGCGTCGAAGATCGCCTGCTGCTTCTCCTGGGGGATGCCAATGCCGGTGTCGGCGACGCGCACGTGCAGGACGACCTCGGACTCGGTCCGTTCGTCGATGGCGACGTGGACGGCGACCGATCCTTCGCGGGTGAACTTCACCGCGTTGCCGATCAGGTTGGTGATGACCTGGCCGAGCCGTCCGCCATCGCCGATCAGGCGTTCGGGCAAGGCCGGCGAGACGTCGTAGACGAACTCGAGGCCCTTCTCCGCCGCCTGCAACGCCAGCGGTCGCACCGTCTCGGTCACGACCTCGTAGATCGGAAAGGCAACCGAATCGGTCTGCATCTTCCCGGCTTCGATTTTCGAGAAGTCGAGGATCTCGTTGATGAGCGTGACCAGCGACTGCGCCGAGGTGCGGGCCATCGTCAGGCATTCGCGCTGCTCGGGCGTGACGTCGCTCTCGAGGACCAGCTCGGTCATGCCGAGCACGCCGTTCATCGGCGTCCGGATCTCGTGGCTGACGTTGGCCAGGAACTCGCTCTTGGCCTGGCTGGCCGCCTCGGCGGCGTCCTTGGCCGAGCGCAGGTCGGCGGTCTGCTTCGACACGCGGCGCCGCAGCAGCCCGACCCAGCCCAGCGTGGCCAGCGTGACGACGACGAGACCGGAAGCCAGCGTCAGCGTGCGTTGCGCCGTCCACCACGGCGGGTTGGCAACGATGGCGATGTCGTTGACCGATCGCAGGTAGAGCGTGACACCGCGAGGAATCGAAATGTTGCCGGCGGCGGCGGCGTCGATCGCGCTCACGCCCGTCACCTTGACCAGGCTGCCGACCTCGACTCGCGCCGACTGGCCGTCGGGCAGCTCGGCCACGATCGTCCGCGTCCCCTGCACGATGGTCAACCGCTCGCGCCCGCTGTTGGCGACCCGATCGGTCAGGTAGCCCTCGACCTGGGCGAGCTTGGCGTCCCAGCCATCCTCGAGGATGTCGTCGAGGGTCATGGCTGGCGCCGGCGGCGGCGGCTGCGAGCCGATCTTGGAGAGCGCGGCCGAGCGGAGGATGGGGTTGAAGGCGCCGGCCTCAGGAAATCCGGTGGCCTTGACCACATCGCCGATCGCGAACGTGCCGCGCGCGTGCGTCGCGACCAGGACGCCGCCCGTGTCGTCGCTGAGCCAGGTCGGGCCGGTCGGGTTGGTCAGCAGCACCACGCCCTTCACCGCCGACGGATCGTCGCCGCCCGCCGACGGCGTGAACTGGAGCAGCTCGGCGATCGACGTGACGGGTGGCGCCTTGGCCGCCTCGACGATGTGCAGGTAGTCGACAGTCGGCAAGCGCAGCGTGATGCCCAGGATCTGGCGGCGGAAGTTGAAGCGCGAGGCGCCGACGCCTTGTGCGCTGATGCGCGAGTAGAGCAGCCCCTCCGGCAGGACCGGCTCGCCGGGGATGGCCATCTCGATGCGCTTGAAGTTCAGGCGCAGGCCGATGTACGTCCGCGCGTCGCGCCGCTCGATGGCGTCGACGATGCCCGTGACCTGCATCCACTGGCAGTCGCCGACGCCGGCGAAGAAGCGGGCCGGATCGATGGCCATCGGCGCCGGCATGGGTGCGGTGCCGATCACCGTGATCCGGGGCGCGATGATGACCGGAACCACGTCTCCGGGTCCGGTGAAGCCCTCGAGCTCCACCAGCTGCCCGGACTGCAGCAGCGGCACCGGCGAGTTGCCGACCCGCACGTAGATGCCGGCGCTGGCATCCTGGATGGTGAGGGTGGTGTTATGGGGGTCGTAGTAGGTGATGACCGCCTGCAGCTTCACCGGATAGCCGCGCTTCGCTTCGCTCACCGACATGTTGCGGATGTCGGACGCCTGCGTCAGCACGCGATGGGTCATCGGCAGCGTCGATTCGTCTTCGAGGCGCATCGCATGTTCGAGGGCGATGGCGCCGTCGTGCTCGGCCGGAAAGCCGGCGACCTCGATGTCGTCGCCGGCCGCCAGCGCCGTCTTGCCGGCCGGCGCGAGCGAGACGGCGCCGGTGGCGTCGGTCAGGCGGAACCCGGCGCCGGCGGCACTCACCACGCCGCGGACCCGGACCCGATGCGCCGAGCGCGACGATCCGTTGTTGACCAACGCCTGCACGGCCAGCAGCGGAATGTTCGCGGCGGTCGGTGCCGGGCGGGTGATAGTGATCTCGCGGGTCGACGACACCAGGAGCCGCGAGGCACCGGTGCGGCCGTAGGCGTCGTGGTTGGTCGCCAGGACGCCCTGCATCGTGACGCCGGCGTCGAGATACTGGGCCGGATCGGCGCGGCCGACTTCGCGGACGCCGACGGTGAGATCCTTGTCGTCGGCTCGCACCGTCAGCGCCAGGCGGCCGCGCGAATCCATCGACGCGCTCCGGACGATGCCCGACGCCTCGACGAACAGGTATTGGTGCCGGCCTTCGGCGATGTCGGCCGGCGTGATCCGGACCGGCGGCGGCGGTGGCGCGCCCGTCGAGATGACGCGCAGGGTGTCGCGCAGGACGATCGGCGCCGACCCACCCATGGTGGCGCGACCGGTCAGCTCGACGACGTCGCCGACGTGGACCAGCGGATCGAGCCCGATGCGATCGACGCGGACGCCGCCGGTGGCGTCCTGGACCCAGGCTTGGTCGAGCGCGGAATTGAAGAACGTGACGGTGCCGGTCAGCTTGACGTCGACCGCTGCCGTGAGCGGGGCGGGCAGGCTCCGGATCGCACCGACCGACTCGACGACGCCGGAGTGCGTCTGCGGAATGAAATCGCCGCAGGCCGACAAGCCGACGGTCAGCGACAGCGCGACACACGTCGACCGTACGTGTCGGTATGATCGGCTGCGCGGCTCTTCCACGCGTACTCAATCGGCAGCCGCCGCATCGCCTCCATTCCTGTTCGGCTTCACAACAGCGCGCGTGCCGGCGCGGGCAGAAGCGTGCAGCCGCAGCACGTCTCCGCCTAGAATCGGCGGCTATGAGCGGACAGAATCTGGATCGGCGCGCGTTCATCGAGGCGCTCGGCAGCGTCACCGCTGGAGCGCTGGTCTCGCCGGCGATGGGCGCCGCGTTCCAGGCCGTGCCCACGGCCGCCGTCGGCCCGCGTCCACCGGCGCCGGCGTGGTGCGCCGAGCCGATGCGGTGGGCCCAGCTGGTGCTGGTCGAGAACGATCCCGGCCAGGTCGACCTCGGCTTCTGGCTCGACTACTTCCGCCGCGTCCATGCCGACGCAGCCTGCCTGAGCGCCGGCGGTATCGTCGCCTACTACCCCACCGACGTTGCCTTCCATCACCGCAGCGCCTGGCTCGGCACCAGCGATCCGTTCGGCGACCTCGTCCGTGGCTGTCGCGCGCTCGGGATGAAGATCCTGGCCCGCACCGACCCCCATGCGACCCGCGACGACACGGCGCGGGCCCATCCCGACTGGATTGCCGTCGATGCCGACGGGCGGCCGCGCCGGCACTGGGCCAATCCCGAGCTGTGGGTCACCTGTGCCCTCGGCCCCTACAACTTCGACTTCATGACCGAGGTGCACCGCGAGATCGTGTCGCGCTACGACGTCGACGGCGTCTTCACCAACCGGTGGGCCAACCAGACCGAGTGCCACTGCGAGCATTGCCGGCGCAACTTCCGGACGGCGTCCGGCCTCGACCTGCCGCGCAGCACCGACCTGGCCGACCCGACCCGACGCGCGTTCGTGGCGTGGCGCAAGGCACGCCTCACCGAGCTGTGGGATCGCTGGGACGCCGACATCCGCCGCACGCGGCCGGGCGCCTGCTTCGTCCCGAACGGGCCACCCGACCTCCGCACCGCCGGCGTAATGCAGGCGCCGATCCAGTTCGCGGATCACCAGGCCCGCCGCGGCCTGACGCCGCCGTGGTCGAACGGCCGGCGAGCCAAGGAGTACCACTCCGTGATGGACGGCCGCCCCGTCGGCGGCATCTTCAGCGTCGGCGTCGAGGAACCGCATCGCTGGAAGGACTCGGTGCAGAGCGAGGCCGAGATCCGCCTCTGGGTGGCGAGCGGGACGGCAAACGGCATGCGGCCGTGGTTCGCCAAGTTCGCCGGGGTGCTGCGTGACCGCCGCTGGTTGCCGGTCGTCGAGCAGATCTACGCCTGGCACCACCAGCACGAACGCTATCTCCGCAACACGCGATCGCTGGCGCGGGTCGCGCTGCTCTTCTCGGAGCAGACGCCAGCCGTCTACGCACCTGGCCCCGATCGGCCGCTCGCCGATCACGTCAGCGGCATGTATCACGCGCTCGTCGAAGCGCGGGTGCCGTTCGACTACGTCCACGAGGCGTTCCTGACACCGGAGACGCTCGATCGCTACGCCTGCCTCGTCCTGGCCAACGCCGCGGCGCTCTCGGACGCGCAATCCGAGGCGCTGCGTGCCTACGTCAACCGCGGCGGCGGGTTGGTCGCAACGTTCGAGAGCTCGCGCTTCGACGAGGCCGGGCGGCGTCGCCCCGACTTCGCGCTCGGCGATCTGTTCGGAGTCCGCGACACCGGCGGCGTCGAGGGCCCGATGAAGAACTCCTACTTGACGCTCGAGGGCGGGCCCGGCGCACGACATGAGGTGCTGCGCGGCCTCGACGATGCCCCGCGGGTGATCAATGGCGTGTGGCGGGTCCGCGTCGAGCCAGCCGCCGGCGCACGTGCGACGGCGCCGCTGACGCTGGTCCCGTCCTATCCGGATCTGCCGATGGAAGACGTCTTCCCGCGGCAGGAGCACACCGACACGCCGGGGCTGTTCCTGCGCGAACCGGGCCGCGGTCGCGTCGCCTACTTCCCCTGGGACGTCGATCGCACGTTCTGGGAGGTGCTGAGTCCCGACCACGGCGCGCTAATCGCCGGCGCCGTTCGCTGGGCCTCGCGCGACGCCGGCCCGGTGACGGTGACCGGCCCCGGCCTCGTCGAAGTCGCGGTCTGGCGGCAGGCCAGCTCGCTCACGGTGCATCTCGTCAACCTGTCCAATCCGATGTGCATGAAGGGTCCGCTCCGCGAGCTGCTCCCGATCGGCCCGCAGCGTGTCCGGCTGACGCTGCCGGACGGCGCGCGCGCGACCCGCGTGTCGCTGCTGACGGCTGGCGTCGAGGCCCGGGCGACGCGCGACGATCGGACGATCACCGTCGACGTGCCGTCGATCCTCGATCACGAGGTGGTGGCCGTCGACCTGGCGTGAGCGATCGGCTTCGACTACCCTGAAGCCCCCCGTTCGTTCGCCTGTGTGTTCCGCCGTGTGTCCCCCTGTGTGTGTGCGAGGAGATCAAGATGAAGCGCCAGTCGTCCTTCCGCGTGGTGGTCAGCGTGGCCACGCTCGCCGGCATCGTCTCGCTGCCCGGGCGCGTCGACGCCCAGGCGCCGCCAGTGGCCCCTCCCGCCGCGGCGACGCCAGCCACAGCGCGAGGCGGCTGCCAGGGCCTGCCGTCCCACGCGGCGCTGAGGGCGGCGCTCGTCGCCGCGACGCAGGTCGAGACCAGCGGCCTGAACAACCACATGTGGGCGACCGTGGTGAACCGCGACGGCGTGGTCTGCGCAGTGGTCTACTCCGGCACCAACCGCGGCGCCCAGTGGCCGGGCAGCCGCGTCATCTCCGCCCAGAAGGCGAACACGGCCAATGCCTTCAGCCTCGACGCGACGTCGTCGAGCAACGGATCGGGCCAGGCCAAGGGCCTGGCCCTCTCGACCGCCAATCTGTACTCCGCGGTGCAGCCGGGCGGCAGCCTCTACGGCCTGCAGCACAGCAACCCCGTCGACACCGAGGCGGCATACGCGGCCGGCGGCGGCACGGCCTACGGCACGACCGGTGATCCGATGTTCAACAAGGCGGTCGGCGGCGTGAACGTCTTCGGCGGCGACCTGGGTCTCTACGCGACCGGCGGCAGGCTGGTCGGCGGCGTGGGCGTCAGCGGCGACACGTCGTGCGCCGATCACTTCATCGCCTGGCGACTGCGACAGGCGTTGAGCCTCGACTTCCTTGCCGGCATCGGCGGCGTCAGCGGCGACGCCACCCACCCGGACAACATCGTGTTCGACGTCACCGACAACCCGGCCGGCGGGAGCGGCGCCAGCAAGGGCGGATTCGGTCACCCGAAGTGCCTCAACACCGGAGATCCGGCGACGCTGCCGGCGGTCCGCTGACCGCGGCGGCCGGCGCCTCGCGCCGCCGCACAGCGGCGCTGGTCATCGCGACCGCCGCGTCGGTCGCGCTGATCCTGGCCGCGCCGGCCATCGGCAGCGCCCGCTCGGCACTGCGCGCGGCGTTCCCGGGAACGTTCAGCCGCCTCATCGCAAGTGGCCTGGCGCTCGTCGCGCTGGTCGCCATCGGCGTGGCGCTGGTCCGCATCCGCACGCATCGTGTGCTGCGCTATGGCGCGCTCGGCGCGGCACTGGCGATCGCCTGGAGCTACTCGGCGGCGACGGGGAGCCCCGATCCGGCGATCCGCGCCGTCGAGCGCGTCCACTTCGTCGAGTTCGGCCTCATCGCCTGGCTGTTCCTGCGCGTCTGGCGCGATCGGACGGACGCGTCGGCGATCGTCGCGCCAGCGCTCGCCACGTGCATCGCCGGCATCGGTGACGAAGCGTTCCAGTGGTTCCTGCCGGCCCGCGTCGGCGAGCTCGCCGACGTCGCGCTGAACGCCGTCGCCATCGGCTGTGGTCTGCTGGCCGGCGCGGCGATCACGCCGCCGGCCGACCTCGGGGGCCGGTGGACGGCGACGTCGGTCCGGCTGGTCGCGCGTCTCCTGGCGCTCACCGTCGTGGCGCTCGCCGCGTTCGTGCACGTCGTCCACCTGGGCCAGCGTCTCGAGGCGCCCGGCATCGGCACGTTCGCCTCACGCTACAGCGCCGCGGAGCTCGATGCCCTCGATCGGGAGCGCGCCGCGGCGTGGCGACAGGCACCGCCCCTGGTGCGACCGCCGCGCTTCTCGCGCGAGGATCAGTACATGACCGAGGGCCTGCAACACGTGCAGGCGCGGAACCTCGCCTGGGATCGCGGTGACGCGTTCACGGCGTGGCGCGAGAACCTCGTCCTGGAGCGCTTCTTCGCCGCGGTCCTCGATACACCGTCCTACGTCGCGCGGGACGGGCATCGTTGGCGCGTCGCGCATCGGGCCGACGCCGAACGGCGCGCCGCCGGCAGCGAACCGCGCGCGTTCGAGAGCCGCGCGTTCCCGTACCCGATCTATCCGTGGTCGCCGGTCGTGGTGTGGCTGGTCGCGCTCGCGGTCGCCATCGGGCTATGGACCGGCGGCAATCGGCTCGCGACGCGCGCGGCGGCGCCTGCCGCCGATTGACAGCCCGCCCCGGTCGCGGCACACACTGTCGCCCATGCTCATCACGCTGCTCGCAGCGGCGGCCATCGCGGTCGCCCCGGGAGACACGCGGCCGGCCACGGCCACGCCGCCGAACGTCAACATTCCTTTGTGGGCGCCGGGACAGGTCCCGCTGGCCCAGGGCGACGGGCCGCTCGACGCACCGTTCCTGACCACGTTCCTGCCGCCCGAGGGGCAGCGCAACGGGGCGTCGGTGATCATCGCGCCCGGCGGCGCCAACATCATGCTGATGCACGGCGGCGAAGGGCTCGAGGTCGCCGAGCAGTTGAACGCGTGGGGCATCACGGCCTTCGTGCTCACCTACCGGCTGTCGCCCCGCTACAACGACGACGCGCGGACACTCGACGGCCAGCGCGCGATGCAGCTGGTGCGGGCGCGCGCCGCCGAATGGAAACTCGATCCGGCGCGCATCGGCTTCGCCGGCTTCTCGGCGGGCTCGGCGCTGGGCCGGCTCGTGGCGGCTGGCGCCAAGGCCGGCGATCCCAACGCCGGCGATCCGCTGGCCCGGGTGTCATCGCGTCCCGACTTCCTGGTCCTCGTCTACAGCGCCGGCCGCGCCACCGCCGGCGAAGATCTGAAGACGTTCCCGCCGACGTTCCTCACCTGCGCGGCCAAGGACACCGGCCCCGCCAACGGATCGGCGGAACTGTTCGTCGCCCTCAACAAAGCCGGCGCCAACGCCGAGGTCCACATCTACCAGCAGGGCCGCCACGGCTATGGCGCGGCGTTGCGCAGTCCCGAGTTCTCGCCGTGGATGCCGGCCCTGAGGCATTTCCTCGCCCGCGCCGGGTTCGTGCCGGAGGGTCGCTCGTGACGGCACGCGCGCTCGTCCTCGCGGCGGCGGCCATCGCCTCGGCCACCGTCGTCACCCGCCCACCGTCGCTCGGCGCGCAGGCGGCCGCGGCTCCGGCCAGGCCGGCGGCGTCGACCGGCAAGACCATCGATGACGGCTATGGCGCGTTCGTCCACGTGCCTGCCGGAGCGTTCACGATGGGCGACACGTTCGGCGACGGCGACGGCCGCGAGCGGCCCGTCCACACCGTCGACGTCGACGCGTTCTACATCGGCAAGTTCGAGGTCACCAACGCGCAGTGGCGGCGCTTCCGCGACGACCCCGGCTAC
>JBDSLU010000451.1:0-8280 GCA_039916225.1 Vicinamibacteraceae bacterium
ACGACGACTTCGAACCCGGCGCGACGCCGTCGCGCGACGACCTCGAGGCCCACGTCCGCGCCTGCGCGACCTGCCTGGCCGAATTCGAGGCCCTCGGCGGTGTCCGGGCGCAGCTCGCGGCCTGGACAGCGCCTGACGTCGCCCTCGGCTTCGAAGTGATCCGCTCCGGGGCGCGCGCGCCGCTTGGGTGGCGCGAGACGTTCAACGCCTGGTCGGCGCGCAGCGTCCGCGCCCTGCCCGCGGCTGCGGCGGCCATCATCGTCCTGGGTGGCGCGGCGGCGCTGGCCCGCCTTGACGTCCATTACGATCAGTCGGGCCTCAGCGTTCGCACCGGCTGGGGCCACGCCGCTCCGGCGTCCGGTCCGTCGTCGAACGACGCCGCGGCGCTGCGCCAGGAGCTGGCTTCGCTGCGCGGCGACATCGCCCGGCTCGGCCAGGGTCAGGCGGCCACCGTCACCGCCACGTCGACGCCGCTGGGCGGCGATCCGTCCGGCCCGACGAGCCCGACCCTGGTGTCCACCGGCACGGTCGCCGGCGGCTCGACGAACCCGGCCCAGGGCGCTGCGCTCCTGCGCAGCTTCCGTCAGGCCCTCGATGAGAGCGAGCTGCGACAGCAGCAGAACCTCCAGCTGCGCATCGGCGAGATCACGCGCGAGTTCGATCTCCAGCGCCGCCGGGATCTGGTGCAGGTCGAGCAGGGCTTCGGCCGCTTCGAGAACCAACGCCAGCAGATGCTGGACCAGATCCGGCGCGTCTCCGTGGGAGTGCCGCCGCAGTGACGCGAGGGGATTCCCGCCGCCACGTCATTGTCGGCGCCGCGATCCTGGCCCTTACGGCTGCCGGTGCCGGCGTTGCCGCCGGCCAGGTTCCGGATCCGCCGCCGAGTCCCTCGCAGCGTCCGCCGTCCGCCGCCTCGGCCGCCGTGCCCGTCGAGCGCGGCCGCCAGCCCGCCGCCGACGCGCGCTACAAGGTCAGGGTCATGGAAAGCGTGCTCGAGAAGTCGGTGCAGCAGGCGGCGCTGCGCCTGAACGAGCAGCTGCAGCGCGTCTCGCCCGATCTCATCCAGCTGGCCGGCGCGGCCCACGCCCGGGGCTATCGCCTCGAGGGCTACGGACTGTTCTTCGACGTCGAAGTGCCGGCCGCGATGCGGCAGACGATGGGCTGGACGGCGCGCGTGATGCGCCAGCAGCAGCAAGGCGTGACCGAAGCGCTCGGGTCGCTCAAACGGATCGCCGGCCAGCTCGATCCCAGGACGCGCGCCGAGGCCGAGCACGCGATGCGTCAGCTCGAGGTGGTCGTCCGGCCGGTGCCGCGGCTGCGCAGCGAGCGGCCGATGGCCGGTGCCGGCTCCGCCACCGCCGTGGAAGCGGCGACGTCGAGCGGGGCCGTTCCGGCGCCTGGTGGCGAGCCGGATACGCCGGCGCCGATGGCTGCGCCGTCCGAGGCCGACGCCCTGCTGTGGCGCAGCCCGGACCTGGCCTATGAAGAGCACGTCCGCGAGGCCCTGATTGGCGCCATGCTCGACTGGGGGGCGCTGCTGCCACTCGGTCCCGACGAGTGGCTGACGGTGGCCGCCCGCGACAACCAGGACGTGATCATGCCCGGCGCCTCGCCCGACGTGGTGACGATCATCCTGCGCGTGAAGGGCAGCGATCTCGCCGAGCGCCTGGCCGGCCGCTTGTCGACCGACGAGCTCCGCCGCCGCGTCGACGTCCGCGAATTTTGACCGCGGCCTCGGCGGGCGCCTTCATCACGCCGCGGAACCTTCGCCGCGCTGCGGCTACAATAACCAGCATGCGGCGCGCGTGGCTCCTCGTCCTGCTTCTGGCCGGCCTGACCGGCTCGATGGCCTGCGGCCAGGAGCCTGACGCCACCCAGGCGCTCAAGGTGACCGACGTCGTGACCGGCTGGCTCGACAAGGGCATCGTCGACGGCCAGAACAAGCTGGTGCCGACGATCTCGCTGAAGGTCAAGAACGCCGCCGACCGCTCGCTGACCTACCTCCAGATCAACGCCGTCTTCCGCATCGTCGACGACACCGAAGAGCTCGGCTCGAAGGTGATCTGGGCGACGGAAGGACAGGCGCTGCAACCGGGCGTGAGCCTCGGTCCCTTCAATCTGTCGAGCGATCTCGGCTACTCCAGTCCCGCCGCCCGTACGCAGATGCTGCAGCACGCGATGTTCAAGGACGCCAAGGTCGAGCTGTTCGTGAAGCAGGGATCGAAGCAGTGGGCCCGCCTCGGCGAATATCGCGTCGATCGGCAGCTGTTCCTCAAATGATGACGGACCGTCGATGACGGGCCGCGCCCCCGCGGACCCCTCCCACGGCGACCGCCCCGACCTCGAGCGGCGGCTCGGCACGACCGACGCCGCGGCTGTCGTCGTGTCGAACGTCATCGGCAGTGGCATCCTGATCGTGCCGGCGATCGTCGCGCGTCTGGCGCCGGACCCGTGGGCGCTGATGTCGGCGTGGCTGGCCGGTGGCCTGCTCGCCTTCGCCGGCGCGATGGCCTACGCCGAGCTGGCGACCATGCGGCCGCGCGCCGGCGGGGAATACGTCTACCTGCGCGCCGCCTATGGGCCGCTGCCGGCCTTCCTCACCGGCTGGACATCTTTCGTCGCCGGCTTTTCCGGCGCCATCGCCGCCGCCGCGGTCGGCCTGGCCGGCTTCCTCGGTGCCGTCGTCCCGGCCCTGGGCGACAGCACGCCGTGGTTTTCGCTGCCGCTCGGCGTGGTGTCGCTGACGCTGTCGCCGCAGAACCTGGCCGCGGTCGCGATCATCGCCATCTTCAGCCTGGTCCATGCGGTGGGCATCGGTCCCGGTCGCTTCGTCCAGAACACCCTCGCCGCGATCAAGGTGCTCGGACTGGTGACGTTCGCGATCGCCGGGCTGACGTGGGGCCATCCGGCGCCGGCCGTGGCGCCGGTCGCCGCGAACCCGGCCGGCGAGGGTGTGACGATCAGCGGTTGGTTGCTGGCGCTGGTGCCGGTGATGTTCAGCTACTCGGGCTGGAACGCCGCCGCCTACGTGTCGGAGGAGATCCGCGAGCCGTCGAAGCGGCTGCCGCGGGCGCTGGCGCTGGGCACCGCCATCGTCGTGGTGGTCTACCTGGCGATGAACGCGGTCTACCTGTACGCGCTGCCGATCACGACGCTGGCCGGGCTCGAGCTGCGGGTCATCGATGCCGCCGCCGATCAGTTGTTCGGGGGCGCGGCTGCCGGCGCCCTGACGCTGCTGTCCGTCCTCATCACCGCGGGGACGATCAGCGCCATGGTCTTCGCCGGTCCGCGGGTGTACTACGCCATGGCCCGCGACGGGCTGTTCGTGCCGGCCGCGGCCGTCGTCCACCCCCGCTGGCGCACGCCGGTGGCCGCGATTGCCGCGCAGGGCCTGTGGAGCGCGGTGCTGGTGCTGTCGGGGACGTTCTCGCAGCTGGTCAGCTACACCGGCTTCGCGATCGTCCTCTTCGCCGGGATCGCCGTCGCCGCCCTCTTCGTCTTGCGGCGCCGCGAGCCCGATGCCCCGCGTCCGTTCCGGGCCTGGGGCTACCCGCTGGCGCCGGCGTTGTTCACGGTGATGAGCGCGGTGATGGTGGTCAATGCCGTCTGGCGCGACCCCGGCCCGTCGGCGGCCGGGCTGGTCGTCATCGGCTGCGGCATCCCGATTTACTTCGTCCTGCGAAGCCGATCGGCGACCCGCTGACACGCCACGGCCGGGTCGGCGGCCGGGTCGGCCTGTCCAGCCCGTGATTGCGACGGGTCGCCCCTTTGGATACAGTGCGGGCGTCGTCCTATGGCCACTGAGCCCGCGCCCCCGGGCCGTCCGCCCGTTATTCCGACCGAGCACGTCCGGGTGCTCCTGGTCGACGACGACGAGTCGACCGCGGTGCTGGTCCGCTCGCACCTGGGCAAACTGAAGCCGACCCGCTACGCGCTGGAGTGGCGCGGGACCGCCGGCGACGGCCTGGCCGCACTGCTGGGCGAACGTTGGGACGCCTGCCTGCTCGACTATCACATCGGCGACGAAAGCGGCTTCGACGTGCTGCGAACGGCCCTGCAGCGCAACGTCAGCACGCCGATCATCATGTTCACGTCGGGGGCCGGTGCCGACGTCGATCTGGCGACGGTGCGGGCGGGCGCCGCCGACTACCTGCTCAAGACCGAGCTCAGTCCGAGCCTGCTCTCGCGCACCATCCGCTACGCCATCGAGCGGTCGCGGCTGCTGAACGAGATGCGCTCGCTGGCCCGGCACGATCACCTGACTGGCCTGCTGACGCGGCGCGAGATGGATCGGGTGCTGGACGAGGAGCTGGTCCGCAGCCACCGCTACGGCCATCCGGTGGCCCTGGTCCTGATCGACATCGATCACTTCAAGCAGGTCAACGACACCTACGGGCACGTCGCCGGCGACGCCGCGCTGCGCGCAGTCGCGGCGGTGGTGTCCCAGTGCGCGCGGGACACCGATCGGGCAGCCCGCTACGGTGGTGACGAACTGGCCGTCCTGCTGCCCGAGACCGATCACGTCGGCGCGTGTGTCCTGGCCGAGCGCATCCGCTCCAAGGTCGTCTCGGCTGGCGTCGAGCCGCCGCCGGACGCGCAGGTGTCCGTGACGTCGATTGCGCTCACGCTCAGTATCGGCGTCGCCGCCCTCCCCGGATCGACCGCCTCCACGCCGTCCGAGTTCATCGCCCGCGCCGACGCCGCGCTCTACCAAGCCAAGCGGGGCGGCCGGAATCAGGTCGTCTGCGCCGACTGACCGGCCATCCGCCGCGCCGTCGAGCTCTGGAGCGCGGGGCGCTTCGTGTCGATATGTCTAAAGGGATTCCGTCTCGCCTCCGCAAGGGGTCCGGCGGTCGCCGCAGGACCCGCTCCCATCCATGAACGTGCTGATTGCCGACGACGAGCCGATGACCCGTGCGCTGCTGCGCCGGGTCTTGACCCGTGAGTGCGGCTGCACGGTGTCGGAAGCGGCGGACGGGCTCGCCGCGCTGTCGAGCTGCGGTGTCACCGCCCCCGACCTGATCATCACCGACCTGCGGATGCCGGTCATGGACGGCATCGAGCTCATCCAGGCCCTCCGCCAGGTGCCGGCGCTGGCCGCCATCCCGGTCGTGATGATGACCGCGGCCCGCGACCAGGAGCCGGTCCATCGCGCCATCGAGCTGGGCGTCACCGACTACCTCCTGAAGCCGCTGCAGGCGGATCGGATCACGGATCGACTGCGCAGCGTCGTCGAGCGGGTGACGCGGGCCAGCGAAACGTCGGCGAACGACGATCGGTCGCCGCTCCTCGTGGCCGACGGTCACGCCGACTTCCGGCAGTCCGTCGCGACCGCTCTCGGCGCACACCGCGTCGTCCACCAGGCGCAGACGGGCGTGGCGGCGCTGCAGCTGGCCGTCGAGACGCGACCCGGCGTCGTCCTCGTCGGCGGCGACCTGGGCCTGCTCGGCCCCGAGCTGCTGATGCGCAAGCTGCGCGCGACCGGGGAGCTCGCCGGCACCCGCATCGTGGCGATCGTGGCCACGGGCGCCGACAGCGCGATTCCGGAGCAGGCGGACGCCGTGCTCGTTCGAACGTCGCAGCCCGAGGAGCTGCGGGCCCAGCTGAACAAGATTGCCGGACGGGGTGCCGCGGCGCCCGGCGTCCTCGCCGCCGACCCATCGCTGCGGGCACAGGTCGCGTCGGCCGCCGAGCAGGTGTTCGGCATGATGCTGCAGCTCGAGGTGCAGCACTCCTTCGAAATCCAGCCGCGGCCGGTCGCGCAGATGGTCGTGGCGTCGGTGACGCTGGACCTCGCCGGCGGGGCCGAGTCCGTGACGATGGCGTTGCACACCGACCTCGCGTCGGCGGCGAAGATCGCCGCCGGCTTGAAGCGCGAAGGGCCACCGCCGGCCTCGGACGAGGAAGGGGCCCTGGCCGCCGCCGCCGAGGTCCTGGGGATCATCGCCGGCCGCATCACGACCCGTCTCTCGTCATCGGGCGCCGCCGTGACGATGCAGCCGCCGACTTGTCAGCTTGCCGCCGCCGGAGACCTCTCGGAAGGCGCCGAGGGGCGCATGCAGGTGACGGTGCAGACCGCCGACGGCGGCATCCAGTTCGTGTTGCAGCTGACGACAGCAGCGCCCGCTGCCGCCGGCGCCTCGGTGGCCGCGGCCTCGGCGGTGCCTGCGCCCGCGTCCTGATCGTCTCCGGCGTCGCGCCGGTGCACACATGCTTCCTGGATTTCCCGCCGACCCATCCGCCGCCCGCCCCCGTGCCGCCCGCGCGGTCGCGGCCGCGGGTCGTCTGGCGGCCGGGCTCGCCGCGGCCCTCGGTGCGACCGCGCCCATCCACTGGCGCCTGGTCGGCCACTCCCAATTCGCCCCCGACGCTCTCGGCGCGGCGTGGGCCTTGGCCGGCATCGCCCTGTGGTGCTCCGGCGCGCGTCGACGGTCAGCCGGCCTCGCGTTCGGCTGGCTCGGGGTGGCGGCGTCGGTGTGGGCCGGCCTGTCTGGCGGCGCCTCGCCGCTCGCCGCCGCCGTCGTCGGCTTCGCCGCGGCGGCCGCGATTCTCCACAATCGCAACGTCAACGCGCCGCCGTCCGAGCTGCTCGGCCACGGCGCCGTCGTCCTGATCACGCTCGGCGCCATCGCGCTCGGCACCGAGGCCACCGGCGTGCCGATCGGTCTCGGCTGGCTGGGAAGCCTCGGCGGCTTTCCGCGCCTCGCCCTCGCCACCATCCTGACCGGCACCGCAATCGCGGCGACGGCCTGGCTGGACACGCGCCGCGCCGCGCCCGGTGGTCCGCGCTGGTTCGCCGCGCTGGGCGGATCGCTCGCTGCGGCGATGACGCTGGTGCTGTGGTGGGCGCTGCGCTCGCGCGAAGCCGGCTTCGCCGCCGCCTCCGGCACGTCGGCGCTCTCGCAGCTGCCGACCGCCGTGCTCGGCATGGGCCTGGCCATGGCCGGTCTCCTCGCCGCGGTGGTGGCCCTCGGGCAGCGCGCCCGGGCGCGCTCGGCCGAGGCGCAGCAGACGAGTCACCAGCTGCTCGAAGCGCTGGTCGATCGCAACATCGCGCGCGATGCCCTCGAGCGACGCGAGGCGCTGCTGCAGACGGTGCTCGAGACGATGGGCGAGGGCGTGGTGGCGGCGAGCGCCACCGGCGAGTTCCTCGTCTTCAACCGCGCCGCCCGCGAGCTGCTCGGCTCGGACGGAGACGCCGGTCCGGCGGCGATCGAGTGGGCCGACATGGCGATGGCCGCCAGTCCCCAGGTCTTTCCCGCCGGCGAGCAGACGCTGGAGCGGGCCCTCCGCGGCGAGAGCATCGACGATCTCGACGTCTGCCTGCGCCGCGGCGACGGCCGCGATCCGCGCTGGGTCAGCGTCTTCGCCCGGCCGCTGTCGCTGCCGGCCGGCCTCAACGGATCGATGCTGGTGCTGCGCGACGTCACCGAGCGCCGCATGGCGCAGGAGCGGGTGACGGAAACGGCGCGCGAGCTGGAGCGCAGCAACCGCGAGCTGACCGAATTCGCCGCCGTCGCGTCCCACGATCTGCGCGCGCCACTGCGCAGCGTCACCAGCTTCGTCAGCCTGATCGAGGAAGACTACGGCGAGGCGTTCACCGACGAAGGCCGCACCTACGTCACCCGCATCAAGGCCGCCGTCACGCGCATGACTGGTCTCATCGACGGCCTGCTCGAACTCGCCCGCGTCCGGGCCAAGGGCGAGCCGTTCGCCCGCGTGCCGCTCGGCGACGTCGCCCAGGAGGTCGTCGCCGATCTGACGCATGGCCTCGCCGAGAGCGGCGGCACGGTGGTGATCGGCCCGCTGCCGACCGTCGAGGCCGATCGGCTGCAGATGCGGCAGCTGCTGCAGAACCTGATCGGCAACGCGATCAAGTTCCGCCGGCCCGGCGTGGCGCCGCGGGTCGAGGTTACAGCCGGCCCGGTGCCACGCGGCGCCGCCGAGGACGTGCTGTGGGAACTGCGCGTCGCCGACAACGGCATCGGCATCGAGCCGGCGCAGGCGGAGAAGATCTTCAAGCCGTTCGAGCGGCTGCACGGGCATGGATCGTACGAGGGCAGCGGGCTCGGCCTGGCGGTGTGCGCGCGCATCGTCGAGCGCCACGGCGGTCGCATCCGCGCCGAAGGCCAGCCCGGCGTCGGCACCACGTTGATTGTGACGATTCCCGCGGCGCACCGCCGCCGGGAGGCCGCGTGACCAGGCGGCTAAGAGCCCGTGGTGGAAGTCCCGCTGCATGCAAATCCGCGTTACCACGCGTATTTAGCTCGATGGCTCCGG
>JBDSLU010000452.1:0-3051 GCA_039916225.1 Vicinamibacteraceae bacterium
CGCCTCGGGCGACGCGGACGGGAACGACAGCGCGGCGCTGCTTGCCGGTGCTGCAGGCGCAGGCTTCTTGGCGGGTGTCGCGACCGGAGCCGGGGCCGGCGCAGCGGCCGGGGCCTGAGCGTTGGGCGCGACTTCCGAGACGAGCACGCCCGCGGCGATCGCGCAGGCGAGGGAGAAGGCGAGCGGTCGGCGTTGGTGCATGCCGAATTGTACTTGGTTGCGGCCCCGCTCTCGCGAGGGGCCGCGGGCCGCGGCACGCGGCGCTATTTCGCCGGGCAGAGCGTGTCGGTGAGCGTCTGCAGCAAGACGAGTCCGCTGCGGCCGCGGCGCTGCAGCGTGTAGGTGGTGCCGCGCGGCACGAGGCTGAACGTGCCGGCGGAGAGCGGCACGTCGGCGATCGGCAGCACCAGCAGGCCATCGCCGCCGACGACGTAGATCAGCGCATCGGCGTCGGGGTGGGCCTGGTCCTTCAGCGGATCGCGGATCTGCAGGACGTTGGTGACCGACGTCGCGCCGCAGGCGACCTGGGTCGTTTTGGCCGGCTCACGCGAGCCGAGCATGTTGCGCTCGATGAACTCCGGAATCGACACGGTGCGCGGCTGCGGCGCCTGCAGCGGACCGCGGCCGGCGATGTCGTTGCGCGTCGGCTCGGGCGTCGGCGGCGGCGGGGGTGGCGGCGGCGCGGGGGTCGGCGTCGCCTCGATCGGCTCCATGCCGGCCCGCAGGACGACGTCGCGCTCGAGCGTGATGGTGGTCGCCGACTCGAAGCGGAGGCGATAGGTGCCGCCACGCAGCGAGAGGAACCGCACCGTGCCGGTGGCGTCGGTGACGCCGGCGCGGGTCGCCGGACCGGTCGCGGTCACATTCGCGCCAACCAATGGCGATCCGCCCGAGTCTGTCACCTTGACCGTCATCGTCAGGGTCGCCGCGGTGCCTGTCGACGGACGCGGGCGAGGCGTGGCGGGGCGAGGGGCGGCGGGACGCGGCGTTTCGATCGGCGCCGGCGCCGGTGTCGCCGGTGGCGTCTGGACGGCCGCCTCGGCCGTACGCACCGGCAGTCCGAAGAGCCCGGTCGACACGGTCACGAGGCCCGTCACGAGGAGAGCCGTGGCAGGACGCATCATGCCCGTAACTTACATCGATCTTCGCGCGCCGCGGGAGAGGGAACGCGCGCTCGGGGTGGCGTCGTGGCGCGGCTCAGCGAACCGGACAGGTCAGCAAGTCGTCGAAGTCGGGGCGGGTGTCGAAGCCCGGGGCTCGCAGATCGCGATCGATGCGGCCGTCGACGATGCGCACCACCGCCGACATCTGGCCGACATCGCCGCCGACCAGGCCGGGCAGGTGTCCGCCGCGGAAGATTGCCGAGATGTAGTGGCGCAGCGAGCCAAAGCTCAGCCAGCTCGTCGGCTGCGCTCGCGGAACGTGAAAGGCGCCATAGAGCGTACGAACCGGGTCGGACACGCGTTGAAGATCTGCGACGCCGTAGCGCGCGAAGAACGTGGCTGCCTGCGGCTCGGGGTGCATGTGGACGAAGACGACCGTGGTTCCGCTCGCCTCCATGGTGGTCCGGCGTGCCGCGACGTCGGCCACCATCTCCTGGCACAACGGGCACCCGAAGTGGCGGAGGAAGACGAGCAGGAGCGGGCCATGCGCGGCGAGCGACGCCAGCGTTTCTCCGCGGGCCGTCCGCATCGCGAGCAAGGCGTGATCGGGAATCGCTGAGGACATGAGCCGCCGCGGGATGTCGCAAATCGAAGTGTACGCCGGTTGGTCAGCGGAGGACGGTTTCACGTGCACGACCGTCAATACGGTCACCTGTGGATTGCGCTCACCCTCGTCGATCCAGCAAACCAAGCTCGTCAATTAAGGCACGAACTTTGCATGAGCTGGCCCGATCTCGATAGGCGCCGCGCATGAGGCGTGGCGTGAGTATCACCGTTTCCGGGGGCGTCGTCGTGAAACCTAAAGTGTCGTGGGCCTCCTTCGTCTTCGTGTTCGCCGCGGTCTTACCGGCGCACGCGGCTCAACTGGCGTCCAAGGAGGATGCCGTGGTGAGCTCCACGGAGGCGGGGTGGGTGGTCTCCAACGCCCTGGTGACCTTCGGCGTCGGCTTCGACGCCAGCGGCGACCTCGTCGTCCAGGACCTGCGCCGCACCGGCCAGGCACGGTCGTGGCGCCCGTCGCCGGTCCGCGACACTGTCTTCCGCATCGACGATCGCGAACTCGGGCTCACGCGCAACAACGCGGCCGGCTTCCGGCACGTCGGCGCTGATGTGGCCGACATCGGCACGGGCCTCGAGCTAAGGCTGACCTTCGAGGATCTGCGCGACGGCATCCGGGCCCGCCGCGTCTACGCGATCTACCCGCAGGTCGCCATCATCGAAACCTGGACCGAGCTCGAGTCGATGAACGGGCGGTCGAACGTCGTCACCGATCTCGTGCCGCTGCAGCTCGTGGTGGATGGCGGGCTGGCCACGACGGTCGACGGGTTGTCCGGGCCCGAGGAAACCGGCGGCTCGTTCGCCGTGCAGCACCACGTCATTTCGGAGGACTCGCCGGTCGTCCTCGAAGCGCACGGCCGCTCGACGCAGAGCTCGCTGCCGCTGGTGACGCTCGCCTCGGCGAACGGCACGCTGGTCAGCGGGCTGATGTGGTCAGGCGAGTGGCGCATGGATCTCGTCGGCAAGCCAGGGACGCGGACGGAATTGACCGCCTGGCTCTCGGCGACCACGACCAGCGTGACTCCGACGCGCCCGGTGTCGATGCCGCACGCGATCGTCGGCCTCGTCGAGGGGGATGAGTCGCGCGTCGCGCCGGCGCTGCACCGCTTCATCGTCAGCGCAGTGCGCGGCGGTCGGCTCCTCGAGCCGATGGTCACCTACAACACCTGGTTCTCCGCCGGATCCTTCATCGACGAAGAGTCCATCGAGGCGTCGATGCACGCCGCCGCGGCCGCTGGCGCCGAGCTGTTCGAGCTGGACGCGGGCTGGTACGAGGGGGCCGGTGAGCTGGACGCCTTCGACTTCGCCTCCGGGCTCGGCACCTGGCGTG
>JBDSLU010000453.1:0-35249 GCA_039916225.1 Vicinamibacteraceae bacterium
CGCAGACGAAGCCATCGGCCTGCGTCCAGCACGTCTCGCGGACGACATTGCCGGCGCCGACCACGGCCACGAGAACGGCCGATCCGAGCACGCGGCGCGGCAACGACATGGCCCGAACTATACCCGCAGCACTTCGGGCTACCGGCCCACGCTTCGTCAGGCGGCCGGGCCCGTTCGTCAAAAGCGGCCAGTCGCCCATGCCGAGGTCGTTAGGCTCGAACCACAGCAGTCGATGGCAGGCCTTGCCGGCGCTCGTTCCCCAACGCGGCGCAGGCTGGGCCGCGAACCCGCGGACTGGCCATTTCGGCCATCGGCTGCTGCGGATGCCGTCTCTGGGGGATTCGTCAAGTGGCGCGGTTCGTGGCTATGGAACCGCGCCGTGGAGGATTGAACGTGTTGAACAACGTGAAACGCTGGTGCGCCCTGGCGGCGTGTGCGGCGATGGTGCTCGGGATCGGTTCCGATGCGGTGGCGCAGTCCACGCGCGGATCCGTCGCCGGCACGGTGCGCGACGGGCAAGGTGCGGCGGTGCCCGGGGCGACGGTCGAACTGACCAGCCCGCGGCGCAACGATACGCAGGTGACGACGGCCAACGAGGCCGGCGACTTCGGGTTCCTGAACCTGCTGCCCGACACCTACAACCTGAAGGTGACGATGGACTCGTTCAAGACCATCGAACAGTCGAACGTCGTCGTCAACGCCGCCGACCGGCTGTCGCTCGGCGTGATCACGCTCGAGCTCGGCGCCGTGTCCGAAACCGTCACGGTCAGCACCCGCGTCGTCGAAGTCCAGTCGCGCAGCGCCGAGCGTGGCTTCTCCGTCGACTCCGCGGCCATCGAAAATCTGGCCGTCAACGGCCGCGATCCGCTGGTGCTGGCGCGTCTGGCGCCCGGCATCGCCGACGCGACGGGCGGCGGCATGGGCATGAACGTCAACGGCGGCCGCGACAACACGATGAACTACACCGTCGACGGCGTCAGCAACGTCGACACCGGTAACAACGGCGTCCTCGGCTCGATCAACCTCGACGCGGTCGAGGAGTTCAAGATCCTGACCAACGCCTACCAGGCGGAGTACGGCCGGTCCTCGGGCGCGCAGGTATCGCTCGTCACCAAGAGCGGCGGCCGCGACTACCGCGGGTCGGTCTATGGCTACCGGCGCCAGGAATCGTTCAACGCCAACAGCTTCATCAACAACCGCGAGCGCGGCCGCGCCCTGGCCACCGATCCGTCCTCGAAGGCCGGCCTCAAGCCGATCAACCGCCAGTCGGACGTCGGCTTCACCGTCGGCGGGCCGGTTCCCCTCGGCGGCTACAACAAGGACCGCAACCGGCTGTTCTTCTTCTTCGCCTTCGAGAACCAGGGCCGCAACATTCCGCCGGGCAATCCGAACCGGGTCAAGGTGCCGACGGTCCTCGAACGTCAGGGCGACTTCTCGCAGTCGGTCGACAACAACAACCGGCCCTACAACCTGATTCGCGACTACCAGTCCGGCCTGCCCTGCACCGCCACCAACACCAGCGGCTGCTTCCAGGATGGCGGTGTGCTCGGCCGCATTCCGGCCAATCGCCTTTATGCGCCCGGCCTGGCCATTCTCCGGGCCTTCCCCGAGCCGAACGTGCCCGGCGCTGCGGGCTACAACTTCGAATCGCAGACCGCGGTGAAGATCGACCGGCGCGAGGAGATCTTCCGCGCCGACTGGCAGGCGAGCTCGGCGTGGCGCCTCTACGGGCGCTACTTCCACAACTCGAATAACGCCGGCGCCGGCGTCGGCCCGTACGGCTCGTTCAACCTGACCGGCAACCTGCCGGGCATCGAGATCAGCGACATCCGGCCGGTCTACAACGTGTCGGTCAGCGCCACCGGTGTGCTGAGCCCGTCGCTGTTCGCCGAGGTCACCTTCGGCACCGGCCACAACTCGATCTACATCCACGACAGCGCGGCGAAGTTCACCCGCGCCAACCTCGGCGTGTCGGCGCTGCCGCTTCTCTACCCCGACGCCGTGCAGCAGGACCTGCCGCCGTTCTTCCAGCTGTCGGGCCGCTTCGGCAACCAGGCGAATTACAACTCGAGCCAGTCGCCGTTCACCAACTTCAATACCACCTACGACCTGCTCGGCAACGTGACCAAGGTGTGGGGCCGGCACACCTCGAAGGTCGGGCTCTACCTGCAGAAAAGCCTGAAGGATCAGACGTCGTTCACCAACCACAACGGCGTCATCAACTTCAACGAGGACACCAGCAACCCGTTCGACACCTCGTACGCCGCCGCCAACGCCGCCCTCGGCGTGTTCAACAGCTACACCCAGGCCAATGCCTACTCGAACGGCGAGTACCGCTACTGGAACATCGAGTGGTTTGCCCAGGACAACTGGAAGGTCAACGATCGGCTGACCCTCGACTACGGCCTGCGCTTCTACTGGGTGCAGCCGCAGTTCGACGAGGCGGGGCTCGGCTCGAACTTCATCCCGTCGCTGTTCCAGCAGAACCAGGCGGCCCGCCTGTATCGGCCGGGCCTCAACGCGTCGGGGCAGCGCGTCGCCGTCGACCCGGTGACCGGGCAGCAGCTCGCCGCGGTCAACATCGGGCGCATCGTACCCGGCAGCGGCAGTCTGACCAACGGCATCGGCGTATCTGGTGACGCCGGCGTACCGGATCGGCTGATCGAGGACAACGGGATCCTGTTCGCGCCGCGCTTCGGCCTGACCTACGACATCACCGGCAACCAGTCGTTCATCTTCCGGGCCGGCGGCGGCGTGTTCTACGACCGCTACGAGGGCAACATCTCGTTCGCGCTGATCTCGAATCCGCCGACCACGTTCACGCCGGTCATCCGCTTCGGCCGGCTGCAGGAGCTCGACCCGGCCAACGCGCTGCTGGCGCCGTCGGGGCTGAACGCGCAGGCCGCCACCGGCGAGGTGCCCAGCACCTACAACTTCAACGCCGGCTTCCAGAAGAAGCTGCCCGGCGGCGTCATCTGGGACATCGCCTACGTCGGCTCGATCGCCAACCACCTGCCGCGTCAGATCAACGCCAACGCCGTGCCCTACGGCGCGCGCTTCCTGCCGCAGAACCAGGACCCGACGCTACCGGCCAGCACGCTGCCCGGCCAGAACGCCCTCGACGCCAACTTCCTGCGGCCGTTCGCCGGCTACGACAACATCAACCTGCGCCTCTACGACGCCAACTCGAACTACCACGGGCTGCAGACGCAGATCGATCGCCGCTTCTCGAACGGCCTCTTCCTGAACGCCAACTACACGTTCAGCAAGGCTCTGGACACGCAGGATCTGAACACCGACTTCTCGCGTCCGGATCAGTACGATCGGCAGGCCAACTACGGGCCGGCGGGTTTCGATCGCCGTCACATCTTCAACTTCAACTGGGTCTACCAGGTACCGAAGCGGGAGAACGCGGGCGCCCTGCTGGGCGCACTGGTCAACAACTGGCAGGTGTCCGGCGGCTACCGGCTCGAGAGCGGCCTGCCCTACGGCCTGACCTGGAGCATCAACGGCATCAGCACCCAGACCAACATCGCCGGTTCGAACACCGAGAACGCCAACCGCCCGATCATCAGCGGTGATCCCGGTCCGGGCTACGACGTGAACGACCCCTATCAGCAGGTGGCGCTCGGTATTTATGGGCAGTCACCGGTCGGTAGCCTCGGCCTCGAATCGGGTCGCAACTACCTGAATCGCGCGCCGATCAACAACGTCGACCTGTCGATCGAGAAGGGCTTCGGGCTGGGCGCGCACCGCCGGGTGGCCTTCCGCGTCGACGCCTTCAACGTCTTCAACCACACGCAGTTCGACGCCGTGGCCAACAACATGCAGTTCCAGGCTCTCGGCAACAACGCGGTCGTCAACCTGCCCTACGACGCGTCGGGCGCGCTGGTGCGGACGAACGGGTTCGGCGCGGTGACGGGTGTGCGCTCGCCGCGCGTGCTGCAGCTGCTGGCCCGCCTGCAGTTCTGAGTCGAGGTGAGGGCGATGCGCGCGCGGCGCGCATCGCGATCCACGCGGTGGATCAGAGGGGGGCTGGGGCCGCGGGCTCCGGCCCCCTTGTCACGTCAGCTCGCCGCGCAGGGCATCGGGCCCGACACCTGCAGGCGCGGCGTGGTGTCGATGAGCTGTGCTTCCCGGACCGGCGCACCGGGCTTCTTCAAGTACTCGATCAGGAGATCGCGGACCAGCGGCGCGTCCGCATCGACCGGGAAGCCGCCGGCCGGCATCACGGGCGTCAGGATGCCATCGCCGCCGGTGGCCAGGAAGTTGCTGGTGATCAGCTGCACCGGATCGTCGTCGGCGATCGCGGCTCCCGACGGGCGCGTCATCGTGACGGTGAGCGCCCCGGCTTGGCACCGTCCGTCGACCCGGATGCCCGAGAAGCCCAGGCCGCGGCGGTTCTGCAGGATCGACGCCGCGAAGACCTGGCGCAGCTGACGGCCCGTCAGGCGCACGTCCACCAGCAGGTTGTCGAACGGCATCACCTCGAACACGCTGCCGTAGGTCAGCGGCCCGGCCGGCAGGTCGGCGCGCAGCCCGCCGCCGGAGTTGTTCATCGCGACGGTCGCACCGGGCCCGGCCGCGAGCATGGCGTCGGTCACGAGGTTGCCGAGCGGCGACAGGGGCTGCAGGCGCCGGATGGGCGTCTCCAGCACCACGCCGATCGGCTGCGCCTTGAGGACGCGCACCGCCTCGAGCGCCGGCGCCAGGGCCCGCTCGACGGCGGCGTCCGGCTCGACGGGCGCGCCCTCGTACTCGGCCGGCACCAGCGCCGTATCGGCCGGCGCTGCACAGGCCTTCGTGGCCGGGTTCTCGCGCTCGCAGAGATCGCGGGGCGGGAAACTGCGCCGGGCGATGATCGTCCGCGTCCGGCGATCGATGTCGAGATCGACCCGCCCGAAGGCCCGTCCACCCGAGAAGGCCTCGGTGATGGCGATGCCTTCGACCTGGTGCGCCATCCCGGCGTGCGTGTGGCCGGCCACGATGACGTCGACCAGTCCGCGTGGCAGCGCCCGGGCGATGGCCAGGATCTCGGCGCCTGGATCGCACGAGGACAGATCGTCGGGCCGATCGAGGACGGTGCAGCGTCCGCCGGCGTGGGCCGAGACGATGACGATGTGGGCGCCCTGGGCGCGCAAGGCGGTCGCGTGGGTCCGGATGGTGTCGGTCAGCGGCGCGATCGACAGCCCGACGACGTTGCCGGCGCTCGTGGCGGTCAAGGCGCGCAACGTCATCACGCCGACGACGCCGACCTTGATGCCGGCCACGTCGACCAGCGTGGTCGGCCGCACGTTGGTCCAGCGCGGCGGCGCCCCGGTGGCCGTCTCGATCAGGTTCGCGGCGAGGAACGGGAAGCGCGCCTCCGCCGCTCGCGCTCGCAGCGCGCCGCGCGGGTCGTCGGCCGGTGTCCCCGGTGTCGACGCCTTGCCGACCGGGCCGAAGTCGAACTCGTGATTGCCGACCGCCGCGGCCGTGTAGCCGAGGACGTTGTAGGCCGCGACGACCGCGGCGCCTTCGCCGATGTTCGATTCGAGCGTGCCCTGGAACATGTCGCCGGCGTCGATGAGGAGCACCGCGCCGCCGTCACGGGCCCGGGCGGCGCGCAGGTTCTTGACGTAGCCGCCGAGCAGGGCGAGGCCGCCGTTTCCGCTCCGCGCCACGATCCCGCCATGCAGATCGTTGGTGCCGACGATCGACACCGTGAGTGGCGCGGTCGAGGCCGGCACCGCGGACGGTGGCGGGGCGACGGCCCGGGCACAGGCGCCCGTCAGGAGAAGGCCGCACGCGGCCAGCACGCGCAGCGAAAGCAGCGGGACGTCGGACACACGGGCCTCCAGGGAACGACGGTCGAAGCGTGACACGGAACCGGGGTCAGCGCCCGGCGGGCACGCCGCCCCACGCCGACGGGCCCGGCCCGCGCCGGGCGGCGCGATCGTTGGGATTGGCGAGGGCGCACGTCTCGAGCGAGAGGCAGCCGCAGCCGATGCAGCCGGTCAGGCCGGCCTTGAGGCGGTGCAACTCGGCGATCCGCGCGTCGATGCGCGCCGACCAGCCGCCGGCCAGGCGGCTCCAGTCGGCGGCGTCCGGGACGCGGTTCTGCGGCAGCTTGGCCAGTTCCGCGGCCACTTCGTCGAGCGTCAACCCGACTCGTTGGGCGAAGACGATGAACGCAATACGCCGCAGGGCCGCCCGCAGGTAGCGGCGGTGGCCGGACTCGGTACGGTCGGCGTGGATCAGGCCCTTGGTCTCGTAGAACCGCAGCGCCGACGTGGCGACGCCGCTGCGCCTGGCCAGCTCGCCGATGGTGACGCCGCCTGTGACCCCGCCGGTGACGGCAGCCTTCATGCGCTCAGTATCGCCGCCGCGGCGCTTGACTTCAAGTGGACTTGAATCTCTACGCTGTGGGCCATGCTCACACCAGTCGCGAACGTTCCGCCCGTCAGTGTCGGCCCAGCCAGCGTCGGGCCCGTCACCGTCCACACCCGTCCCGAGATCACCCGACCCGATGCGGGGCTCGTCGTCGTCACCGAGTTCCAGGTCGGCGGCGCCGATCAGCAGCAGGCGCTCTTCGCCGCGTCGCGCGCGACCTGGGAGACCTTGCCCTGGCCCGACACGCTCCTGTCGATCGCCTGGCTCGCCAGCACCGATGGCCAGCGCGCGCTGGCCTACGTGCAGTGGCGCGACGACAGCGAGTTCGAGACCTACGCCCGCACGCACCGGCCGGTCATCGCGGCCCGGCTGAAAGCGGCCCTGCCACACGTGGAGACCACGCCGCCGGTCTTCTATCGACGCTACCGGAGCGGCACCCGACCGGACGCCCCCGAGCCGGGCTGCATCGTCGCCGTCTCGGTCGAGTTCGACGGTCCCGACGAGGCGCGCCAGCGTGCCTGGATCGACTCGGTCTTCCAGGCGATCGAGGCCGAGCCGTCGCCGCCGGCCGGCGGCATCGCCGCGCACTTCCATGTCAGCACCGACGGTCGCCGCGTCCTCAACTATGCCGAGTGGATCGACGAAGCGTCGCACGTCGCCGCCCTCGAACGCTCCGGGATCGGGGCGGTCGGCTCGGGCCCGCGGTGGCGCGCCGTCCAGACGTTCCCAGGCTTGAAGGGCAGTCGCGTGACGCGCTATCGCCTCGATCGCCGGTTCGTGCCGCCGTCGCCCGGGGCGCGATCGTGAGGGCCGCGCCCTTCCGGCTGGCCGTGATCATCGGCAGCACGCGCCAGGGCCGGCTCGGGCCGGCCGTGGCCGGCTGGTTCACCGACCAGGCGGCACGGCACGACGACATCAGCATCGACCTGATCGATCTGGTGGACGAGCACGTGCCGGTCGGGCCTCGACTCGCCGCCGCGGATGCCTTCGTCGTCGTCACGCCGGAGTACAACCACAGCTTCCCGGCGCCGCTGAAGCAGGTCATCGACGCCTACTCGGTGGAGTGGCGCGCCAAGCCGGCGGCGTTCGTCAGCTACGGCGGCATCTCCGGTGGCCTGCGCGCCGTCGAGCAGTTGCGCCAGGTGTTCGCCGAGCTCCACGTCGTGACTATCCGGGACACCGTGAGCCTGCACGGCGTCTGGAGCCACGTCGGCCCCGACGGCCGCCTGATCGAGGACGCCGCCCGCGCCGGCGCCGCCCAGGCGATGCTGCACCGCCTCGTGTGGTGGGCTCGCGCCCTCCGCGCGGCGCGTCTCGCCACCCCCTACGTCGCCTGACCGGCAGTCGCCTGACCGGCATCTTGACAAGCTCGGCGGCACCCGGTAGTTTCCGCCGCACCAATCCCGGACCCGCCACTTCGCCACCAGCACACGGCGCGTGGTCTCCGGGCGGCCGCACCCCCCAGGCGGCTGTTTGTACGCACGCGTGCTCGCGACAGGAGGACACATGACGAGACAGAGGGTGCTGGCAGCCCTGGCTGCGGTCGTGGTGGCAATCGTTGCCATCGCCGGACCGGCTGGTGCCGCCGCGCCGAAGAAGTTCAAGGCCACTCGCGCATTCGTCGTCGACCGGCAGTCCGGCACGCTGCGGATGCCGACCCCGGCCGAAGTCGACGCCGTCGTCACGACCCTGACCGCGCTCGGCCAGCAGCCGGCTGAGCGCCTGACCTCGACTCCCGCCGCCAATGGCGCGGTGGGCATGGACCTGGCTGGCGGCTTCGCCGGCGTCTTGCTGGCGCGGCCGAACGACGATGGTTCGTGGGAGACCCGCTGCGTGTTCACGGTCGAAGAGGGCGCCGAGTTCCTCGGCCTCGTCGAGGACGTCCAGTGAGGAGCGCCGCAGCCATGACCATCCGCCGACGCGTGCCGATCCGTCTCGTCGCGCTCGCGCTCGCGAGCGTCCTCGTCCCCGCCGCCGCCGTCGCCGGGCCGGCGCAGTTCGTCATCGTCAACATCAATGCGCCTGGCGTCGGCTTCAACGATCCGACCCCGGCGGCGCCCGTCGGCGGCAACACCGGCACGACGCTCGGCGAGCAGCGGCTGATCGCGTTCCAGCACGCGGCCGCCATCTGGAGCGCGCGCCTGGACAGCGCGGTGCCGATCCGGATCCGCGCCCAGTTCACTGCGCTGGCGCCGAACGTGCTCGGCAGTGCTGGCCCGACGCAGGTGTTCCGCGACTTCACCAACGCCCCGCTGGCCGGCACGTGGTATCACGTCGCCCTGGCCAACAAGCTGGCCGGCGTCGACCTGTCGCCGGCAACCGACGACATCAACGCCAACTTCAGCACCAACTTCAACTTCTACCTGGGCCTCGACAACAACCACGGCGCCTTGAACGATCTGGTGGCGGTGCTGTTGCACGAGTTCGCTCATGGCCTGGGCTTCAGCCAGACCGCGAGCCTCGCCACCGGTGCGCTCCTCGGCGGGTTTCCCGATCACTACAACACCAAGCTGCTCGACACGACGCTCGGTCTTCATTGGCCGCAGATGACCAACGCGCAGCGGCTCGAGTCGGCGACGCGCTTCGGTCGGGTCGTCTTCGACGGCGTGGGGGTGACCGCCGCGGTGCCGGTGGTGCTGTCGCTCGGCAGCCCGACGGTCGACGTCAACAGCCCGGCCAGCATCGCGGGCGGCTACCAGTTCGGCACCGCCGCATTCGGGCCGCGGATCGGGGATCCCAGCGTGACGGCCAACATCGTCGAGGCGGTCGACGCGGTGGAAGGCGGCGTCATCGGCGCGACGCCCACCGACGGCTGCTCGGCGTTCACCAACGCCGCCGCCATCGCCGGCCAGATCGCGTTGATCGAGCGCGGCCAGTGCGGCTTCGCGGTCAAGGCGCGTAACGCCACCCAGGCCGGCGCGGCCGCGGTGATCATCTACAACAACAACACCGCGGCCAACGCCAACGCCGCGCCGCCGGGGATGGCCGGCGACGGCATCAACGACGCCTTCGTCACCGTGCCGACGGTCAGCCTGCGCCGGGCCGATGCGCTGGCGATCGTCGCCCAGCTCGGTGGCGGTGTAAACGCGGACATCGGCATCGACCTCGCGGTGCGGGCCGGTGCCGACGCGCTCGGCCGGGCCCGCGTCTACGCCCCGTTCCCGGTCGCCGGCGGATCGTCGATCTCGCACTACGACACCGTGGCCTCGCGCAACCTGCTGATGGAGCCGGCCATCAACCCCGACCTGACGCACAACGTGAAGGCCCCGTTCGACATGACGTGGGAACTGCTGCACGACGTCGGCTGGACCTTCCCCGACGCCGACGGCGACACTTTCCCTGACGACGAGGACTGCAACGCGGCGTCGGACGTCCGGCCGACGATCATCCTCAACGGCCGCGACACCGGGGTGCCGAACCGCGGGCTCGGGGCCGGCTGCACGATGACCGACACGCTCGTGGCGCTGAAGGCCGCCTCGGGGCCGAACCACGGCGACTTCGTCTCCGCGGTCGCGCACGTGACCAACCAGTGGAAGGCCGCCGGTCTGATCACGGGCGCCCAGAAGGCCGCGATCCAGGTCACCGCGGCCAAGTGGCGCTAACCCATCACTCACCCGACGACTCCGGAGTCCCTACCCCTTAGGACTCCGGAGTCCTTGCCCCTTCCGATTCCGGAGTCGTGCCCCTCGACGACTCCGGAGTCGTCACATGGACCCCTCCGGAATCTCCCCGGCAGCTGTCGTTGACACATTCCCATATGGGAATGTATAACCGGGTCATGCCACGGGCGTCGACGCGGTCCGATCCCTTCAACGCCATCGCCGAGCCGCGCCGGCGGCACATCCTCGAGCTGCTCGCCGGCGAGGAGCGATCCGTCTCCGAGATCGCGGCGGCGCTCGAGCTGAACCAGCCGTCGACGTCGAAGCATCTGCAGGTGCTGCTCGAGGTGGGCCTCGTCGATGCCCGCCGCGACGGCCGCAGCACGCTCTATCGCACCAACCCCAACCCCCTGCGCACGATCCACGAGTGGAGCGGGCTGTTCGCGCGGCACTGGCGCGCCCAGCTGCAGCGCATCAAGACCCACGCCGAGGAGAGCCGATGACCACAGCCAGCCTGACCCGCGATCCGATCATCATCAACGAACAGATCCTCGTCCGCGCCTCGATCGAGAAGACCTTTGCGTCGCTCGTCGCGCAGATGGGCCGCCTCAACGAGACGCACGAGGGCAAGCCGATGCCGATGATCCTCGAGGCGTTCCCCGGCGGCCGCTGGTATCGCGATCTCGGCGGCGAGGACGGCCACCTGTGGGCGTTCGTCCAGAGCATCAAGCGGCCGGCGCTGCTGGAGCTGTGGGGCCCGCTGTTCATGTCGAACGCGGCCTCGTCGAACCTCCAGTATCGGCTCACCGAGGCCGACGGCGGCACGCTGATCACCTTCCGCCACACCCTGCTCGGTCCGCCGCCCGGCGACGATCACGCGCGGATGGGACAGGGTTGGGCGGCGCTGCACGCGCGCGTCCGCGCCGCGGCGGAAACCGGCGGCGAATAGGAGCGACTGATGCGCATCATCGACGCCTTGATCGGCGAGCTCGAGCAGGAAGCGAAGACCACGGCGCGCGTGCTCGAGCGCGTGCCCGAGGCGCACCTCGCCTGGAAGCCGCACCCGAAGTCGTACTCGCTCGGACAATTGGCCCTGCACGTCGCCAGCGTCCCCGGCAACGTCGCCGCGCTGGCCGCGCAGGACACGCCATCGGCGCCCGGGTTCACGCAGCGCGAAGCGGCATCGACGAGCGAGCTGCTGCCAGCGCTGGACGCCAGCGTCGCCAAGGTGCGCGAGCACCTCGGCTCGTTCGACGACGCGCGGATGACCGCGACGTGGCGGCTGATGGCCGGCGAGCGCGAGATCATGGCCATGCCGCGGGTGGCGTTCGTCCGCGCGATCATGCTCAACCACTGGTACCACCACCGGGGCCAGCTCCTCGTCTATCTGCGGCTGCTCGACGTGCCGGTGCCGTCGGTCTACGGTCCGACCGCCGACGAGCCCAACCCGTTCGGGTGATACAGTCGGCGGTCCCCGCGCCGGGGAACGCGCCGATGGACCAGATCGACAGCCGGACGCTGCTCGAAACGCCGACCGTCGAGCTCTGCGACGTCTGCTGTCCAGGGCTCCCGGTCGAGCCGACCGAGGACGAGTTCACCGCCGGCCTGCAGCTGGTCTTCCCCTATCGCGGCGTCTTCGTCCGCCACGTCGGCGACGACCAGGCGGTCGCCGAACCGACGCAGGTCCTCTTCTTCAACGGCGGCGAGGCCTACCGGATCAGCCATCCGGTGCCCGGCGGCGATGCCTGCCTGAGCCTGGCGATCAGCGAGACGCTGTTGCGGGAACTGACGCCGGCGGCGCTGCTGCGCGAGGGCCCCGGCTTCGTCTTCCGCCAGCAGCGGCTGCGGATCGACGCGCGCGCCCAGGCGCTGGTCGCGCTGCTGCGTCACAGCACGCAGCGCGGAATCGCCGAGACGCTCGAGGCCGAGAGCCTGGCGCTGACGCTGGTGCGTCGCGCCCTCGGCCCGAGCACCACGCACACGCCCGGCTCGACGCCGACCCGCCGCAAGCTGGTCGATCGCACCAAGGTGCTGCTGGCCTCGGATCTGGCGCGGCGCTGGACGCTGGCCGAAATCGCCGTCGAGATCGGCCACTCCCCGGTCTACCTGACCCAGGTCTTCCAGCAGGTCGAAGGGCTGCCCCTCTACCGCTACCAGCTCCGCCTCCGCCTCGGCCGGGCCCTCGATCTGCTGGGCAAATCCGACGATCTGACCACGCTCGGCCTCGACCTCGGCTTCTCCAGCCACAGCCACTTCACCTCGGCCTTCACCCAGGCCTACGGCCGGTCCCCCTCGGAGTTCCGGCAGGCCGTGAAGCGCAGCTAGGCGATTCGTCGCAGCTAAAGATCTCGGAAGCGCCGGTTTGGCGCCGGATGGTCTACTGCGTTCACCCTGGACGTGACGGGGTTGAACGGAGGATGCCATGACCGAGAACACCTGCGCCGCGTGTGACTGCCCGCTCGACGAAAGCTCCATCAAGGTCACCATCGGCGGCCGGACCGTCGAGGTCTGCTGCGAAGACTGTGCGCGCTTGCTGAACGAAGCGCGCGCGGCGGTCGAGACTCCGAAGCCGTGAGCCGGCGCGCTCCAGGCGCGCCGCGGTAAGTCGGATCGTCTGGACGGCCTCGATCGGCGGTCGAGGCCGTCGTTTTTTCTTACACCAGGACGGAGGGCGTGATGAGGCCAGGAGCCTTGCAGGACGGACGTGTGCCTTGGCAACGGCGGGCGTTGTCGGCCATCGCGGTACTGACCATTGCGGTCGCGGGACAGCGGATGACGCTGGCGGCGGCCGGCCGCGAGATCGAGCACGCGCGCATGGCCTGCGGCGACGTGCCGAAGCCGCCCGTGCGCCTGCACCTGGTCGACCGCGCCGGGCTGTCGGCCGACGCACGCGAGGAGCTGATGCGCGAGGCGCTGGCGCCGTGGCGGGCCGAAGGCGCGTCTCTGACGTGGACCGCGGTCATGCCGACCCGACCACCCGGCCCGGGCGAACCCAAGGATCTCTACGTCTTCATCGAGGGTGACGCCGGCGAGACGGCCGACCTGCGGCATCTGCCGATGGCCTCCATCCTGTTCACGAACGGCCAGCCCACGACGCACATCACGATCCACGCCGGCCACGTCGCCCGCCGGCTGGCGACCGTGCGGCTGGACGATCGACCGCTCGCCGAGCAACCGCGGATGATCCGCGATCGCATCCTCGGCCGCGTCCTCGGCCGGGCCGTCGCACACGAGGTCGGCCACTTCCTGTTCGCGTCGCGCGAGCACGAATCCGCCGGCCTGATGCGGGCCAGCCATCGCATCGACCACCTGATGGCGCCCGGGCATCCGGCGTTTCGCCTGCGGCCGGCCGCGTCGGCCGGGTGTCTCGTCGCCCGGGGCGGTGGCGGCTAGCCGAAAGCCGGCGCCGCGATGTCCGACGCCTTCGCGGCGTTTTAACGCCAGCGACTCCTTCCCGTTACGTCAGCGTCACAGCCCCCTCATAGCCTCAGCTGGCGCGTATCGCGCGCGGCGCCGGTGGGAATGGGGAACGTGACCCGCGGCGCGCAAAGGAGTCTTGACGCAATGCAGCACATCTCACAATTCGGGCGCACCTGTGTCCTTGCGGCCGCCCTCATCACTGCCCTGGTGTCCGCGCCCGCGATTGTCGTCGCCGAGAGCGACGGCAGTTTCAGCGGCACCGTCATCGATCCGTCGGGGTCGAGCGTATCGGGCGCCACGGTCGTGGCGGTCAACGAACGCACCGGCGAAGAGCGCGTCGTCGTCGCCAACGGCGACGGGCGCTACGTGCTGACCGGGCTGCGGCCGTCGGTCTACACGATCAAGGTCACCTTCCAGGGCTTCGCCGCGGTCGAGTACACCGGCGTGCAGCTCGCGGCGTCTCAGGAGTTTCCGCTCGACCTGACGCTGCAGGCGGCCGGCGTGACCGAGGCCGTGACCGTCAAGGGGAACGCCACCGCGATGGATCTCAGCTCGGCGCGCATCGGCGTCAACGTCACCGAGCGTGAAGTGCTGAACCTGCCGGTGAACGGCCGCCAGATGTCGCAGCTGATGCTGCAGGCGCCGGGCTCGCAGAACGCCGGCACCGGCACCTGGAACGACGTCCGCTTCAGCGGCCGCGCCAACCAGCAGAACGTGATCAAGTTCGACGGCGTCGAGGGCTCCGCGATCATCGATGCGGCGCCGGGCAACATCGCCGGCCAGATCGCCTCGCCCTTCAAGCTCCAGGCCAGCCTCGAGAACGTGCAGGAGTTCCGGGTCGAGTCGAACAACTATCCGGCCGAGTTCGGCACTGGCACCGGCGGCCAGGTGAGCGTGGTCACCAAGTCGGGCTCGAATCAGGTGTCGGGCTCGCTGTTCGAGTACTACCGCAACGACAAGTTCGACGCCCCGAACTACTTCGACTCGACGCGCAACGCCGACGGCAGCGTCATCCAGGAGCTGCCCAAGTCGGCGCTGCGTCAACACCAGTTCGGCGGCTCGCTGGGCACGCCGATTCTCAAGAATCGCGCCTTCCTCTTCGCCAGTTACGAAGGCTATCGGCTCGATGCCGGCGTGAACTTCGTCGAGGCCGCGCCGAGCGCCGCTGCCTGGTCACGGGCCGTGCCGGCCATCGCCGCGCTGCGTCCAGGCTTCACCGCGCCGGGCGCGGTGGTCCTGCCGGGCGCCTCGGCCAACGCCGACTTCGACATTTACCAGCTGCAGGCGCTGGAGACGGTGGAGGAGAACTCGGTCAGCGTCCGCCTCGACCAGCGCTTCAACAACCAGTGGTCGTCCTACGTGCGCGTCTTCCACGATCGGGGCACGCAGCTGCGACCGGAGGGCGTCAGCGGACGGACGGTCAAGGTCACCAACAACCCGACCAACGCCATCTTCAACGTCCAGGGCACGCTGAACGCCGGGCTGCTGACCGAGTTCAAGGTCGGCTTCAACGCGCCGAAGGCGAGCATCGCCGGTGTCGCGCCGGTCGTCAACGGCATCGACTTCGGCAACCAGGCGTTCAACCTGAGCGGCTCGATCGCCAACACCGGCATCGCCGGCCAGAGTGCGTCGTCGGGCATCGTCGTGCCGGGCGGCCTCGTCCGCGCCAACAGCGCCACCAACGGTCGCGCCGCCCTCTACGACCCGTGGTCGATCGCCTTGGCCAACACCACGACGCTGGTCCGCGGCAACCACCTGACCAAGCTCGGCGTCGACGCCCGGCTGATCGGCATGTCGTTCGACCAGCAGGGCGGCACCACCTACTCGTTCGCCAACCTCGCCGCGTTCCTGGCCAACACGCCGTCCGGCATCCAGTACGCCGGTGACATCAGCGCGCCCAGCGTCTTCAACAACGGCGCGACCGGGATGCGCGAGACCCGCCAGCAGTACTTCGTGGCGTTCGCCCAGGACGAGTGGAAGTTGTCGCCGCGCCTGACGCTCAACTACGGGCTGCGCTACGACTACTACACGCCGCTGACGGTGAAGGACGACCTGTTCGTCAAGTTCAACCTCGACACCGGCACGCTCGATCCGAACACCGTCGACCTGCACGGCACGAAGAAGAACAACATCCAGCCGCGGGTGGCCGCGACCTACAACGCCGGCAAGACCGTGCTGCGCGGCGGCTTCGGCGTGTTCGTCGGGCCGGGTCAGGGCGAGGACCTCATCCAGCCGATCGAGAGCGACCGCGTCAACACCACGCTCAGCACCGGCCCGCTGCTGGCGTTCCCGATCGACACCGGGGCGCTGGTCGCCAACTTCACCAGCAACCCGAACAACCGCAGCTACCAGCCGCGCGCCTACGCCGCCGAATACAACATCCCCGAGAAGGTCTACCAGTACACGGCGTCGGTGCAGCGCGAGTTCCGCGACGGCCTGACCGCGACGGCGGCCTACGTCGGCAGCCAGGGGCGGAACCTGTTCCTGCGCAGCGTCGGCAACCAGATCGTCGACGTGGTGACCAACCCGACGCCGGCCAGCGCCGCCTTCGTCATCCGCGAGTTCTCGCTGGTCGAGCGCAACGCGGCCGGCCAGGTGACGCGGGTCCAGAACCCCTACGCCGAGGTCGACTTCAAGACCAGTGGCGGCCACGACGAGTACAACGCGATGATGCTGTCGCTGAACCGCCGTTCGGCCAGCGGGCTGGCGATGAACGTCCAGTACACGCTGGGCCGCAGCCGCGGCACCTCGGGCGGCTCGAACGAGGCCAACACCGCCGGTAACAACGCGCGCACGCTCGACCAGTTCGAGTACGAGAACGGCTACAACAACTTCGACGTCCGCCACACCTTCAACCTGAGCGTGCTCTACACGGTGCCGTTCGGACACGGGCGGACCTTCGGCGCCGACGCCGGCACGCTGACGCAGGCGCTCCTCGGCGGCTGGGACGTCGGCGGCATCGTCAACGCGCGCAGCGGACTGCCGGTCCCGGTCCAGATCGTCCGGCCGGACATCGTCTACCAGGACGCGACCGGCAGCATCTTCGCCAACCCCGCCGCGGGTCGCATCGCCGTCATCAACGTCCCCGGCGGCGGCGCGTCGCGCAACGTGCGCCGGCCCGACGCGGTCCCCGGCGTCGACCCGTTCATCAAGGACGGCGGGCTGCTGTTCCTCAACCCTGCCGCCTTCGCGACGCCGGCGCCGGGCACCTTCGGCAACATGGAGCGCAACGCGATCCACGGCCCGGGCTCGAAGCAGGTCGACATGTTCTTCGCCAAGCACTTCAACGCCGGCGCCCGGCGCGACCTCGAGTTCCGCGCCGAGGTGTTCAACCTGTTCGACACGGTCAATTTCAGCAACCCGATCGGGACCCTGCCGCAGGCGATTCCGACCGCGGCGCTGAGCGAGGCGAACCGCGTCCAGCCCGGCCAGCCCTACACCGCGGCGGCGGCCGGCACCTTCGGTCGGCTCAGCAGCACGGTGGGCCGGACCGTCGGTCTCGGCACCCCGCGCCAAATCCAGTTCGCCGTCCGCTTCTCGTTCTAGTGGGGCCTTGCTCGGAGCATGCTCGGAGCTTGCTCCGAGCAACTTGTAGAATCTGCGTACTTTTCGGAGAGGGCCGCCTGAGGGCGGCCCTCTGCATGTACACTCGCGCCGATCGCGAACGTCATGACCGAACGCATCGATCTTTTCGACAGCACCTACCAGCACTTCACCGAGCAGGTCCTCGACGCCATCCGCAAGGAGACGTTCGGCACCGACATCGGCCAGAACAGCTGGCTGACCGTCGACGAATACGATCGGCTGCTGCCGCTGCTCGGCCTCGACGCCGGCTCGCACGTGCTCGAGGTCGCCAGCGGGTCGGGCGGCCCGGCCATCCATCTGGCGCGCACGACCGGCTGCCGCGTCACCGGCGTCGACGCCAATGAGCGCGGCGTCGAGACCGCGGGTCGCCTGGCCGCCGCGGCCGGCGCCGGCGATCGCGTCCAGTTCCGTCAGGCCGACGCCACCAGCCGCCTGCCCTACGACGACGGGGCCTTCGACGCGCTCCTCTGCATCGACTCGATGAACCACTTTCCGGATCGCGCCGGCGTGCTCGCCGAGTGGAGCCGCGTGCTGCGGCCCGGCGGCCGGTCGCTCTTCACCGACCCGGTGGTGATTTCCGGGCCGGTGACCAACGACGAACTGGCCCGGCGCAGCTCGATCGGACTCTTCGTCTTTCTGCCGGCCGGCTTGAACGAGACGCTCATCGCGCAGAGCGGCCTGCGCCTGATCCACCAGGAAGACGTGACTGCCAACGCCGCGCTGGTGGCGGGCCGCTGGCACGCCGCCCGGGCCGCTCGACGCGAGGCCCTGTTGACGATCGAAGGCGAGGCCCGTTTCGCGGGCCTGCAGACCTTCTTTCGCACCGTGCACGACCTGACCCGTGAGCGGCGGCTGTCGCGGATCGCCTACGTCGTCGAGAAGCCGGCCTGAAAACGGCCCTTCAGCGCAGCGGCCGGAAGGCGTTCGTGAACACGTAGTCGGCGATCCGCCGGCCCTGCGCGATGCCTGCCGTCTTGTCGAACGACCAGTGGATGCCCAGGTAGATGCGGCTCTGTCCGTTCTCCTCCTCGGCCTGCGACAGCTTCCGGAAGCTGCGCGGCAGCAGAGGCCTGATGGCGCCGTTGCTGCCGACGGTCACGCCATTGAGCTACCGACGCCCGACGGCCCGGTACCGGGATCGGCCTCGCGAATCGCCGTCACCGGTCGCCACAGCTTGTAGAAGTACTTCGACTCCCAGATGGCGATGCCGGCGTCGGACATCGCGACGTTGGCGAGCGCGAACAGGCGGGCCTGATCGACGACGTCCGATCGCATCTCGGTGGCAATCACCTCGAGCAGTTGGTTGTAGAGCCGGGGCGGCGCGCAGAGCGATGGTGTGCCGTCGTAGGCCCAGTAGAGACCGATCAGCGCCTGATTCGGCGTTCGCAGCGTGGGCGTGACGATCCCGTCGCCGCCCAGCTTCTTCACCTCGTTGTAGGCGGCCGCGTAGGCCGGGCTCCAGAGCGGCGGCGGCGCCGGCGCCCGGAAGGCCTTGCCCGATGGCAGCACGAACGGACGCACGCTGCCCCACTTCGCGCCGAGCGCGGGCGGCAGCAGGCTGATCGGATCCTGACGCCACTCGCCGGCGCCAGTGCCGGCAATGTAGCCGACGCCGTAGAGCGGCTCGGCGTGGTTCGAGCCGTCGTCGCGCACCTTGGACAGGATGGCGGCTGCGACCAGCTTGCCGAGCAGGATGCCGGCCTGCTTGGCGTTGCCGTTCGGCATCTGCGCCAGGTCGGCGGCGAGCAGTTGATCGCAATGCGCCTTCTGCGACGGATAGAGCGACACCAGCGTGTCGTGCGCGGTCTGCGCCAGCGCCGCGTCCATCGAGGCGGCCGGGCCGACGACCGGCGCGCGCAGATAGCTCTCGTAGCGCCGATCGATCGCGTTCACCACTTCGAACATCGCGATGCGGACGATGGCCATCGCGCGACTGGCGCGACCGGGCCCGAGGTGATGACCGAACGTGTGTGGATCGCCGACGCCGGCCGGCGCGTGATCCAGGCCGCTCGAATCGATGGCGACGTGACTCCAGTAATGCAACCGGTCGAGGGTGTTGGCCGGCAGAGGCGACGGTGTCGTCGTGGTCGCCGTCTCCACGCGGACGCGCGCCGCGGCCGTCGATGCCGCATCGCGGCCCCACCATGCGTCGAAGGAGGGGGTCTGTGTCGCGGCGACGCCGCCGGCGACGCCGACCGTGGCAATCCCCGTGAGGACGAGAGCCCAGGTACGCAACGCTCCGACGCGCAGGCCATGTGCAGCCATGCGACCTCCTGATGAAAGGCGAGGGTTCCGATCGGTCAGGCAGGGGGAGCGTCGGCGCGACCGGAGGCCGGCGAGTATCGCGCCCGCGATCGAGGGCGTCAACGCCACTCTCGTCGAGTCGGCCGTATACTCCGCTCGCGCGTTCTCACGTCGAGGGCGGCACGCTGACGTCCGAGGGCATCCGAGTGGCAAAGGTCGTGGTCGTCGGCAGCACCAACACCGACATGACGGTCCGGGTCTCGCGCCTGCCGTCGCCTGGTGAAACCGTGACCGGCGGCGACTTTCGCGTCACCGGTGGTGGCAAGGGCGCCAACCAGGCGGTGGCGGCGGCGCGGGCCGGCGCGCCGGTCGTGTTCGTCACCGCGCTCGGCACCGACGACATCGGCGATCGCGCCGTCGCGAACCTGGCCGCCGAAGGCATCGACGTGCGCTTCGTACGACGGATCCCTGGTGCCGCCTCGGGGATCGCCCTGATTCTGGTCGACGCTGCCGGAGAGAACGTCATTGCCGTCGCCTCCGGCGCCAACGCCGAGCTTCAGCCGGGCGACCTCGCAGCGCTCGAGACGATCGTCGAGCCCGGCGACGTCGTGCTGGTGCAGCTCGAGATTGCCCTCGCCACCGTGCAGGCCGCGGCCACCCTGGCGCGCCGGCGTCAGGCGCGCCTGATTCTCAACCCCGCACCGGCCCAGCCGCTGCCGGACGCGCTCCTGGCGACGGTGGGGCTGTTGACGCCCAACGAGCATGAAGTCGCCGCGCTCACCGGGCTCGAGGGCGGTGCCGTGGGCGCGTGGCCGACGATCGCGCGGTCGCTGCATGACCGCGGCGTGCCCGAGGTGGTGATCACGCTCGGCGCCGCCGGCGCCTTCGTCTCCGGTCCCGGTGGCGCGGCGCACCTGCCGGCGTTCGCGGTCGACGCCGTCGACACTACGGCCGCTGGCGACGTCTTCAACGGCGCCCTCGCCGTGGCGCTGATCGAGGGGCGCTCGACGATCGATGCCGCGCGGTTCGCCAGCGCCGCCGCGGCGATCTCCGTCACCCGACATGGGGCGCGCGCCTCGGCACCGCATCGCGCCGAGATCGACGCCTGGCTGCAGCTCCAGCCGTCGCCGACGGCCAGTTCCTGAGCCGCGGCCGGCCGGCCCCTGCGAGTCCCAGCCCGAGACGAGTCACCATGCCCATCCTGCTCCGTTCCCACGCGCTGCGCCCACTCCGCGTCGCGCTCGGTGCCCTCGCGGCGGCTTGTCTGGTGACCGCCTGCGGCGGTGATCCGTCGCCCGCGTCCGGGCCGGCCGCGAAGAAAGGTCCGCCGCGGGTCGCGCTGGTGATGAAGTCGCTCGCCAACGAGTTCTTCGTGACGATGGCCGACGGCGCCAAGGCCCACCAGGCGGCCAGCAACGGCGCCTACACGCTGATCGTGAACGGCATCCGCAACGAGAGCGACCTGTCGCAGCAAGTGGCGCTGGTCGAGCAGATGATGGCCCAGGGCGTCGATGCGATTGTCATCGCGCCGGCCGATTCGCGGGCGCTGGTGCCGGTACTGGCCAAGGCGCTGCGGCAGAAGCTGGTCGTCGTCAACATCGACAACAAGCTCGATGACGCCACCCTGAAGCTGGCCGGCATCGATGTGCCGTTCGTCGGCCCCGACAATCGCGCCGGGGCCAAGGCGGTGGGCCTGGCCGTGGCTCCGAGGTTACCGCGCGACAGCAAAGTCGCGATCCTCGAAGGCATCCCGACGGCGTTCAACGCGCAGCAGCGTCGTCTCGGTTTCGAGGACGCCATGCGCGAGGCCGGCATGACGGTGGTCTCGGTGCAGAGCGCGCACTGGGAGCAGGATGAAGCCAACACCATTGCCGCGGCGCTGCTGCGCGAGCACCCCGACCTGGCCGCCATCCTCGCCAGCAACGACAACATGGCGCTCGGCGCCGCCGCCGCGGTGCGTCAGGCCGGCCGCATCGGCACGACCGTCGTCGCCGGCTTCGACAACATCGCGGCCGTGCAGCAACTGCTGAAGGAAGGACGCATCGCCGCCACCGCCGACCAGCACGGCGACAAGCTGGCGGTCTACGGTATCGAGTACGCGCTGACGATCCTCAAGGGCGAGACGACGCCGCAGGATCGCCAGACGCCGGTCGACGTGGTCGCCGCGCCGAAATGACCGAGCCGGGGACCACGGCGGCTGCGGCGGCGCCGCTGGTGCGGCTGCGCGGCATCGGCAAGCGCTACGCCGCGCCGGTGCTGGCCGACATCGAGCTGTCGCTGCAGTCCGGCGAGATCCACGCGCTGATGGGCGCCAACGGCGCCGGCAAGTCGACGCTGTCGAAGATCGTGAGCGGCCTGATCGCCCCCGATAGCGGGGCGATGCATCTGGCCGGAGAACCGTATCGGCCGCGCAACCGGCGCGACGCGCAGCGCGCCGGCGTCCAGATCGTGCTCCAGGAGCTGAACCTGATCCCGACGCTCAGCGTCGCCGAGAACCTGTTCCTGGCCGATCTGCCGCACCGGGTTGGCGTCGTCGCGACGCGTGCCTTGCGGACCCAGGCCATCGCCGCGTTGCGGATGGTCGGCCTCGATACGCTCGACCCGGATCTGCCAGCCGGCCGGCTCGGCGTCGGCCAGCAGCAGCTGGTCGCCTTGGCGGCGGCCTTCGCGCAGCCCTGCCGCGTGCTGATCCTCGACGAGCCGACCGCCGCCCTGACCGACGCCGAAATCGGCCGCGCCTTCGATCACCTGCGCCGCCTCGCCGCGTCGGGCACGGCCATCCTCTACATCAGCCATCGGCTCGAGGAGATCCGCCGCCTCTGCCACCGCATCACGATCCTGCGCGATGGCCGGATCGTCGGCGAGCGCGACGCCAGTCAGGCATCGCTCGACGAGTTGGTCGGGCTGATGGTGGGGGAGGGCGTCCTGGCGCGCAGCACGCACGCATCCGGCGCTACCGGAGCCGTCGCCTTGCGCGTCGAAGGCCTGACCCGCGGCCGGCTGCCGCGCGACGTCGGCTTCACGGTGCGGCACGGCGAGATCCTGGGGCTGGCGGGTCTCGTCGGCTCCGGCCGGAGCGAGACGCTGCGGGCCATCGTCGGCGCCGATCGGCCGACAGCGGGCCGGATCTCGCGAGACGACGGGCCGCCACTGGATATCCGCTCGCCGCGGGATGCCGTACGTGCCGGCATCGGCTTCGTTCCCGAAGATCGCAGGACGCAGGGCTTGTGCCTCACCCAGTCGCTCCGCGCCAACCTGACGCTGGCGGTGCTGCCGCGGCTCGCCCGCGGCGGCTGGATCGACACCCGGCGCGAAAACGCGACGGCCGAGGCGATCCGCGAGCAGTTCGCCATCCGCAGCCAGTCGATCGACCAGCCGGTCGCCGAGCTGAGCGGCGGCAACCAGCAGAAGGCGCTGATCGGCCGTTGGCTGCTGCGCGGCGCCGACGTGTTGCTGATCGACGAGCCGACGCGCGGCATCGACGTCGGCGCCAAGCAGACGGTCCACGCCGCGCTGCGCGACCTGGCGGCGCGGGGCAAGGCGCTGGTCGTCGTGTCGAGTGAGCTGCCCGAACTGATGGCGCTGTGCGACCGCATCGCCGTGTTGTCGGACGGGCAACTGGTGGCGACTTTCGATCGGCGCGACTTCGACGAAGCCGCGATCACGGCGGCGGCCTTCAGCGCCTACCAGGCGTCGGCGACCGGCGAGGCCCGCCACCCGCTGGCGGCGCCGCCCTCCACTCCGGAGGCGCGGTGACCGCGCCCCGACGTCCGCGCGCCTTCGCCGAATACCTCGGTCTGATCGGCGTGCTCGTTGCCCTGGTGGCCCTCTTCGCGACGGCGACCGACCACTTCCTGAGCCCGCTGACGTTCACGACGCTGGCCAACCAGATTCCGGCGCTGACCGTGATCGCCGTCGGCCTGACGTTGGTGTTGATTGCCGGCGGCATCGACCTGTCGGTCGGCTCGGTGCTGGCGCTCGGCTCGGCGGTGCTGGCGATCGCCCTCGTCGAGTGGCGCCTTCCGCTGCCGCTGGCCATCGGCGTCTGTCTGGCCGTCGGCGTGGCGGCCGGCGCGCTCAGCGGCTTCGTCACCGTGCGCTGGGCGGTGCCCTCGTTCATCGTCACCGTCGGCATGCTCGAAGCGGCCCGCGGCACGGCCTATCTCGTGACCGGATCGCGGTCGGTGTACGTCGGCGGCAGCATCGGCGCCATCGGCACGCCGCTGCCTGGGCTCGGCCTCTCGCCGGCATTCCTGGTCGCCGTGCTCGTGGTGGTGGCCGGTCAGCTGCTGCTGGTGCGGACGGTCTTCGGCCGCTATCTCGTCGCCATCGGCACCAACGCCGAGGCGGTGCGTCTGTCCGGGATCGATCCGCGCCCGGTCGTGGCGGCGGTGTTCGCCCTGTCGGGGGCGCTCGCTGGCCTGGCCGGTGTCTTCCATCTCGCCTATCTCGAGTCCGCCGATCCCAACAGCGGCATCGGTCTCGAGCTGTCGGCCGTCGCCGCCGTCGTCATCGGCGGCACCAGCCTGATGGGCGGCCGCGGCTCCGTGATCAGCAGCTTCCTCGGGGTCCTGATCATCGCCGTGCTGCAAAGCGGGCTGGCGCAGGCTGGCGCCACCGAGCCGGCCAAGCGCATCGTCACCGGCGGCGTCATCGTCGGCGCGGTGATCCTCGACGCCTGGCGCCGTGCTACCTTGCTCGACCGCCGCTCGTGACCCAGCCACGGAGACCGTCCATGAAGCGATCCGCTGCCGCCGCCGTCCTCGTCGCGTTGGTCCTTCCGTCACTCGCGGCCGCCCAGACACCGGTCACGCTCACGACCGAGGTGCTGCGCGACAAGATCAAAGGCGGGTGGGCGGGCCAGACCATCGGCGTCACCTTCGGCGGCCCGACCGAGTTTCGCTACAACGGGACGATGATCCCGGACTACACGCCGATCGCCTGGCACGAGCGCCGGCTGCCGGAGGCGTTCGACACATCGCCCGGCCTCTACGACGACGTCTATGTCGACCTGACGTTCGTCAAGGTGATCGAGGAGCACGGGATCGAGGCGCCGGCGGCGCGCTTCGCCGATGCCTTCGCCCACGCCGGCTACCAGCTGTGGCACGCCAACCAGATGGCCCGGCACAACCTGCTGCGCGGCTTGACGCCACCCGCATCGGGACACTGGCTGAACAACCCCGATGCCGACGACATCGACTTCCAGATCGAAGCCGATTTCATCGGCCTGATGTCGCCGGGGTTGCCCGGCGCGGCGGCCGAGCTGTCGGATCGCGTCGGCCACATCATGAATTCCGGCGACGGCTGGTACGGCGGCGTGTTCGTGGCGACGATGTACTCGCAGGCGTTCGTCCGCGACGACGTGCAGGCGATCGTCACCGAGAGCATCAAGGCGATCCCGGCCGGCACGCGGTTCCGCCAGACGATCGACGGCGTGATCGCGCTCCACGCCAAGTACCCGAGCGACTGGAAGCAGGCCTGGTTCGAGATCCAGAAGCAGTGGGCCGAGGACGTCGGCTGCGCCGAAGGCGTCTTCGCGGCGTTCAATATCGACGCGCGGCTCAACGCCGCCTACGTCGTGCTGGGGCTGCTCTATGGCAACGGCGACATGACGCGCACCATCGCCATCTCGACGCGGGCCGGCCAGGACTCCGACTGCAACCCCTCGTCGGCCGCCGGCATCCTCGGCACGATGCTCGGCTACGCGAAGATCCCGGCCCAGTGGACGCAGGGCCTGGCGGCCATCGAGGCCAAGCCGTTTCCGTTCGCCGGCGTCTCGCTGAACGACGCCTACGCCCTCAGCCTGAAGCACGCGCAGGCGCAGATTCGCCGGGCCGGGGGCACGGTCTCGGACGACCGGGTCCAGTTCACCCGGCAGCCGATCGTGCCGGTTCGCGTCGAACAGAACTTCGAGGGGCATTTCCCGGTCGCCGAGCAGGTGCTCCGCCAGCGCGTCACCGACGAGGCGACGTTCACCTTCGACGGCGTCGGCTTCGTCGTCCAGGGCGGGGCCCGGGCTGAACCTGCCAAGGACGTCGTGCTGACGGCCGAGGTGTCCGTGGACGGCCAGGCGCCGGAGATCGTCGAGCTGCCGACCAACCACGCGCGGCGCCGCTATGCGCCCTTCTGGCGCTACCAGCTGGCCGCCGGCCCGCACACCGTCCGCATCAAGATGCGGCCGCTCCCGCCGGACGCGGCGTTGTTCATCGAGCGTGTCATCGTCTACGGACCCCAGCCGAAGCGCCCGCCGGTCTGAAAGGCCGTCCCCGACACCGCGTCGCCGAACGGCCGCCGTATCTTTCAGCGCCCGGGCCGCGTAACAGCGACATGACCGATGCCGCCACTCCGGACGACCGGGGCGTGTTCGACAGCCGCTACCTCGCCTTTCTCGAGACGATCCCGCAGATCCGTCCCCGGCTGCTGCGCTACTGCGCGCGGATGACGGGCTCGGTGCTGGACGGCGAGGATGTGGTCCAGGAGGCGCTGTTCCACGCCTATCGCAAGCTGGACACGTTCGACGACGCCCGGCCGCTCGGGCCGTGGCTGTTCCGCATCGCCCACAACCGCTGCATCGATCTGCTGCGCCGGCGCGGTGTCCGCGAAGAAGCCGAGGCGGATGCCGCGGTGGCCGACGCCGTCGCGCCGGTGGAACCAACCGGGCCGGCGCTCGGCCGGGCCGTCGAGCATCTCGTGCTCGGCCTGCCGCCGATGGAGCGCGCCTGCGTCCTGCTGAAGGACGTCTTCGACTACCCGCTCGACGACGTCGCGACGCTCGTCGATTCCACCGTCGGCGGCGTCAAGGCCGCGCTCAGCCGCGGCCGCGGCAAGCTGGCGTCGGCAGACGCCCGGATGCCGACGCGCAAGCCGAAGACGCCGGAGATCGAGCGGCTGCTGCGGCTCTACGTGGAGCGCTTCAACCAGCAGGACTGGGACGGCCTGCGCGCGCTCATCGCCGCGGATGCCCGGCTCCGTGTCGCCGATGCCTTCGCCGGGCCGCTCGCCACCTCGCCGTACTTCGGCAAGTACGCCAGCGTGCGCGTGCCGTGGCGGATGGCCGCCGGCGAAGTCGACGGCGAACCCGCCGTGATCATCCTGCACCGCGTCGACGATCGGTGGACGCCGCGTTCGGCGACGATGCTCGAGGTGACCGACGGCCGCGTCTCGCGCATCGCCGACTTCTGGCACATCACCTGGCTGCTCGACGCTGCCGACAGCGTCGTCCTCTGGTAGCGAGCCGCGCTGCCCTGATGCGGACGACGGCCGGTCCGTATCCTGGCGGCCGCGGGGTCCGTAATAGCGGCAGATCCATCAGGAGGACCCCGTGATCACGAGACAGTCGTTTTCTGCCCTGCCATTGCTGACCGTGCCGCTGCTGATCGCCATGACCGCAGCCGCTGCGGCCGCCCCGAGCCCAGCCAGCCCGAGCCCAGCCAGCCCCAGCCCCGCCAGCCAGGGCCCGGCCAGCCAGGCCCCCACAGCCCGCGCGTTTCCCCCGATCGCCGATTACCTGTTGCCGCGCGACGTCGAGATCGCCATGGCCCGCAGTGCCGCACCAGCGCTGATTGCCGATCGCGCGACGGTGAAGGTGTTGACGAAAGCCGGCTACGAGGTGGCCAGCCAGGGCGACAACGGCGCGGTGTGCCTGGTGATGCGCGGCTTCTCCGCGCCGACCTACACGCCGGCACCGCTGCGCGATCTGGTCTACGACCCGACCGTGCACGCACCGATCTGTTTCACCGCGCCAGCCGCTCGCACCGTGCTCCCGTACTACGAGCTCCGCACCAGGCTGGGCCTGGCCGGCACGCGTCCGGATCAGATTGCCGTGGCGGTCGAGGCTGCCTACGCCCGCGGCGAATTGCCGGCGCGCGACGGCGCCACCTTCGCCTACATGTTCTCGGCGCACCAGCATCTCGGCGAGGTCGGGGCCTGGCATCCGCACATGATGGTGTTCGTGCCCTACGCCGACGCCACGACCGTCGGCGCCACGCCGTTCGGCGGGACGCTGCCGACCGTGACCGACGACGCCGGGACGCCGTTCGCGGTCGTCGTCATCGCCGTCGACGAGAAGCAGTTCGTGAAGCGGCCGACGAACTAGATCGCGCGGCGGAGGTAGGGCGCCGTGCGGCTGCCAGCGGCGCGGGCGACCTCGGCTGGCGGGCCTGTGGCGACGATGCGCCCGCCTTCCTCGCCGGCGCCGGGCCCGACGTCGATGACCCAGTCGCTGGCGCCGACGACCTGCATGTCGTGCTCGACCACGACGACGGTGTTGCCGGCGTCGACCAGGCCGGCGAGCTGCACCAGCAGCTTCTCGACGTCGGCGGGGTGCAGGCCGGTCGTCGGCTCGTCGAGGACGTAGAGCGTCTCGCCGCGGCCGGTGCGCTGCAGCTCGGTGGCCAGCTTGATCCGCTGCGCTTCGCCGCCCGACAGCTCGGTGGCCGGCTGGCCGAGACGCAGGTAGCCGACCCCGACCTGGCGCAGCACGCCGAGCGGGCCCCGCAGCGCCGGCTCGCCGTCGAAGAACGCGGCGGCCTCGTCGACGGTCATCGCCAGGACGTCGGCGATCGTCTTGTCGCGATGGCGGATCTCCAGCGTCTTGGCGTTGTAGCGGGCGCCCTGGCAGGTCGGGCACGGCGTGTAGACGCTGGCCAGGAAGAGCAGTTCGACCATCACGAAGCCTTCGCCGGCGCAGTGGTCGCAACGGCCCTTGGCGACGTTGAACGAGAAGCGGCCGGCGTCGTAGCGGCGGGCGCGGGCCGCTTTCGTCGCCGCGAACAGCTTGCGCACGTGGTCGAACAGCCCGGTATAGGTGGCCAGGTTCGAGCGCGGGGTGCGGCCGATCGGCTTCTGATCGACACAGACCAGACGCCGCAGCCGCTCCATGCCGCCGACGATCCGGCCGTCGGTAGGCGCCGCCGATGGCCGATCGAGGTCGATGGGATCGGCGATGCCGCCGTCGCCGGCATCGGCCGTCGAGGCGTGTCCGAGGTGGGCGACGACGAGATCGTGCAGTGCCTGGCTGACCAGGCTGGATTTGCCCGAGCCCGAGACGCCGGTGACCGCGGTCATGACCCCGAGCGGAAACCGGGCGTCGAGGTCGTGCAGGTTGTTGCGGGTGATGCCTTCGAGGCGAAGCCAGCCGCGAGGTGGCCGCGGTGTCCGCGGTGCGGGCGCGGCGGCGTCGAGGTAGCGCCGGGTCACCGAGCGTTCGACATGGCGAAGACCCTCGCGCGGACCGCTGTAGAGCACTTCGCCGCCGCCCGTTCCCGCGCCGGGGCCGACGTCGACGATCCAGTCGGCGTGACGCACCACGTCGAGCTCGTGCTCGATCACGAACAGCGAGTTGCCCGACGCCCGCAGGCGATCGAGGGCGCGCAGCAGGGCCTCGGTGTCGGCCGGATGCAGCCCGGCCGACGGCTCGTCGAGCACGTAGACCACGCCGAACAGGTTGGAGCGCACCTGCGTGGCCAGCCGCAGCCGCTGCAGCTCGCCGGGTGACAGCGTCGGCGTGCTGCGCTCGAGCGTCAGGTAACCGAGGCCGAGATCGAGCAGCACGTCGAGGCGGGCGACGAGATCCTCGCCGATGCGCTGCGCCACGAGCGCTTGCTCGGGATGATGCGGTGGCAGGGTGGCGAGCGCCGCGGCGTCGCCCTGCGCGAACGGACGCAGGCGCGCGAGGAGCGCGGCCAGCGTCAGGCGGGACATGGCGGCGATGTCGAGGCCGGCGAACCTGACCGCGAGGGCCTCGGGCCGCAGGCGGCGACCCTGACAGGCGGGGCAGTCGGCGCCGATCAGGTAGCGCGCCACGCGCTTCTTCATCGACGCGCTCTCGGTGGTGGCGAACGTCTGGAGTAGGTACTTGCGGGCGCCGCTGAAGGTGCCCATGTAGCTGGGCTCCTCCTTGCGCTTCAGCGCGCGGCGCGTCTCGGCCGGGGTGAGGCCGGCGTAGACCGGCGCCGTCGGCTGCTCGTCGGTGAAGAGCAGCCAGTCGCGATCCGTGCGCGGCAGATCGCGCCACGGCGTGTCGACGTCGTAGCCGAGGGTGACGGCGATGTCGCGCAGGTTCTGGCCGTACCAGGCCGGCGGCCAGGCGGCGATGGCACGCTCGCGGATGGTCAGCCGATCGTCGGGCACCATCGACGCCTCGGTGGCGTCGTAGATCCGGCCCAGGCCGTGGCACGTCGGGCAGGCGCCTTGCGGCGTGTTGGGCGAGAAATCCTCGGCGTGCCGCATCTCGGCGCCGCGCGGATAGGTGCCGGCGCGCGAGTAGAGCATCCGCAACAGGTTCGAGATGGTGGTGACGCTGCCGACGGAGGACCGCGTCGTCGGCGCGCCGCGCTGCTGCTGCAGGGCGACGGCCGGCGGCAGCCCGTCGATCTCGTCGACGTCCGGGACACCCAGCTGATGGAAGAGACGTCGTGCGTACGGCGACACCGATTCGAGGTAGCGCCGCTGCGCTTCGGCGTAGAGCGTCCCGAAGGCCAGCGACGACTTGCCGGAGCCGGAGACGCCGGTGAACACCACCAACGCGTCGCGCGGAATGTCGACGTCGACGTTCTTGAGATTGTGCTCACGCGCGCCACGGACGCGCACCAGGCCGGTCTGGCCGACTCGGCCGTGCGCCTCCTGTGACAGCTCCTTCATCTCTTCGACGCTCGCACCATCGCCTGTGATCGCGCAAGCACGGCCGACGCGCAACGGGATGTCGGCCGGTCGGCCCTACAATAGCGGCGCCGAACGAGGCGCAGCCGAGTGGTGTCGCGGCGCAGGCTTTGGCAGAGGGCGGACGCGTGAGCAGCAGCGCGATGATCGTGGCGCACCCCGGACACGAGTTGCGGGCGTTCCATTGGATGGAGCGGACCCGCCCGCTCTACTGCTGCCTGACCGAGGGATCGGGCGGAGCGGCGGCGTCGCGCATGGCGTCGACCGACGCCGTCCTCGCCCGCGTCGGCTCGCGGCCCGGCCCGCTCTACGGCCGCTACGCGGACAAGGACATCTACCGGCTGCTGCTCGACGGCCGCGTCGAGGTGTTCGTCGATCTGGTCGACGAACTGGCCGAGGCGCTGGTCGACGCCAACATCGATGAGGTCGCCGGCGACGCCGTCGAGGGCTTCAACCCGTCGCACGACGTGTGCCGCTTCGTGATCGATGGCGCGGTGGCGCTGGCCAGCCGTCGCACCGGACGGCCGATCGAGAATCGCGATTTCCTGCTCGAAGGCCGGCCAGACGTCTGCCCGGAGTCGAGCCGCGCCGCGGCACTGTGGCTGCGCCTCGACGACGCCGCGCTCGATCGCAAGATCGACGCGGCGCTGCAGTATCCCGAGCTGCAGTCCGAGGTGCACGCCGCCCTCGAGCGCTTCGGCCGCGGCGCCTTTGCCGTCGAATGCCTGCGCCCGGCCGCGACCGCGCTGCTGCTGGAGGATTTCCGATCCGAGTTGCCGGGCTACGAGCGCTACGGCGAGCAACGCGTCCGGGAAGGGCGCTACACCGAGATCATCCGCTATCGCCAGCATGTGTTGCCGGTGCGCGCGGCGATCGAGGCCACCGTCCATGGGCGCACCGCAGGTGTCGTCGGCTGACGCCCGACTGACCGCGCTCACGATCGGTCGAGCGACTGGAGCAGCTCCTGCAGCGGATGCCCGCGTCGCTCGCGGGCGGCGCGCCACCGCAGCAGTCGCGTCGCCAGTGGCAACCGCATGAGGCTGGCGACCAGGCCGTGCAGCAGGTCGCGTTGGCGCAGTGGGCCGGCCAGCCCTTCGAGATAGCGGCTGGCGGCGCGCAGCTCCGCGGCCGGGTCGTCGACGACGCCGACCCGTTCGGCCAGGACCTCGGCGTAGAGATCGAGCAGCTCGTCGACCAGCGTCTCGTGGCCGGCCGTCTCGCGGACGCGACGCGAGACCGCGGCGGCGTCGGCGGCGTCGTAACGGGCCACCTCGCGCGCGATCACCTCGACGGACGCCTCGTGTCGCAGCGTGCGGATCCCGAAATTCAGCGGGCGCAGCTCGGCGAAGTTCTGCGTCGTCACCATCGGCCCGATGCCGCTCACGTCGGCCAGCACCACCGCGGCGCCGACGGCGGCGGCTTCGAGCGCCGCCTTGCCTTTGGCGAAGACGAGATCGTAGCCCCCGAGCACGTCCTGCGGTCGGCCGAGCACCGTGCCGGCGCGATAGCCGGCGACGTCGACGGCGATGCCGTGCGCGGCGCACGCCTGTTGAATGGCCTGCAGGTAGCCGCCACCGGCACTGTTGCCGAAGACCAGGGCTCGGACCGGCTTCGCCGGCAGTGGACCGCGCGGTTGGAACTGCGCCAGATCGATGGCGTTCAGGCGGACATGGACGCGGCCTTCCGGCAGGCCGTGCTCGAACACCAGGCGGTCGCGGCAGGTGTGATCGACGGCGAGATGGCGGGCGATGCGCGGGAAGAGCACCGGCGCGTCCGGCCATCCGAGCCAGCTGTGACACACGGCGATCGCCGGCACGCCGGGGAAGGCGAGCAGGGCGGCCAGCGTCTCGAGGCCATGGTGACCATGGATGATGTCGGGCGCCGCGCCGACTGCGCTGAGGTCGTCGACGACCGGCACCGTGCCGGCGCGGATCTCCGCGGCCATCTCGCCGAGGTGCGGGCTGTAGACGATCGGCAGGTGGCCGCGGCGCAGCAGCGAGGCGGCGAGGTCACGGACGTAGACCTCGGTGCCGGTACGCGTCAGCAGAATGCGGTTGGTGATGAGGACCCGAAGCCCGCGAGGAGGGTCGCCGCGTGCGTCCACTGCCCAGCACGGTACGCGCGGCGTTCCGTGAAGTCAACGCGCGCCGCGCGTTTGGTGGCGGGCGCGAGGCAGCGTACGCTGGGCGCGCATGCCCGCGATCCGCGTGCTCTACGACATATCCGGCCTCGGTGTCGGGCACATTGCGGTGCAGGGGCGAGCCGGCAGCCACCGCGTCGACCGCCAGCTCGTGGAGATGCTCGCTGCGTCGCCGGAGTGCGAGCTGCTGTTCTGCGCCAACGAGTCGAGCCTCGCCTGGCAGGGCTGCGCCGACTACCTGCGCGATCATCCGTCGCTCGCGCACGTGCCGCTGGTGGCGCCGCCGGCCTCGTGGCTGGCGCGCCGCCTCCGGGCCGTGGTCGTGCCGGCCCATCGCCGCGTGAAGGTGTGGCGGGCCGGCCGGGCGCTGCCCGCGTTGCTCCGCAGCGGCGGGTCGCTGCTCGACACCCGCGTCCACCCGCCGGTCGTCGACGCCCAGCCGCCGGTCGACGTGCTGCACTCGGCGACGACGCCGCTGCCACCGCCGGCGCCGCGGGGTCGCGGCCCGCGGCGCTTCGTCACCATCTACGACCTCCGCGCCAGCCGGCCGGATGCCAGCCCGCACGAGGTCGCGCACGAACAGGCACTGCTCGCCAGCGTCCGCGATGGCGACGGGATCCTCACCAGCTCCGAGGCGACGCGCCGCGAGCTGTACGCGCGGGGCATCGCTGCCGAACGCATCTCGCTGGTGCCGCTGGCGGCCGACACGGCGCTGTTCCATCCCGTCCATGCCGGAGTCGCCGCCGCTGACCGCGCGATCCGCGATCGCATCGTGCCGTCCGGCCGACCGTACGTGCTGATGCTCGAGGCGCCGCACCCGCGCAAGAACGTGGCCCGCGCCGTCGACGCGTTCGCCCGGCTCGTGCAGCAGGAGCGGGTCGACGATCTCGCGCTGGTGCTGGCCGGCGATCAGGCGCGTCCGGATCGGGTGGCAGCCTACCAAGTCCGGCATCCGGGGTTGCGCGGCCGCATCGCCGCGACCGGCTACCTGACCGACCACGACCTCGGCGCGTTGTACCGCGGCGCGCTGTGCTTCGTCTACCCCTCGCTCTACGAGGGCTTCGGCCTGCCGCCGCTCGAGGCCATGCAGTGCGGCACGCCGGTGGTCACCGCCAACACGTCGTCGTTGCCCGAAGTGGTCGGCGACGCCGGCGCGATGGTCGATCCGCTCGACGTCGACGCGTTCGCCGGAGCGATGCTGGCGCTGTACCGGCACGAGGCGGTGCGGGCCGACGCCAGCGCCCGAGGCCTGGCGCAGGCACAGCGGTTCAGCTGGGCGGGCACGCTGGCCGCGACACTTGCCGCCTACCGCTCGCCCCTCCGCTGACTTCTGCTACAGTCGCCCTCCTCGCAGGAGGCCCCCAATGTTACGTGTCTCGAGGTCCGTGTTCGTCCTGGTCGCCGCGCTGGCCGCGCCGATCGCCGCGCAAGCCCCGACCACGCCGCCAACGGCCCCAGCCGGCCGCTGGTCCGAGGCCAAGGCGATGGAGTGGTATCGCGCCCAGCCCTGGCTCGTCGGCGCCAACTACTCGCCGGCCAGCGCCATCAACCAGCTCGAGATGTGGCAGGCCGACACCTTCGATCCGGCCCGCATCGATCGTGAGCTGGGCTGGGCCGCGGCCATCGGCATGAACACGATGCGCGTGTTCCTCCACGATCTGGTCTGGCAGCAGGATGCGGCCGGCTACAAGGCCCGGATCGAGCAGTTCCTGGTCATCGCCGACAAGCACCACATCAAGCCGATGTTCGTGCTGTTCGACTCGGTGTGGGACCCGCTGCCGAAGCTGGGCAAGCAGCACGAGCCGACGCCGGGCGTCCACAACTCGGGCTGGGTGCAGGGGCCGGGGGCGCTGGCGTTGCAGGACACCGCGCAGCACGCGCGGCTCGAGGCCTACGTCACGGGCGTCGTCGGCGCCTTTGCCAGCGATCGCCGCGTCCTCGCGTGGGACGTCTGGAACGAACCGGACAACACCAACGGCAGCAGCTACAAGGCGAAGGAGCCGGCCGGCAAGGAGGGCCTCGTGCTGGCGCTGCTGCCCAAGGTGTTTGCCTGGGCGCGCACGGCCAAGCCGTCGCAGCCGCTGACGAGCGGCGTCTGGCGCGGCGACTGGTCCAGCGACGACAAGATGTCGGACACGGATCGGGTCCAGATCGCCAACTCGGACGTGATCTCGTTCCACAACTACGACGACGCCGCCGAGCTCGAGAAGCGGATCGTCCTGCTGCAGCGCTACCACCGCCCGCTCCTCTGCACGGAGTACATGGCCCGCGGCAACAAGAGTACGTTCGCCAGTTCGCTGCCGGTCCTCGCGCGGCACGGCATCGCCGCCTACAACTGGGGTCTGGTCGCCGGCAAGACGCAGACCAACCTGCCGTGGGACTCGTGGCGCAAGCCGTACGTCGATCGCGAACCCGAGGTGTGGTTCCACGAAGTGTTCCGCGGCGACGGCACGCCGTATCGCACTGAGGAAACCGACCTGATCAAGCGGATGACGTCCGCCGCGACGCGACGCAAGGCCGCCTGAGCGCAGTCGGGTGTCAGCGGGCGCCGCCGCGACGGTAGGCGGCCGGCGTGAAGCCGGTGGCCCGCTTGAAGGCCGTCGTCAATCGGCTCTGGCTCCCGAAGCCCGTGTCGACGGCGATGGCCGCGAGCGCTTGCGTGGTATCGGCAATCAGCTGGCGGGCCTTGGCGATGCGACGCGTTTCGACAAACGCGCGCGGCGTGAGGCCGGTCGACACCCGGAACGCCCGCGCGAAGTGGAAGATGCTCAGGCCGGCCCGGGCGGCCAGGGCTGCGAGCGGCAGCGGACGGTCGAGGCCGGCTTCGACGAAGAGCTCGACGCGCCGGAGGGCCGCCGGGGACAGGCCGCCGCGAAGATGGGGCGAGCGCGCCAAGGTCCCGGGCTGTTCGAGCCAGCCGCGCAGCGTCTGCGCCTGCCTGGCCTGGATCGCCCGGGCGCGCGTCAGGAAACGGGTCATCAGCGCGAGATCTCGCTGCTGATAGCTGGCGAGCAGGCGCGCGCCGTCGATCTGCAGGGGCGACCAGATCCGGGCGATCCACTCGCGCGCGTGACTGGTCAGATCGATGCGCGCCCCGGCGCGTCGGGCATAGCCGGCGCGCTCCAGCCGATCGACCGAGGGCAGGATGACGCGCCGCGGCCGATCGAGCGCCGCGGCCAGCTCCTCGATCGACGCCGGCCCCGCGAAGAGCAGTCGGGTCATGCACGGCA
>JBDSLU010000454.1:0-4980 GCA_039916225.1 Vicinamibacteraceae bacterium
GACGACGGGTCGAAAACGCGGTACGATACCCGCGTCTTGGACCCCCGCCCGGAGCCCGCCGCCGCGCCGCCGCGCCGCGGGCTTGCCCGCCTCGCCTCGGCGCTCGCCTCCCGCAACTTCCGGCTGCTCTGGTGCGGCAACGTGCTGTCGACGTCCGGCACGTGGATGCAGAAGGTCGCGCAGAACTGGCTCGTGCTGACGATCGGCGGCTCGCCGTTCTGGCTCGGGCTCGACGCCTTCGTCGGCGAGCTGCCGATCCTGCTGCTGACGCTGGTCGGCGGCGTCATCGCCGATCGCCACGACCGGCGCTGGCTGCTGATCGGCTCGCAGCTGGTGCAGGCGGCGTCCGCGTTCGTGCTCGCCGCTCTCGTGTTCCGCGGCGCCGCGCACGTGCCCATCTACGGCGTGCTGGCCCTGTCGTTCTGTACCGGCATCGCCCAGGCCTTCGGCGGCCCGGCCTACCAGTCGCTGCTGCCCGCGCTCGTCCCGCGCGAGGACCTGCCCAACGCCGTCGCCCTCAACTCGATCCAGTTCAACCTGTCCCGCATCCTCGGTCCCCTCGTCGCCAGCGTCACGCTGGCCGCGGCGGGCCTGGCCGTCTGCTTCCTGCTGAACGGGCTGTCGTTCTTCGTCGTCATCGCCGCCCTGCTCCTGCTGCGCCTCGATCGGAAGGTGCCCAACGTCCGCCGCTCGATCGCCGACGAGATGCGCACCGGACTGTCCTTCGTCCGTCACCGGCCGGCCCTGCTCGAGCTCACCGCCCTCGGCTTCCTGACGACGTTTCTCGCCTTTCCCCTTCAGACCCTGCTGCCGGTCATGGCCAAGGACGTCTTCAAGCAAGGCATCGACGGTTACAGCCACCTGATGATCTGCTCGGGCACCGGGGCGGTCCTGGGCGCCGGCATCGTCGCCTGGCGGGGCCGCGCTCCGCACATGGGCCGCCACTCGCTCGTCCTGGGCATACTCGTCGGGCTGCTCCTGATCGCCTTCGCGACGGCGCCGACGCTGGCGGTGGCCTATCCCCTGCTGCTGGTCACGAGCGTCGCGCTCATCATCGTGACGTCGACGGCGATCTCGCTGGCGCAGCTGGCCGCGCCGGACGAGATGCGCGGCCGCGTCATGAGCATCTTCATGGTCGCCTTCCGCGGCGGGCTGCCGCTCGGCGGCCTGGCCGTCGGGTCACTGGCCAGCGCGACGTCGGCACCGACCGCGCTCGTCGCCTGCGGTGCCGGCCTGGTCGTGGTGTCGGCGGCGTTCCTGACCTTCGGCCGCGGCGTCCGCGAGATGTAGGACGCCAACTCCCAAACGCCAAACGCCAACTCCCAACTCCCGACCTGAGTCTGGAGGTTGGAGGCTTGAGGCTGGAGGCTGGAGGCTGGAGGTTGGAGGTTGGCGGTTGGGGTTAAGCGACAACCTGCCGTATCGCGTTCTCCAGGCGGTCTCTCTGCAGCGGCTTCTCGAGATAGTCGTCCATGCCGGCCTTGAGCGACGACGCGCGACGATCGGCGGCGTCGTGCGCGCTGACGGCGATGATCCAGGGCCGGCGCGCCGATGGCGCACGGCGGATCTCGCGCGTCGCCTCGACACCGTTCAGGCCAGGCATCTCGAGGTCCATCAGGATCACGTCGTCGAGCCCGTGCCGCCACGCTTCGACGACCGCGGCGCCGTCGGCGACGGTGCGCACCCGATGACCGAGCCGCTCCAGCAGACGCTGGGCGATCTGCCGGTTGACGGGGTCGTCGTCGGCGACCAGGACCTGCAGCGACCGCTGGCGCGACGGCGGCGGCAGCTCGGTGGCCCGTACTTCCGGTGTGGGCGCGCGGCACAGCGGCACCTCCAGCGTGAAGGTCGCGCCCTCGCCGGGCACGCTGGCCCCGCGCACCCAGCCGCCCATCAAGTCGGCCAGCCGCGTGCTGATGGCCAGGCCCAGGCCGGTCCCGCCATAGCGACGCGTCATCGACGCGTCACCCAGCTCGAACGGCTGGAAGATCTGCGCCATCCGATCGGCCTCGATGCCGATCCCGGTGTCGCTGACGTCGATGCGCAGCATCGGCACCGCGCGGCCGCCGTAGGCCACGAACGCCCGCAGCCGGACCTCGCCCACCGCCGTGAACTTGATGGCGTTGCTCAGCAGGTTGTCGACGACTTGTGACAACCGCGATCCATCGCCGAGCAGCCAGTCCGGAATGTCGTCGGCGAGCGTGGCGTGAATCCGCACCGGCCGATCGCCGACCGCGGTCCGCGCCCCTTCGATGACACCGGTGATCAGGGGGCGGAAGGCGAACGGCGCCGCTTCGATGACCAGCCGGCCGGATTCGATCTTGGACAGATCGAGGATGTTGTTGATCACGCCGAGCAGGCGCCGGCCGCTCGACAGGACCGTCTGCGCCAACTCCTGCTGCTGGGGATCGAGGGTGGTCGCCACCAGCACCTCGGCCAGCCCGATGACGCCGCTCATCGGCGTGCGGATCTCGTGGCTCATGTTGGCCAGGAACTCGCCCTTGGCGCGCGTCGCGCGCTCGGCCCGGGCGGTGGCGTCAGCCAGCGCCGAGGTGCGCTCGCGGACACGCGCTTCGAGACTGGCCAGTGTCTCACCGAGCGCGGTGTGCGCGGCCTCACGATCGGCGACCGCCTGCCGCAGATGGCTGTCGCGCTCGCGCAGTCGGTCGACCATCGCCTCGAGATCGCGCTGCAGCACCTGCACCTCGATCGCGGCGCCCGCGTCGACGGGACGGGGTGACGCCAGGAGGCCGCGCGTCGCGATCTCACGCGTCTCTTCGACGAGCTGCTCGATCGGCCACGTCACCCGGCGCGCCGCCAACCGCGCGAACGGCACCGCGATGATCAAGCTGCACACGACCCAGGCGGCGGTCACGGCATAGAACCGCGTCACCGGTCGATCGTCGCGCGACACCGATCGGCGCACGAAGACGCGCCAGCCGTCAGACGACATGTCGTAGCGGGCGGTCATGTAGCGCCCACCGCCGTGGGCCTCGGCGCCGGACACCAGATACTCGCCGGTCCCCGACCCCAGCGCCGACTGCACCCACGAGCTCCCGCCGACGTGGGCCATCATGCTGGGCGCGCCGAAACCGGCCGCGCCGATCACCATGCCCCGGTTGTCGATGACCATCAGCGTCGTGCCCCGCGGGTCGACCAGGTCGCCGGCGATCCGCCCGATGCGCGACAGGTTCAGTGAACCCTTGATGATGCCCTGGCGCGCCCCCGAGGGGGTCACGACCGCGGCGCTGAACACGACCTCGGGCACGGTCCGATCGAAGCCGTTGCCGAGGAACACGTCGGACCGGTAGGTGCCGCCGGTCTGCATCGGGACCGTGAACACCAGTTTGGTGGCCGACGAGCCGTAGACGGGAAACGGACGGACCACGCCGCCCATCAACACCGTCGACCCGACGCGCGCGTTGCCGGCGCGATCGAGCAGGACGATCTTGTCGAAGTCGGGGTAGACGCCGTGCGACGCCCGCAGCATCCGCTCGGCTTCGACGTTCTCGACCGGCGTCGCCCCGACGCGCAGCGCGAGCGAGGCCATGGCCAGCTCGTTGGCGCGCAGGTATTCGTCGACGCGGCCGCCGATGATGGTCGCGCGCTCGGCCAGCTCGCGCCGTGTGTCCAGCTCCTCGCCGGTGGAGACGACACGCCCGAGGGCGAGCCCGAGCACGATGACCGGGCACACCGCCAGCGGGATGACGCTGTCGAACACCTGGGCCCGCAGCGGCATCGACCCGTCCTGCCCGCGGCGCAACCAGGTGCGGGCCAACGGCCAGGCCGCCAGGATCTGCACGAGCAGCGCCTGGGCGACGCCGTTGAGCGCCTGCTGCAACGCGCCGGCCGTGGCTTCGGCGGAGTCGGCCTGCAGGACGCCGGAGCTCCAGCCGTAGAGGACGGGCACGCCGATCGCCGTCCAGAAGCCGGCCGCGGCGAGCGCGATCCCGAAGCGCCGGCGGACCAGGCTGCCGACGACGACGGCCTCGAGCACCGCGACGAACATCAGCGTCGGGTGCCCGACCTGCCAGCAGATCACGGCGGTCGAGATGGTGGCCGCGAGCGCCGCCCAGGCCGGCCCCACGGTAATGGCCACGCACAGGACGATCACCACGTCCAGCCGCATCGCGAGGCCCGAGGGGAGCGTCGGCGCGGCGAGGTTGACGATCAGGCCGAGCAGTCCGGCCACCAGCGCCAGGGCCAGCTGTCGCATGGGCGCGGTCGGCCCGACGCGTGTCGATGGATCAGGCGACTTGGGCATCGGGCCTCGGCACGCGGTCGAGCGCGGCGGTCAGTTCGGTCAACTGGACCGGCTTGCTCACGAAGTCGTTCATGCCGGCCGCCAGACACTGTTTGCGGTCGTCTTCGAGGGCGTGCGCGGTCAGCGCGATGATCCACGGCGCCACACCTGGTCGCGCCTTGATCCGGCGCGTCGCTTCGAGGCCGTCCAGTTCCGGCATCTGGACATCCATGAAGATCACGTCGTAGGCCTGCCGCTCGACGGCTTCGATGGCCAGCCGGCCGTTCTCCACGACGTCTGACTGATAGCCGAGTTTCTGGAGCATGCGCGAGGCGACCCGCTGGTTGACCGGGTTGTCCTCGGCGATCAGCAGGCGGAGATTGCTGATCGGCTTCGACGCGGAGGCGCTCGCCTTCACCGGACGAGCCGGAGCGGACGGAGTCTCGGCCGCGCGCAGCGGCAGTTCGAAACTGAACGTCGAACCGACGCCGGGCTGACTCTCGCCCCACAGCCGGCCGTCCATCAGCTCGACGAGGCGCTTGCTGATGGCCAGGCCGAGTCCGGTGCCCCCGAAGCGCCGCGACATCGACGCGTCGCCCTGCTCGAAGGGCTGGAACAGCCGCGACAGCCGCTCCGGCTCGATGCCGATGCCGTGGTCGCGCACCTCGATCCGGATCGACGGCAGCGTCGTGTCCGTGCCTGGCACGAGGCGGGTCGACAGCGTGACGCGGCCCACG
>JBDSLU010000455.1:0-5388 GCA_039916225.1 Vicinamibacteraceae bacterium
CGCGCGTCAGATACGGCCGCAGGCCGAACGTCCAGATTTGCGCCGCGCCGGCATCGGCGCTGGCATCACGATCGAACCAGCGATGCAGTTCGATGGGCAGGGCACGGGCGTCGCGCAGGCAGGCAAGGGCCCGCGCTTCCACGTCAGGCTCGAGGAAGTCGGCGCGGCGGAGCAAGTCGGCGGCCTGTCCGCACAGGCGCCGCACGTCGCTCCAGTCGAGCACCATGTCGTCGAATTCGAGGATGCGCACGCCGGCGGCGAACCGCCGTGCACACAGGCCGTCCGCTCCGACGGTGCGCGGCAGCGGCACGCGCGAATCGACGCGGCGCTCGGTCTGCAACCAGGCGAGCTGGAAATCGACGGCGGGGGCGAGATCGGGGTTGGAAATCCGCAGCCGTCCGAGGGCGGCCACGTCACGCGGCTCGGCGCGAGCCGAGCCAGCCGGTGGCGACGGAAAACTCACGCGGAGGGACGGCCCCCCGACGCGTTGAACATCCGTCGCGACTCGGTGGATGTCACTCGGGCTGCGGCTGCGGCGCCGCCTGCGCGGCGGCGGTGCTCTCGGCGGAGAGCAGCTTACGCGTCCGCTCGTTCATCCAGTTGAAGAGGTGCTTCGCTTCGAGGAACCGGCCGGCGCTCGACCGCGCGCCGAGGACCACCACGGCGACCGGATCGCCGTTCGGCACCTGCAGCAGCGTCGCCAGGCAGTAGCCCGACTTGCTGATGAAACCGGTCTTGCCGCCGCGGACGTCGATGTCGCCACCGAGCAGCAGCTTGTTGGTGCTATGCACGTTCACCGTGCGGGTGTTGGTGACGATCTGCTCGCTGCTCTTGCGCATGATGCTCGCGATGCGCTCGTCGCCGGCGGCGAACGAGATCAGGCGGGCCATGTCGAAGGCGGACGAGACGTTCAGCGCAATGAGGCCGGACGGATCGACGTAGTGCGTGTGCTCGAGGCCCAGTTCCTTCGCCTTGGCGTTCATCTTCTCGATGAAGCCGTCGGTGCCGAACGGCGAGACGCGCGCCAGGGCGCGGGCGGCGGCGTTGTCGGAGCCGATGAGCAGCAGGTTCAGCAGGTCGTTCGGGGTGAGGACGTCGTTGGCGCGCAGATACGTCGTCGACGCGGCGCGCACGTCGCTGCGTTCGATCCTCACCGGCGTGGTCAGGTCGAGCGCGTGCTCGAGGAACACGACCGCGGTCATCACCTTGGTAATGCTGGCGATGGAGAGCGAGTTCTGCGCGTTCTCCTCCCACAGCACCTGCTGGGTGACCGGGTTGTAGACGATGGCGGCTTCGGCGCGGATGGTGGGGACCGTCGAGCCATCGGCTGCCGTGCGGAAGAGCGGCGTCGCCGCGTCGCGATACTCGCGCGCCTTCTGTGCGCCACGAGCGCGAGCAAGCCGGGCGCGGCGGGCGCGCGAGGTCGAGACGCGCGGCGCGCTCACCCGACGGCGGACGCGCTGAGCACGGCGCGTGCCGATCGTCGTCTGTCGGGCGGCCGAAACAGCAGCGCCGCCTGTCGAGACGCGCGCCGCCGTGGCTGCCTCAACCTCGGCAGTGAGCATTCCCGAGGAGAGCAGCGCCAGAAGCGCAGCCAGCCCGAACCGGTGAGAGGATCGGAAGATCGGCACAGCGAATACCCCGTTCAGTGAGACTATTATCGACATTCTAGCAGAGAAACCTTAGCGCGCAAGCACTTACGACTTCAGCGAATCGTCGTCGAGCCACCTGGCCCGCCGCCTGGCTTCGCGTGACGGCGTTCCGACACCACGCGCCAGAGACCCGATCCCGCGGACGCCGCCATCCGCTGCCCCTTGTCGATTTCCCGAAGGATTTCGCGTCTCCACCTTCAACGTCCGGCCGACGCGGCACCGAACGAACCGGTTAAGTGCATAGACCGTTCCACTTATCGGGCGGCCTCGTGCGGAACTACGGAGGGCGCCCCCGAACGGTTCTCATCCTGGAACACGGCGGGCCCGGATGTCACCGCATGAGGACGGCCGACTGTCGCCTGGCCGACCCCACTGGACACGATACCGATTCATCGTCTTGGTCTTGCGATCCATTTTTAGGGATCGATACATATGACGTTTCTTGGCACGTCCCCACACTTGCGGGCCTAAACATGTCGTAAGTGGTTGAATTTACATCGCCCACTCGTACCATGATCAGTAGGACTGGCCGCCATTTGATCAACCAGTCGCTGGCCCGCCAGTTGCATAGTGACTGGGCACCGGTTGAGCGTCAGGGGCGCGACGCAGCGATCCGCTGGATGGTCGTGGCGCCTGTCGGGGAACCGACTGCGAGGGTAGTGGAATGAGTGTCGTCCGTCTTCTTGGTTTTGCCACTCTCGATTGCGGCTGCGTCGTCGGCCGCTATCAGGACGTCCACGCCAACCGTGAAGTCGCCTACGTGGAGGAGAAAGGTTCGGTCTGCGCGGCCCACCTCCATCGCCGCAACCACACGATCGCGATGTCGCCGGCGCCGCGCCGGTTCCCGTCGCCCCTCGAAGCCCGCGCCTCGTAGGCGACGGCCCGCGGCGGGCACCGTGCCGCGCTATCCTTGCGCGCATGCGGTGCCTCGCGTCGCTGCCTGCCCCATTTGGCACCGTCTCCGGCGGCGCCACGACCCGCGCGTTCTTCCTTGGCGACTGCCTCGACCTGCTGGCGCGCCTCGAACCCGACTCGGTCGACGTCGTCGTCACCTCCCCGCCCTACAACCTGGGCATCCGCTATCGCACCTACGACGACACCCTGCCCCGCCGGGCCTATCTGCTGTGGACGCGGCGCTGGCTGACCGCCGTGGCCCGCGTGCTGGCCCCGGACGGCTCGCTCTTCCTCAACGTCGGCGCAAAGCCCACTGATCCCTGGGCCGGCCTCGACGTGGCCCGCGTAGCCCGACGGGTCTTCACGCTCCAGAACACCATTCACTGGATCAAGTCGATCGCCATCGATCGGGACGCCGCCGGCGGCGCCGCCCTCGACCGCGACCTGGCGGTCGGTCACTACAAGCCGATCAACAGCCCCCGCTTCGTCAACGACTGCCACGAATACGTGTTCCATTTCACGCGTCACGGGGAGACGCCCCTCGACCGGACCGCGATCGGGGTGCCCTACCAGGACAAGTCGAACGTGACCCGCTGGGCCGCCGCTGGCAACGACCTGCGCTGCCGCGGCAACACGTGGTTCCTGCCCTACGACACCATCAAGAGCCGTGACAAGGACCGCCCGCATCCGGCCACGTTCCCGCCCCGATTGCCGGAGCAGTGCATCCGGCTCCACGGCCGAGACCGTGCCCGCCTGGTCATCGACCCGTTCGCCGGCTTGGGCAGCACAGCGGTCGCCTGCGCCCGGCTCGACGTCGATTTCGCCGGCTTCGACGTCGACGATGCCTACCTCGCCGAGGCCGTCCGGCGGACGTCGGCCGTCACGCCGGCCAACTGATAGACTCTCGCCGGAGGTGAGACCACTTATGCGTGCTTCGATTGCCCACGTCCTCGGGACGGCTGTCCTCGTCGCCCTGCCCGTGCTCGTGTCGGCCCAAGCCCCGGCCGCGGCGCCCGCCGCGCAGCCCACGCCCCCGCCGCCGCCCTCCGTCAAGGTCGGTGACGCCGCGCCCGATTTCGATCTGGCCTACTTCGCCCCGGTCGGCGATCCGAAGGAACTCAAGTACGAGCCGAAGCGGGTCAAGCTGTCGGATTACAAGGGCAAGCAGAACGTCGTCGTCGCGTTCTTCCCCGCCGCCTTCTCGCCGGGCTGCACCAACGAGATGAAGCAGTACGCGACGGCGCATGGCACGTTCACCGAAGCGAACACCACGATCCTCGGCGTCAGCGTCGACAGTACGTGGTCGAACCGCGCCTTTCGCGAGCAGCTCGGCGTGCCGTTCCCGATCCTGAGCGACTGGAAGCGCGACGCGGCGCGCCAGTACGGCCTGCTCGACGAGAACTCCGGCGTCGCCCGCCGCGCCACCTTCGTCGTCGACAAAACCGGCGTGGTCCGCAAGGTGGACGTCGGCCGCGAGGCCCTCGATCCCTCCGGCGTGGTCGGCATGTGCAAGACGCTCGAAACCCACTAAGAGTGGATCTGCGGCAGCTGGAGATCATCCGCGCCATCGCCGAGGCCGGCTCCTTCACCGGAGCCGGCGAACGGCTGCACGTGTCGCAATCGGCGATCAGCCGCCAGATCCTGCTGCTCGAGGAAGAGCTGAACGAGGGCGTCTTCCTCCGGGTCGGCCGGCGCATCCGCATCACCCCCGCCGGCGAGGCGCTGCTCCAGCTCAGTCACCGCGTCTTCCAGGATCTCAAGGACACCGTCGCGCTGATTGGCGACTCGCGCCAGGCGTTGCGCGGCCCGGTACGGCTGGTCGGCGGGATGACCGTCAGTCTCTACGTCTTCCCCGCCCTGTTGCGTGAGTTCCAGCGGGCCCACCCGCAATCGGAGATCAAGATCTGGGCGGGCGCCACCGACCGCTGCCTCGCGGCCATCCGCGCCGGCACCGCCGACTGCGGACTGCTGACGCTGCCCATCGAATCGCCGGACCTCGTGACGGTGCCGGCCATGGAGGAGGAACTCCTCCTCGTCACGTCACCGACGCACCCGCTCGCCCGCAAGCGCCGCATCGTGGCCGACGACCTGCGCGGGCAGCACTTCGTGCTGTTCGAGAGCGGCTCGAACACGCGCCGCGCCCTCGACGAGTTCTTCGTCCGCGAGGGCCTCCATCCGGCGATCGTCATGGAGACGGAGAACGTCGAGATCATCAAGGCGCTGGTGCGGAACAACGTCGGCATCACGATCATCTCGTTCCAGTCGGTGGCGCGCGAGTTCGCCAGCCATCAGCTGTTCTGCGCCCGCATTGCCGGCGCCAGCCTGATGCGGCGCACCGGGTGGGTCTACGCCAAGGCCAATCGGGTTCCGCGGGCCGTCCAGGAAGTGCTGGCCGCCTTCGAGCGGATCCGGCCGCGTCTCAAGCTGACGCCGTCCGGTGGCCGGCCGCGCAAGCCGGGCGCCGTGCCCGCAGGCGTCCCGGTCGCGACCGAGGAATAGCCGCCTCCCCGCGGTTCCGGCTCTCCGGGGCGTGCTCAGGCATCCGCCGGGCGCATCCTTCGTATATGCCCTTTCTATGAGCGTTCGTCGCTGGCCGCGGCTAGAATGCCGTATGCCCGAACGCGTCATCACGCTTGCCATCAGCGACGCGGATTGGAAGGCCCTCCGCGCCGTGCAGCCCGAGCCGATCGACTGGCTGAAGCAGACCATCCGCGACGCCATCGCCACTGCCGCCGCCCCCGAACGCCCGGCGGTCAAGGCCGCCGGGGCCGGCGCTCGCGCCCAAGCCTAGTCGGGCGTCGGGCCGCGACCGCCAACCAAGCGCGCCCGGCGCGTGTGGACA
>JBDSLU010000456.1:0-26733 GCA_039916225.1 Vicinamibacteraceae bacterium
GCGCCGCGATAGCCCATGCGCGAGGCGAGGGCGATGGCCTCCATCCGCTCGCGCTCGGCGACGGTCGGCTGGCGCACCGGCATCCGGCTCGCCTCGAGCGTCGCCGTCGTGTAGATCTCGAGCGTGCGGACGGCGATCTCCTCGAGGCCGAACTTGGCCTGGATCATCTCGCCCTGCTCGGTGACGCGGATGCGGCCCTCGACCGAGCCCGGCGGCTGCGACTGGATGGCGATGTAGGTCGGTCCGCCGCCGCGGCCGACGCTGCCACCGCGGCCGTGGAACAGCGTCACCCGGACGCCGGTGGCGCGGCAGGCGTCGACGATCGCCTCCTGCGCCTTGTACAGCTCCCACGCGGCGCCGAACCGGCCGACGTCCTTGGCCGAATCGGAATAGCCGATCATCACTTCCTGGTGGCCGTTGATCCGCTCGCGGTACCACGGCACCGAGAGCAGCTGGCGCAGCATCGAGCCGGCCTGGCGCAGATCGTCGGCCGTTTCGACGAGCGGCACCACGCGCAGCGGGCGGGCGACGCCGAACTCGCGCTGAAGGAGCTCCACCGCCAGCACGTCCGACGGCACCGACGCCATCGTGATGATGTAGGCACCGAGCGAGCCCGAGGGCAGCCGGGCCAGCATCCGGAACGTGTCGAACACGTCCTGCACGTCGGGCGACGCCTCGAGGTGCGGCGGCACCAGCGGACGCCGTCCACCCAGCTCGCGCATCAGGAACTGCTGGCGATCCTCCTCGCTCCATTCCTCGTAGGAGCCGAGGCCCAGCGCGCGCGTGATCGTGTCGAGGGCGGCGGTGTGCTTGTCCGATTCCTGGCGGATGTCGAGGCGGGCCAGGGTCAGGCCGAAGCAGGCGAGACGACGCAGGACGTCGGCGAGGCGGCCGTCGGCGACGACGCCGTTGCCGGTCTCGCGCAGCGAGCGATCGCAGAGCCGCAGTGGTTCGGCGAGGGCTTCGGCTTCGAGATAGACGTCCGGCCCGGCGCTGGCCGTGACCAGGCCGCTGGCGCCGGTGCGTCGATCCTCGAGGATGTTCTCCGCCCACTTGCGGGTGGCCAGCAGCCGCTCGCGCACCTCGCGCAGCAGGGCGCGATACGGCTCATGGGCGTGCTCGTCACCGATGCGGGCCCGCAGCTCGGCGCTCGCATGGGCCAGCGACAGCTCGCTCCGGAGCAGGTCGACTTCGCGGAAGTAGAGGTCGGCGGCCATCCAGCGGCCGAGCAGGACGGCCTGCCGCGTCACATCCGGGGTGACGTTGGGGTTGCCGTCCCGGTCGCCGCCGATCCAGGTCCCGAAGCGGATCGGCGAGACCTCGACGGGCAGCCCAGAGCCGGTGTGCTGGGTCAAGGCACGATCGAGTTCGCGCAGGTAGCGCGGCAGCGCCTGCCACAGCGTCTGCTCGAAGACGAGCAGACCGCCGCGGACCTCGTCGAGCGGCGTCGGCCGGACCCGGCGGATCTCGTCGGTCTCCCAGCAGGCGGCGATCTCGCGGCGCAGGGTCTCGAGGACAGTCTCGCGCTCCCACAGCGTCAGGTCGGGCCGGTCGTTCTCGGCCAGCGCCCGGGCGATGCGGTCGTACTTCTGGAGCAGGGTGCGACGGACGATCTCGGTCGGGTGGGCGGTGAGCACCAGCTCGATCTCGAGCGCACAGACGGCGTCGCGCAGATCGGCCGGGCTCAGGCCGGCGGCGATCAGCCGGCCGAACGTCTCCTCGCACGAGCCGCGCTGCGGGGGCAGGTCCGGGGACTGCTGGTAGGCGCGGCGCCGGCGGATCCGGTGATGCTGCTCGGCGATGTTGGCCAGGTTCAGGAACTGCGAGAAGGCTCGCGCGACCGGCAGCACTTCGTCGACCGGCATGGCGCCCAGCTCCGCCGCCAGCGTGTCGAAGGCGCTGCTGTCGCCCGCTCGGCCGCTCTTGGCCAAGGCACGGACCCGCTCGACCAGCGCGAACATCCCCTCCCCTTCCCGGGCCCGGATCGCTTGCCCGAGCAGCTCGCCGAGCAGCCGGACATCGTCGCGCAGGGGCTTGTGGGGATCGGTGGCAGCGGACACGGGGGCAGTTTATCCCTAGCGGGTGCGAGTATCCTTCCCGCCATGGCCGCTCGCCCGTCGATCCCGCTCTGGTCCGGCGCCGCTCCTGGCACCCTCGGCACCGCGCCCGAGGACATCCCGCAGATCACCCCGTATGTGCCCGACCGGGTCGACGCGCGCGGCGCGGCCGTCGTCGTCTGTCCGGGGGGCGGCTATCGTAATCTCTCGATGGAGAAAGAGGGCTCGAAGGTCGCGGAATTCCTCAACGGGCTCGGGGTGACCGCCTTCGTCCTCCGCTATCGTCTGGGACCGCGCTACCGGCATCCTGTTCCGCTCGGCGACGCCCGGCGGGCGCTGCGCGTCGTGCGTTCACGCGCCAGCGAGTTCGGCGTCCAACGGGAACGCCTCGGCCTGATGGGGTTCTCGGCCGGCGGCCATCTCACCGCGACGGTCGCTACTCACGTCGACCGCGGTGACGCCGCCGCGACGGATCCCATCGACCGCGAGAGCGCCCGGCCGGACTTCGCCATCCTCGCTTATCCGGTGATCACGCTGGCCGAGAACTGGCTGCACCGCGGTTCGCGCACCATGCTCCTGGCACCGGACCAGCAGCACCCCGACATCCTGAACGACCTCTCGAACGAGCGGCAGGTCACCGCCGACACGCCGCCGACCTTCCTGTTCCACACCGACGCCGACACCGGCGTGCCGGCCGAGAACAGCGTCGCCTTCTATCTCGCGCTGCGGAAGGCCAAGGTGCCGGCGGAGCTCCACATCTACGAGCCCGGGCCGCACGGCGTCGGCCTCGGCGGCACCGATCCGGCGCTCGTCACCTGGCCGGACCGCCTCGCCGGCTGGCTGCGGACGCGCGGCCTGCTCACCGCTGCACCGGCCTGATCCAGCCCGCGTCCGGCGGCGGCCTGACCCGCCACGCCACTCGCACCCGGCGAATGCCGCTGGCCGATGGCGCCTTGTGAGGCCTTCTTATCCCGTCCATAATGGCCGCGGTTGAGGTCACGGGATGGAGACTGTCATGGACATGCAGTGGTGGCATTGGGCGGTGCTCGGCCTTGGCCTGGGGCTCCTCGAGCTGGCCACCCCGGGCGGCTTCTTCATCCTGTTCTTCGGGATCGGAGCCCTGCTGGTCGCCGTGCTGACGCTGGCCGGCATCGCCGGGCCCCCGTGGGTCCAGTGGGTGACCTTCGGCGCCCTCTCCGTCGTCACCCTCTTCTTCTTCCGCGACCCGATGCTGCGCCACATGCGGGCCTCGGAGCGCAACATCCCCATCGACCAGATCACGTCGGACATCGCGGTCGCCAAGGAAGACATCCTGCCCGGCACGATGGGCCGGGCCGAGCTGCGCGGCACGTCGTGGAGCGCCCTCAACATCGGCGCAACGACGCTCCTGCGCGGCCAGCGCTGCGCCGTCCGCAAGGTCGACGGCCTCACCCTCCATATGACCGCGGAAAGCGCCTGAGTGACCCCCCCGCACCTCGTCGGCCGCCCCAACAAGGAGTCTGCAGCGTGAACGGACCTCTGATCTTCGCGATTGCCGTCGTCATCATGTGCCTGATCGTGGTCGCCAAGACCGCGATCGTCGTGCCACAACAGAGCGCCTACGTCGTCGAGCGCCTCGGCCGCTACAACAACACGCTCCACGCCGGCTTCCACATCCTCGTGCCGTTCGTCGACGTGATTCGCTACCGGCACTCGTTGAAGGAAACGGCCCTCGACATTCCGGCCCAGGTCTGCATCACGCGTGACAACGTCCAGGTCCAGGTGGACGGCGTCCTCTACCTCAAGATCCTCGACCCGGAGCGCGCCTCCTACGGCATCTCCGACTACCACTTCGCCATCTCGCAGCTGGCGCAAACGACGCTGCGCAGCGAGGTCGGCAAGATCGACCTCGACCGGACCTTCGAGGAGCGCACCAACATCAACACGCAGGTGGTCAACGAGCTGGACAAGGCGACCGAGTCGTGGGGCGTCAAGGTGCTGCGCTACGAGATCAAGAACATCACCCCGCCGGCCGACGTGCTCGCCGCGATGGAGAAGCAGATGCGGGCCGAGCGCGAAAAGCGCGCGGTGATTCTGACGTCGGAGGGTCAGCGCGACGCCGCCATCAACAATGCCGACGGCGAGAAGCAGCAGGTCATCAAGGCCTCGGAAGCGCGCAAGACGCAGCAGATCAACGAGGCCGAAGGCCAGGCGTCGGCAATTCTCTCGGTCGCCTCGGCGACCGCCGAGGGCATCCGCCGCGTCGCCGAGACGATCCGCATCGAAGGCGGCTACGAGGCCGTGCAGCTCCGCGTCGCCGAGCAGTACGTGCACCAGTTCGGCCAGCTGGCGCAGAAGTCGACGACCCTGGTCGTGCCGGCCAGCGTCTCCGACGTCGCCGGGATGATCGCGATGGCGATGCAGGTGCTCAACAAGCGGCCGGCGGGCTCCGCTCCAACGCAGCCGCCGCCGATCCACCGCTGATCGCCTTTTGACCGGCGGCCCCGCTGGGGGCCGTCGGTGCTCCGGGCGCCGCTCCCCGCGGCCCCCCGCCGCCGCTCGCCGCGGCATCCGCCGCCCCTCGGGCGGTCGGTTTCACGTCCTTGCACCGTCGGATTTCCGACCGGCGGCCCGCCATGAGTCGGCCGCACGACCGCCATGGTCGGTGGGCCGACTTCACGACACCGCGCATCCCTGCACGGTTTAGGCGTACCGGCCACTCGCGCCGGAACATGAACGTTGCGCCTCGGCGTGCAACGACGTGAAGCGTGATCAGCGTGGCTGAGTGGCACCGCGGTTGCTATGGCGGTAGCGGCCCCCGCCGGAGACCCGACGTTTTCGGGAGGACGGCGACGGGAACCGACATACGACCATGCCCGATCTGCAGCAGCCTACCGACGTCTCCGCGGTGACTCCGATCAACCGCATCCTCGCGCAAGCGGCCGCGGCGGCGTTCGCCAATCGCCGTGACGAAGCGCACGAGCTCCTGCAGCAGGCGATCCGGCAAGCGCCGTCGTCGTCTGAGGTCTGGCTCGCCTGCGCCGCGTTGGCTGGCGACCCGATCGAGCGCCTGGCCTATCTCGAACGCGCCTGCGCGTTGAGCCCGGCCGACGCGCGCGCCAAGGCCCTCGCCGGCCGCGCGCGCCAGCAGGTCATCAATCAGCTGACGGAGCAGGGTATCGCCGCCGTCCGCGACAAGAACATGGGCGCGGCCCGGCAGCAGTTCGCCGAGATCGTCCGGCTCGAGCCGACCCACGAGGTCACCTGGCTGCGACTCGCCGCGCTGGCCGAGTCGCCCGAAGAGCAGGTCGCGCTGATCAAGCAGGTCCTGCGCATCAACCCGAGCAACGCGAAGGCCCGGGTGACGCTGATCGAGGCCGAGAAGCAGCTGGCCCAGGCGCACCTGAAGCAGGCCAGCGCCGAGATCGAAGCCGGCCAGTACGCCAACGCCCGCGCCGCGCTGCGCCGCAGCCTGGCGATGGACAACACGTCCGAGGACGCCTGGTCGCTGATGGCCCTCATCGCCGAGGACGCCGACGAGCGCCAGAACGCCGCCGATCGCCTCGACGCGCTGCGCGCCCCGCAGCCGGCGGCCGTGGCACCCGCGCCCGTCGCTCCGGTCATCGCGACGCCGACGATCGAAGTGGTCGAGGTCGCGACCGTCGCGCCCGTCGACGTGGCGGCCGAGGCCGACGCCGCCCCCATCGAGTTCGAAGCCGCCCCCGCCGAGTTCGTCGAAGCGGCGCCGCTGATGGAGGCCGTCGTGGCGCCCGAGCCGGTGGCCAGCGTCGACGCGGTGCTCGTCGCTGACACCGTCGCCGCCGAGCTCTCGGTCGAGCACGCGGCCCTCGAGTTCGAAGCCCACGTCTTCGACACCCTCGCCGCCGACGTCGCCGACACGGTGGTGTTCGAGGCCCCGGCCGATACCCCCATCTTCGAGCTCGCCGACGCGGCGCTGGTCGTCGAGACCGCCCCGGTCGTCGGGGTGGCGCCCGTTTTCGAGGCCGCGCCGGTGGCTGACGTGGCCCCTGTCGTCGAGGCCGCCCCGATCGTCGACGTGGTCGTCACCGTCGAGGCCGCGCTGGTCGAGGCGGCCGTCGTCCAGGCACCCGCCGTCATCGAGGAGGCTGCGGTCGTCGCGGCCGCCCCGGTCGTCGCGGCCGCCGTCGAGGCGCCCTACGTTCCTGCCGATGCCGTGCATCGGTCCGTCGTCCACGGCGTCGCCGACGACCCGAGCGCCTTCGTCGAACGCCGCGCCGCTGACCGCCGGTCCGATTCGCGCCGCGCCAACGACGAGCCGGCCGCGGCCGTCCCGGCGCCGCCGCTCGACGCCGACATGCCGAACTTCGCTGGCGAAGCGAAGAAGACCATCGCGCCGGGCGTGGTGCTCTCCAGCGCCGCCGCCGCACAGGCCGGCAGCTACTGGACCTGCCCGTTCTGCGAGACGCTGCGCGAGAAGGCCGTCGACGTCTGCCCGAGCTGCGGCGGCGTGACGACCCTCACCGATCAGTCGCTGCTCTTCGCCACCCGCCGCACCGACCCGTCGACGCTGGAGATGGCGGTGGCGCGGATCGAGGAATCACTCGCTCCGCAGGGCGAGCACGCCGACCCCTACTGGCTGGGCATGGCGCTCCTCAACCTGCGCAAGTACACCGACGGCCTGGCCGCGCTCGAACGCTCGGTGGCCAAGCGCCCGCACGACAAGATGTTCGCGGCGCAGGTGGCCTCACTGGCGACGACGCTGCGTCCGACCGCGACGGAGAAGCCGCCGCGCGCCACCGTGCTCGTCGTCGACGACAGCCCGACGATCCGCCGGGTCGTCACCACCAAGCTCGAGAAGCTGCGCTGCAAGGTCCTGATCGCCGAGGACGGGATGGACGCGCTCACCGTGCTCCGCACGACGACGCCGGACCTCATCCTGCTCGACATCACGATGCCGCGGCTCGACGGTTATCAGGTCTGCAAGATCGTCAAGGGCGCGGCCGAGACCCGGCACGTGCCCGTCGTGTTCATCTCGGGCAAGGACGGGTTCTTCGACAAGGCGCGGGGCCGCATGGCGGGGTCCGACGCATACGTGACCAAGCCCTTCGGACCGGACGCGCTCTCACGCGTCCTCCAGACATTCGTCCCCGCGTAAGGCGCCGAGGGACTCGTAACAGCCAGCGACAGCAGCAACACCGGGAAGCAGGAGCCGACAGATGAACAACACGATCCTCGTGGCCGACGACAGCCCGACCGAACTCCGACTCGTTCTCAGTGCCTTGAGCAAGAAGGGCTACCAGATCGTCACGGCTACCGACGGCGAGGACGCAATCGAAATGGCGCGCAAGCACCAGCCGCGCCTGGCGATCCTGGACATCATCATGCCGAAGAAGAACGGCTTCCAGGTGACGCGCCAGCTCAAGACCGAGGCCGAGACCAGCAGCATGAAAGTCCTGCTGCTCAGCAGCAAGAACCAGGACAGCGACAAGTTCTGGGGCATGAAGCAGGGCGCCGACGAGTACCTCACCAAGCCGTTCGACGAGGACGCTCTCCTCGCCGCGGTTGCGCGCCTGTTCTGATTCACTCCTGTTGACCGTCCGCGGAGACCAAGCGATGGAAGGGCCATTCGATCCCCAGCACCCGGGCCAGGACGCCAGCGCCTCGCAACCCGAGGACGGCGACCTGCACGCCCTGCTCGAGCGTCTGCTCGGCCAGGGCGACGTGCGTCCGTCCGCGCCCGGCGCGGGCGACGACCTGTGGCCCGATCTCTTCGCCGCCACGCCGGTGGCCGACGAGGTCTCCACGATCATCCCGGCGGCCGAGACGCCGACCGCGGTCGCCGAGCAGCCCGACGCCGACGAGCCGATGTCGGCCAGCGTCGAACTCGCGGCTACCCGTGCCTGGGAGCCGATCGTCGTCGATTCGGCGGCGACCTCCACCAACGTCGACGACATCCACGCGGCGATCCTCGCCAGCGTGTCGGTCGAGCTCCAGCCGCTCGTGGCTGATGCGCCGGCCGCAGCCGCTCCGAGCGAGCCGGCGGTCGTCGAACAGGAATTCTTCCACCACGTCGCCGGCGGGCCCGACCTGCCGGCGGTCGTGGATCACGATCCCGAACCGATGGTCCTCGACGTCGTCGCCGACGTCGAGTCGTCGGATGACGTGTTCACCGTCGACGTGCCGGCCGATGCGTTGTTCGCCGAGTCGGTCGCCGACACGGCCGCCTTCGATGCGCTGGCGCTCGAGGCGTTCGACGCGCTGGCCATCGAGGCAGCCGACGCGCCCGAGCCGGTCGCGACCATCGCGCCGACGGCCGCTGCCGACGAGCTCGGCGCCACCTTCGCCCTGACGCCGTTCGAAGTCGCCGAGACCGAACCGGCCGACGACTCCCATCCGGACGCCGACGCGCTGTGGGCCGCCGCGGTCCCCGAGCTGGGTCTCGATGTCGCGCCGCTGCTCGACCTCGACCCGGTCGACGTCGATCCGAGCGACGAGCCGGTCGCGGTGACCGCGGTCGTGCTGCCGTGGCCGACGCACGAGCCCAAGACCACCGAGCCCGTGGCGCCGTCGCCGCACGATCTGATCGAAGCCGCCCTCGCCGGCTTGCACGCCGACCTCACGTCCGAGCCGGTCGAGCCGCTGCGCACGCCGGACGTCGCGGTGTCGACGGCGCACGTGGTGTTCCACCTCGGCACCCGCACGATGGCGATTCCGCTCGCCGCCGTCTCGGAAATCGCGCGTCCGCCCAAGGTGACGCGCCTCCCGCACGTGCCGGCGTGGGTGCTCGGCATCGCCAACCTCCGCGGCGACATCGTCTCGATGCTCGACCTCGAAGGCTTCTTCTCGGGTAAGGCCGGCAAGTCGTCGCACGAGCAGCGCATGCTCGCGCTGCGACCGGCTGGCGACGAAGTGCGGACGGCGGTGCTCGTCGACAGCGTCGACGGTATCCAGGCGTTCGAGGACGCGCGAATCGCGCGCGTCACCCGTGGTTATGACGCGGAAGTCGCGCCGTATGCCCGCGGTCTGTACCAGTTGGAAGACGACCTCGTCGTCGTGCTCGACGCCGATCGTCTCCTGCAGTCGAAACCCATGCGCCAGTTCGAGGACGGCGCCGGCGCGCGTTAGCGAATCACCATTTGGGCGTGACACCCGGTGGTCACGCGTCAGGTCGTCTAAGGAGTCGTCAGTCATGCTTCGCAACCTCAAACTGTGGCAGAAGCTGGGCCTGTTGAGCCTGGCGTTCGTTATCCCCACCCTGGTGCTCGTCGTCCTGCTGCGCCAGGAAAAGAACCTCGCCATCGACTTCGCCGAGAAGGAGAGCGCGGGCAACCATTACCTGGGTGCGCTGCGATCGGTGCTCGAAGGTCTGCCTGCCTACGGCATGACCGGCGACAGCGGCGCGGCGGCCAAGGTCGAGGGCGGCTTCAAGTCCCTCGAGCTGGCCGAGCAGCAGTACGGCACGCTGCTGAACACCTCGCAGCGCCTCATCACACTGCGCGACCAGTGGCAGAAGACCGCTGGCAGCGCCAGCCCGCAGGATCGCGCGGCTCGCACCGAGCAGCTGATCCAGAGCGTCGTCGACACGTTCGCCTACGTCGGTGACAGCTCGAACCTGATCCTCGACCCGGACCTCGATTCCTACTACACGATGGAAGCGGTCGTCCGGCACAGCGTCGAGAACCAGCGCAACATCTACGGCGTCGTAAAGATGGTGCAGTCGCTGCCGACGGATCGCGCCGTCAACCCGCAGGAGCGCATGCAGCTGCTGGTGCAGCTCGGCACGCTGCGGCAGGGCGTCGACAACCACCGCGCCGGCATGGCCAAGGGTGCGGCGCAGAACCCCGGCGGGCAGCTGGCGGCGACGCGTCCCGGCCTCGAGGCGCACACCGCCACGTCGGCGGCCTTCGCCGACCGCGTGACCCGCAACGTCGTCGACCGTGGCGATTCCGGTGCCGCGCCGTCGCGTGAGGGCATCGAAGACGCCGCCGGGCGCGCCCTCGGCGCCAGCGTCCGCAGCTGGGATGACGCCTCGAAGGCCCTGCAGGGCATGCTCGACGCGCGCGCCTCCGCCGCCACCAACCGCAAGTTCCTGGCCTACGGCATCACGGCCAGCGCCGTGCTCGCCGCCGCGCTGATCGCCTGGCTGATCGTCAACAGCCTCGCGGGTCCGCTCCAGGAAGCGGTCCGCATCGCCGACACGCTCGCCCGCGGCGAGCTGGTGGCGTCGCGTCACGCGGCCGGCAACGACGAGGTCGGTCAGCTGATCACCTCGATGAATCGCATGACCGACTACCTGCGCGAGATGGCCAGCACGGCGCAGAAGGTGTCCGAGGGCGACCTCGCGGTCAGCGTGAATCCGCGCTCCAAGAACGACGCCTTCGGCGTCGCGTTCCGCAACATGGTCGACTACCTCGAGAACATGGCGAAGGTGGCGGACGGCATCGCGGCCGGCAACCTGGCCATGACCGTCGAGCCGAAGAGCGGCCGCGACCGGTTCGGCAACTCGTTCAAGAACATGCTCGAACGCACCCTGGCCCTCGTCCAGTCGCAGGACGAACGCAACCAGCTGCAGAAGTCGATCATGAAGCTGCTGGACGAAGTGGCCAACGTCGGCGCCGGCGACCTGTCGTCCGAGGCCGAGGTCACCGCCGACATGACGGGCGCCATCGCCGACGCCTTCAACTACATGATCATCGAGCTGCGCGGCCTGATCGCCAAGGTCCGCGCCGCGACCGGCCAGGTGTCGTCGACCGCCGTCGCCATTCAGTCCGCGTCGCTCAAGCTGGTGGAAAGCTCGGCTCACCAGGCGACCCGCATCGAAGACACGGCGAGCGCCATCACCTCGATGGCCACCTCGATTCAGGACGTCTCGAAGAACGCCGTCACGTCGGCCCACGTCGCCGCCCTGTCGCTCGCCAACGCCGAACAGGGCGCCGGCGCCGTGCAGAACAACATCCAGGCGATGGGCCGCATCCGCGACCAGGTGCAGGAAACGGCCAAGCGCATCAAGCGGCTCGGCGAGCGGTCGCAGGAAATCGGCGAGATCGTCAAGCTGATTGACGACATCGCGGACCGGACGTCGATTCTGGCCCTGAACGCATCGATTCAGGCCGCCATGGCCGGTGAAGCCGGCCGCGGGTTCGCCGTCGTCGCCGAGGAAGTCGAACGCCTCGCTGAACGGTCGACCAGCGCCACCAAGCAGATCGACGCGCTGACCAAGAGCATCCAGTCGGAAACCAACGAAGTGGTCGCCTCGATGGAAGAGACGATTCGCGAAGTGGTCGATGGCTCGAGCCTGGCGAACGAAGCCGGGCAGGCGCTGAGCGAGATTCGCTCGGTGTCGCAGCAGCTCGCCGAACTGAGCCGCGGCATTTCCGAAGCCGCGCTGCGGCAGGCCAGCAACTCGGAGTCGGTGCTCGCGGCCATGAACGAGATCTCGCTGCTCACGGCACAGGTCTCGTCGGGCACCAAGCAGACGTCGACCACGGTCGAGACCCTCGTCAACCTGAGCGAGGACCTCGGTAGCGCGGTCGCGCCGTTCAAGCTGCCCAGCGAAGCCCCCAAGGCTTCCAAGCAGCCGCGCAAGGTCGCCTAGCTATCCACGGGGATCCCGGGCGCCGGCGGCGATCGCACGATCGCGATTGTCGCCGGCGGCCCACCCAGGACGGACCCACGAGATGAGTGCACAGCGCGACCCGGCGATTCTGCTGGCGTTCGTGGACGAGGCCCGCAGCTACCTGCCCGGCATCCGGGACGGACTGCTCTCTTACCTCGCCGACGAATTCCAGGCATCCGACATCCAGTCCGCCTACCGGCTGATCCACACCATCGCGGGTGCGGCGTCGATGGTCGGCCTCGACGAGCTCAGCGCGTTCGCGCGGGGCACGGAGAACATCCTCGAGGAGTTCGCGCTCGTCGGCGGCCCGCTGTCGCCCGATCGCGGCGCCGAGGTGCTTGGCCACCTGGACGAGATCGAACAGCGGCTCGCCGTCATCGCCGACGTCGCGGCGGCTGGCGTCGCGGCCTCGCCCGACGGGTCCGATCCGCTCGCCGCCTCGCTCGGCGAGATGTTCACCTTCGACGGCGCGCTCGACGACCTCGGACCGGAGCCGCTCAGCTTCGGCAACGAGGGCCTCGAAGACGCGCCCGCCGACGAGGACATCGATCCCGAAATGCTCGAGATCTTCCGGCTCGAAGCCGAGGAGCATCTCCGCATCGTCAGCGCCTCGCTGGTCGTCCTCGACCGCACGCCTGACGATCGCCCGACCCTCAAGGACATCCGCCGCAGCGCGCACACCCTCAAGGGCGCCGCCGCCGTGGTCGGCTTCCAGAGCGTCACCAAGCTCGCGCATCGGATGGAAGACGTTCTCGATGCGCTCTACGACAACGAGCGGCCGACGACGCCGGCCCTGACCAGCCTGCTGCTGGCGGCCACCGAACAGCTCGAACAGCTGGTCGGCGGCACGCCGCCGTCCGAGCTGGCCCACTCACTCGAGATCACCTACCGGCAGTTCGACTCGATCCTGCCGGTCGTCCAGGCCGGCGGCGTGGTCGAGGCGATCGGCGCCGACGGACCGGTCGTCGCCGCGGATGCTCCGGCAGGCAGGGCGGCAGCCTCGACCGAATCGACCGCCGACGCCATCGCCTACGCCTCGACGGACGAGACGGCCGGGTCGCAGACCGCGGTCGCCCGCATCGCCGCCGCCGCTCGCTCCATCGGCGTCGATCTCGATGCCGGCGGCGCCGAGCCGGAAGAAGTGGAAGCCACGCCCGCCAGCAGCGCCGCCAACGACGCGGCCATGGCCGACGCGGCCGCCGCGGCCGGCGCGCGCCAGTTCGTGCGGGTCCCCCTCGCCAAGCTGGACGGCGTGTCCAAGCTGATGGGCGAGCTCGTCATCAGCCGCACCGCGCTCGAACAGCGCGTCGCCCAGCTCGAGCTGCAGATCACCGAGCTGCATCACAGTACGAGCCGTCTGCGGCGGGCGGCGGGCCAGATCGAATCGGAATACGAGACCACTGCCCTGCTGCGCGGGCCGGTCTACGCGGCCACCGGCACCGACGGCCGCTTCATGCCGACGTCGAGCGCGCGGACGATGCCGGCCGGCACCGGCGGCGGTCACGGCTTCGACGACCTCGAGTTCGACCGCTACACCGAGTTCCACCGTCTGACCCGCGAGATGTCGGAGGCGACCAGCGACTCGGTCGCGGTCCGCACCGAGCTCGAGAACCTGCTCGGCGACTTCGACTCGCTCCTCAACCGGCAGCGCCGCCTGGCCAGCGACGTCTCGGAAAGCGTCATGCGCATGCGGATGGTGCCGCTGCGGACGCTGGCGACCCGTCTCCACCGCACGGTGCGCGTCACCGCGGATCGTCAGGGCAAGCAGGCCGAGCTGATCCTCGACGGCGATACCCTCGAGCTCGACTCGCAGGTGCTCGACTCGATGGCCGAGCCGCTGCTGCACATGCTGCGCAACTCGGTCGGACACGGCCTCGAGACGCCGGACGTCCGGCGTTCGCTGCGCAAGCCGGCCCGCGGCCGGGTCTGGCTGTCGGCCTACCACGAAGGCACGCAGGCCGTGCTGCGCGTCCGCGACGACGGCCGCGGCCTCGACGCCGAGCAGCTTCGCAAGAAGGCGGTCAGCGGCGGGTTCCTGTCCGCCGAGCGCGCCGCCGCGCTCAGCGACGCCGACGTGATGTCGCTGGTGTTCCTGCAGGGGCTGTCGACCGCCGACAAGGTGACCGACGTCTCCGGCCGCGGCGTCGGCATGGACATCGTGCGCGACACGGTCCAGAAGCTGCGCGGCACCATCAGCATCGATTCGACGCCCAACGAGGGCACCACCTTCACCATCCGGCTGCCCCTCACCCTGGCCGTCATCCGCGCCCTCGTGGTGCGCGTCCACGGGCAGCCGTTCGCGGTGCCGCTGGCCGCCCTGCAGCAGATCCTCCGCATGGGTGCGGAGGAGAGCGCGAAGATGGTGCGCGATCGCGTCGTCTCGCTCAACAACAAGCTGCTGCCGGTGGTCCGGCTCGCGGAAGCCCTCGAGCTCCCGGACATCGCGGATTCACCGAGCAAGCTGCCGGTCCTGATCGTTCGCGTCGGCGAGTCCGAAGTGGCCCTCGTCGTCGACGACATCGTGGAAGGACGCGAAGTCGTCATCAAGTCGCTCGGCCGTCACCTGCAGCGGGTGCGCGGCATCATGGGCGCGACGATCTTCGGCGACGGCAGCGTGGTGCCGATTCTGAACGTCGTCGATCTGCTCGGCAAGCACGAGGCCGAGCCGGTCGTGACCCACGTGCCGGTGGTACCGGTCAAGACGCAGCGCGACACGCTGACGGTCATGATCGTCGACGACAGCCCGAGCGTCCGGCGCGTCATGAGCAACCTGATCAAGGGCGCCAGCTGGACACCGCTGACGGCCAAGGACGGTCTCGACGCCATCGAGATGCTGCGCAGCGCCACCCAGCTGCCCGACGTGGTGCTGACCGATATCGAGATGCCGCGCATGGACGGCTACGAGCTGCTCGCCGCGCTCAAGGCCAACGAAGTGCTGGCCCGCCTGCCCGTCGCGATGATCACCTCGCGCGCCGGCGAAAAGCACCGCCGCAAGGCCATCGACAACGGCGCCGCCGACTACCTGACCAAGCCGTACAGCGACGAGCAGCTGCTGGCCATGGTCCGCCGCATGTCGGACACAGGAGCCTAGCGCGATGACGCCTTCTCACCACGGCCTCGGCTCGGTCGTCCTCTGCATGGTCGGCACGCACACCGTGGCGGTGGACATGCGGCACGTCGCCGGCACCGGCCGGCTCGGCCGCGATCGAGACGACGTCGTCGACCTGGCGCCCGGACTCGGACTGCCCGCAAAGGCGTTCGAGCGGGTGCTGCATCTGCAGACGCCGGCCGGTCGCGTGTCGCTCGGGGTCGAGAAAGTGTCGCAGCCGCTCGATACCACCGAGCGCATCCCGCTCAGCCCGCTGGCCGGCGGCGAGACGGCGCGACACTTCGAGGCCATGGCCCAGGTCAACGGCGAGTGGTACCTGGTCCTCGACGTACGACCGTTCACCGGCGGCAGCGCGCACGCCGCCCAACCGATCCAGTCCGAGGCCACCGCCCCGGTCGAAGACACGCCAACCGGCCGGGCCCGGACCCGTCTGGCCCGCCGCGCGGCGCTCGGTCACCTCGTCGTCTTCTCGGCCGAGACGGCGCAGCGCGACGCCCATCCGCTCGCCTACGCCCTCAGTGCGGCGCAGGTCGTCGAGGTCACCCTCGTTCCCGAGATCGTGCCGATTCCGCTGGCGCCGCCGCACGTCCGCGGCCTGTGCGAATGGCGCAACCGGCCGCTGGTGGTCGTCGACCTGCCAGCCCGGCTGATGACCGACCAGCGGCAGACCACCCATCCGGAGCGGCTCATCATCTGCCGTCGCGGCAGTTCGCGCGATCTGTTCGGCGTGCTCGCTGCTGCCGATATCCAGATGGTGCGCCTGCCCATCGCTCACGCGCCGACCGTGCGGGAGTTCCCGCTCGATCGCCGCTGCACCCGAACCGTCGTCGACGTCGGTGAGACCACGCTGGTCCTGCCCGACCTCGCCCGCCTTTCCGAATCGATCGCCGCACGTGTGTAGACGTGCCGTGCACCATGGGTGAGTCTCAGCGCTCCGACGACGTCGAGAGCGATCGCCGTTCTTCCCCTCGCTTTCCTGCCGACCTGCTCGGCAAGTCCAGCGTCCGCCTGCTCGGCGGGTCCGAAGTCACGCTGATCAACTTCTCCGAGCGGGGCATCCTGTTCCAGTCGGAGACCCGGCTGCTGGTCGGCGCCCGCGGCACCGTCCGCATCGTGGCCGGCGCCGAGACGACGGTCGCCGCCGGCACCGTGGTGCGCTCGCTGGTCCAGGGCATGGCCTCGGGCAAGCTCGCGTTCCACACGGCGCTGGCGCTCGACCAGCCGCTGGCCATGGCCGCCGCGATCGAGGCGTACGAGCGTGCCAAGGTGCAGGCGAGTGCGCCCAGGCCGGCGCCGCTGCCCGTGCCAGTCGAACCCGAACCCGAGCCGGAGGCTGCGTCGCCCGCGCCCGTCCTCGAGGCGCCCGCGCCGAGTGGCAAGTTCATCGAGAAGCGCTCGCCCAAGGCGAGGCAGGACCGACGCCTCGATCAGCCGGTGCCGCCGCCCGTTCCGGACGCCGAGTCGGTTGCCGTCGTCGAGCCAGCCCCGCCGCCGGTCCCGGCCGCGACAGTCGTCGAGACGCCCGTCGCCGACACGCTGCGCCCCGACGCGCTGGACGCCGACACGCTGGACGTCGTCGAACCGCTCGCGCAGATCGAGCCGCTCCCACCGATCCAGCCGGCGGCATCGGCCGACACGTCGATCGTCGGCGCCGCCACGCCGATGGCCGTCGCTGCCGACGCTCCCTCGGCTCCCCCGCCCGCGAGCACCGGCTTCAATGACAGCGGTTTCGATAGCGGCGGCGGCTTCGGCTGGTCCGATCCGGCGGCCGAGACGTCCCCAGCCGGCCTGAGCGTGCTCTTCGTCTCGACGACCAAGGAGCGGACCGCCCGTCTTCAGAGCATCCTCGCCGGCCACCGCCGCGACATCGTGCTGACCACGGTGATGCACTCGAAAGCCGAGACGATCGCCAACATCGCCCGGCAGCACGACGTGCTGCTGTTCGACTTCGCCATCGGGCCGGACGCCCTCGAGCGCACCCTGACCACGCTGCGGTCGTCGCCGCTCGGCGCCTCCGTCGCGATCTACGTGCCGCAGCAGACGGCGCTGCCGCCGTCGGTGTCGTCGCTCGCCAACGCCTGCGTCGTCGACACGACCTCGGGCAACATGCTGGCCGCGGCGCTCCGCGACGCGGCGTGGACGCCGTGGCAGCCGGACGACGTCCAGGGCGACGCCGAACAGCCGCGCGAAGGCTTGTTCTGGAAGGCCTTCGACGCGCTGCCGGTCCCGGTGCTGGTGGTCGATGCCGAGGGCGCCATCCTGCACGCCAACGCCGCGTGTACCAAGCTCGCTGACGGTGTCGAGATCGTGAGCAAGCCGCTGGCGTCGTTCTTCGTCGCCGAGGACGGCCCGGCCATCGCCAAGCTGATCGCCGACGGGTTCGCCGGCGGCTACGAGGACATGCCGGTCCTGACCGCGCCGGCCGACGGCACGACGGTGCAGATCGTGCTGCAGGCGCTGTCCGTGCTGCCCGGCAGCGGCGGCCGGCCAGAGCTCGCACTGCGCTGCGAGCTGCGCGCCGAGGAGACGGCGGTCGAGCCTCCCGTTGCGTCGATCGACCTGACCGCCGAGGTCGAGGCGCTGACCGAGGCCCGCGACGAACTGGCCCAGCTCGTCGACGCGTCGCGCAGCGAACTGACGCGCCTGCGCGAAGACCTCGACGAACTGCGCGGGCAAGCGAATGGCGCGCGCCGTGAGCGGGACGAGCTGCGCGGCCAGCTCGAGATCGCGCAGCGCGACCTCGAACGCGCTCGCGAGCTGGAGCGGGCTGGCGCCACCAAGATCGTCGAGCTCGAGCGCGTCGTCGCCGACGCCGCCCGCACGGAAGTCGCGGCGGCGCGGGCCCAGAGCCAGCTCGCCGCGGCCACCGAGGAGCTGTCGTCGCTGCGCGACGAGCTGGACACCGTGCGTCTGCGCGCCACCACCCAGGGCGCGGAGGCCGAGCGGACCGCTGTCAAATACGCCGCCATCGAGACGTCCTCGCGCCAGGGTATCGAAGAGCTCAAGACCGCTCGCGCCGATTCGCAGCGGCTCACCCGCGAGCGCGATCAGGCGCTGGCCGCCGTCGAGGCCGAGCGCGCCCGCGCCACGGCGGCGCTGGCCGCGGTCCGCGACGAGGCCAAGAAGCCCCGCAAGATCGGGAACGACGACACCACGGCGCTGTCGGCGGCCAAGCTGCAGCGCCAGATCGACGACCTGCGCGCCGAGGTCAAGCAGGAGCAGGACGCGCGCCAGGAGCTGGAAGAGCTGCTCGACCAGAACGCCGCCAACCTCGAGCAGACGATCCAGGACTACGAAGAGCGCCTCGAAACGCTCGGCGCGGGCGTCGAGGACAAGCGTCCGTCGCAGCCGAAGAAGCGCCAGGGCTAGCGCGCGCTCCCGCGCGCGAACTTCCAACGGCCAACGGCCAACTGCCAACTCCCAAGGGCCATCGTTGGTAGTTGGAGATTGAAAATTGGGAGTTATTTCTACTTCGCCGAGAACCCGGTCCGCGTCATCGCGCCCCAGCCACCCTTGCCGCGCAGGTAGTCGTAGGTGCCCTTGATGCGCCACCACGTCGTCAGCTGACGGAAGCCGAAGTTCTCGATGATGCCGAGGCCGATCAGCAGCAGCAGGTCACTGGCCCGCTTGTAGCGCCGGTAGGAAATCTCCTCGAGGACGACGGCGGCGAGCGAGATCAGCGTGCCGTAGACCACCGACAGGAGGAACATCAGCTCGGCGTAGCGCCAGTTGATCAGGCCGTAGAACAGCGCGCCGATGGTGACGATGTAGCCGGAGATCTCGATGAGCGGCCCGAGCGCCTCGAAGAGCACGTAGTACGGCAGGGCGAGCATGCCGACGATGCCGTAGCGCGGGTTGCCGATCATGTTGCGGTGATAGCCGAGTACCTGGAAGAGACCGCGCTGCCAGCGGTTGCGCTGGTTGCCGAGGATCGCGGTGCTCTCCGGGACTTCGGTCCAACACACCGGGTCGGGCAGGAACACGAGGCGATACGGCTGCTTGCGGTCGCGCATGATGCGGTGCATGCGGACGCACAGCTCCATGTCCTCGCCGATCGTCCTGTGCTCGAGGCCGCCGGCGTCGAGCACCTCCTGGCGGCGATAGACGCCGAAGGCACCGGAGATGATGAGCAGCGCCCCCATCGCCGAATGCGCGACGCGACCAGCGAGAAACGCCCGCAGGTACTCGACGACCTGGAAGCGCGCCACCCAGTTGCTCGGCACACGGACTTCGGTCACCCGGCCGGCTTCGACCTTGCACCCGTTGACGACGCGGATGATGCCGCCGACGCCGAGCGTGTCGGGCGACTCGAGGAACGGCAGCACCGCCTGCGTCAGCGCGTTCGGCTCGAGCAGCGAATCGGCGTCAATCAGGCAAATCAGCGGATAGCGCGCGGCGTTGATGCCGGCGTTGAGCGCGTCGGCGCGGCCGCCGTTCTCCTTGTCGACCATCACGAACTCGGCGTGGGTCAGCGACCGATAGATGCTGCGGACCTTGGCCGTCTTGATGACCGAGTCGACGGCCATCGGCGCCTCGACCAGGTCGAAGGCCTCCGTGGCCCGCTTCAGGGTGTCGTCCTTGGAGCCGTCGTTGACGCAGATCACTTCGAACTGCGGGTAGTTGAGCAGCAGCAGCGATCGCATGCTCTCGACGATCGTCGTCTGCTCGTTGTAGGCCGGCGCGATGACGCTGACCCCCGGCGTGGCCGGCGACTGCACCACCGCCTCCAGCTCGCGCGTCGTCCAGCGATGGCGGTGCTGCCGCAGCTGGAAGAACGCCAGCACCGAGCACACCAGGTAGGAGGTGTTGATGGCAAAGAAATAGAGCAGGACCAGCTGCTCGAACACGAGGAGGAGCGTGACGAAGACGCCTCTCATGTCGGGCCGCCTCCGTCGGGCCGGGAGCGCCGCTCCCACAGCATCTGCCGCGCCAGCACCCCGGCCAGGCCGGGCGCCTCCTGCCGCGCCTTCAGCTCGCGCTCGCCGGACGGTCCGAGCATGCGCAGCGCGGTCGCGGCATGCGCCGCCACCAGCCATTCGTCGCCGAGGTGCTGGGCGAGGTACGGCGCCGCGTCGGCACGGCGCGAGCGCCCGAGCGCGCGCGCGGCCATCGCCCGCACCGCGTCGCTGGTGTCGCCGAGCGCGCGCAGCGCGTAGTAGTAGGCCCGATCGTCGAGGCCGAGCGAACCCAGCGCCTGCAGCGACGCGGCCCGCACCTTGGGATCGGTGTGGCTCGACCAGGCCAGCACGTCGTCGGCGGCGCTCGCCGCGCCGGTGAAACCAATCAGCTCGGCGACGATGGCCAGGTCGTCGGGGTGGGCCCGGGCATGCGCGACGAGGGCATGCGCGACATTCGGTCCCAGCTCGCGGATCGATTCGACGACGCGGGCCCGCTGATGCCGCGACGCGTCCGGCAGGGCCCGCAGCAGCGCCGGCACGCAGCCGGGATCGCCGAGATGCCCGAGCGCCTCGACGGCGGCGGCGCGGACCTCCTCGTGCGGATCCTCGAGGCGCGCCAGCAGCGGGCGCAGCGCGCCGTCGGCACGGATCAGTCCCAGGGCCCGCGCCGCTTCCGCTTGCCGCCACCAGGTGTGGACCTCGAGGTCTTTCATCCAACGCTCGGTCAAGCCGAGCTGAGCGGCGGCGGCCCGAACGGCGTCGACCGGCGATCCCGACGTCACGCGCAAGGGCTTGATGAGCATCGCGCCGATGCGCGTGAGGTGCCGCGGCGGCGCCGCTTGCAGCCGGTCGATCGCGGCGGCGAGATCGTCGGGCCGCGTGGACGTGAGGACGGCGTCCACGTCCGGCTGGTAGAGCGCCCGTACCCGCTCGTCGCGCTGTTCCTGCCAGGTCGCCACGCCATGGCGGATCAGCACGTAGGCGAAGAGCACCCCCAAGGCGACGAAGCTCGCCTGGAGAAAGACGATCAGATAGTCGCGGAACAGGTCCGACAGCAGGAACATCCGGGCCCGTGATCAGAAGTGCTGGACGAGGTCGACCGTGATCCGCGTCAACTGGCGGTCGCCGGTGCGCCACTGGTGCTCGACGCCGAGCCCGATCGACGTCAGCGAGCGCATGTCGATGCGGACGCCGCCGGCCACCGTGTCGGCCCGGAACCGCCCCAGCCGATCGACCGACAGGATATCGAAGCTCTCGTTGCCGCGGGCATAGGCCGTCGACAGCGAGAGCCGCCGCGACGCCTGCCAGCGGCCCATGATGGCGCCGGAGTCGTTGCCGGCGCGCCGCCCCGTCGCCAGGAACTCGGACTCGCTGCGATAGTAGCGGGCCGCCAGCGTGACGTGGTCGTTCACGTCGACGCTGACCGATGGCGCGATGATCCAGACCCGGGCGCCAGCGAAGTCGAGGTAGCGGACGCCGATGGCCGGCTGGGCCCGTCCGACCGCGAACTCGAGCTCGCCGGCGATGTCGGCCCTGGCGACGCGCGGCGAACCGGGCGAGACGAGCAGCGCGCCGCGCGCGAGCACCCGCCGCGCGAGACGCCACTCGATGCCGCCGCCGGCCCGCGTGTCGTCGACGCCGGCGCGCTCCTGCCACTGGACGCGTCCGAAGACGCGCACGCTGTCGTCGAGATGGACGTCGACGTCGGCGTCGACGATCGACGCCTCGGGGAGGCCGTCCTGTGAGGACTCGCGGGCGACACCGACGTGGGCGCGATGCGCGATGATGCGGCGCGTCCGCTCGCGGACGATGTCGATGTCCTCGTCGCGCGGGCTGAGCGTGTGCGCGGCGTCGAGCGCGGCGTAGGCCTCGCTGGGTCGGCCGAGATGCCGGAGGATGCGCCCCTTGAGAGCCAGGACATCGGAGCTGTTCGGCTCGAGGGCCTCGGCGTCCTGGACGGCGGCGTAGGCATCGTCGACCCGTCCGCTGGTGAGGAGCGCGGCGCCGAGGGCGACGCGGGCGTCGACCTGTCGCGGCGAGCGCGTGATGACGTCGCGCAGGAGCGTGATGGCCTCGGCGCGGCGTCCGACCCGCGTCAGCAAGCGCCCGAGCCAGACGCGCGAGTCGAAGTCGTCGGGGCTGGCGGCGGCGAGCGCCTCGAACGCCGCGATGGCGCGCGCGACGTCGCCCGATCGCGCCAGGCGTTCGGCGTCCTCGTACGACACCGCCGGGCGCGTCACCGGCTGAGCGCCCGTTGGCCCAACGCGAGGCGCAGGCGGGGGGCTCGAGGCGGCGCTCGTCACGAGGAGCGCTGCCCAGACCGCCGCGGCAATCACCGCAGCAGCCGCCCCAGGCGCGCGATCAGCTCCTGCGGGCTGAACGGCTTGATCATGTAGTCGTCGGCGCCGAGGGCGAAGGCGCGAGTCACGTCTTCCTCGCGACCGCGCGCCGACAGCACCAGCACGCTCGGTCGCGGCGCCGGCATCTGCCGCAGCTCGGCGAGGACGTCGAAACCGGTCCGCTTCGGCAGCATCAGATCGAGCACGATGGCGTCGGGTCGCTGCTCGCGGATCGCCTGGAGCGCGGCCTCCCCGTCGAAGGCGAGCATGGTGCGATACCCGCCGGCCCGGACGTGCGCGTCGGTGATCCGCGTCACCTCGGGATCGTCGTCGGTCAACAGCACCATCGGGCTGGCCCCGGCCGCCCCCGCGTGCGCGAACTCGACCAGCAGCTGGCTGCGCGACCGCGCGTGCGCCAGTGCCTGATCGGCGTGTTCCAGCAGCGTCTCGAACGAGGCGCCGGGCGCGGTCGATCCGGCCATGCCGGCGGCGACGGGGCCGCCGATCGTCAGCTTCAGCCGGTCGAGCAGATCGGTGAGTCGCGCCGCCAGACCCGAGGACGTCTCTTCGGGCAGGAAGATCGTCCACTCGCCGCCTTCGGTCTCGCCGACGAGATCGCGGCGCCGCAGTTGCTCGGCCAGCCACTGCCCGACCGACACCGTCTCGCTGGGCGCGCGGAGCAGCACCAAGGCGCCCCACGTTCGAATCACCAGATCGCGGACGCGGTCGTGGAAGGCCTCACGCGTCAGCCACGGCCGATCTACCGCGCGGGAGACCAGCGTCGGCCCAGCCGGCGCGGCCGGCGCGGCCGCCGGTTCGCCACTGGCGTCGAGGGTGCCCGGCGCCGGCGGCGGGACGCGGTCGCACAGTTTCTGCACCCGCAGCACGAGCTCGCGCGGATCGACCGACTTGGACACGTAGTCGTCGGCGCCGATGCGCAGGCCGGCGAGACGATCGTCGACCGTGCTGCGGCCGGTCAGGAACATCAGCGGAATGCCGGCGGTTTCCGGATGCGCCTTGAGCTGGCGCGCCGTGGTGAAACCATCCTGATCGGGCATCTGGACGTCGAGCAGGATCACCGCCGGCTTGGTGGCCTGCGCCTGCGGCACCACGTCGACGCCCTTGGTCACCACTGCGACCTTGAAGCCGGCGCGATGGAGCAGCCGCGACATCAGATAGTGCTGATCCTCGTCGTCATCGGCGATGAGGACGGTCTGCCGCGCCTCGACGGGAACCGCGGCCGGCGCCGCCGCCTGCGCCGCGACACTGCTTCGCTCCTCGGTGAAAGCCGCCCAGATTTCGCTGAGCAGCCGGCTGGCCGCGGCGTCGTCGAACGGGGCCCCCGGGTCCGGAGTCGCCGCGGTCTCGAGCGCGGCGGCATGTTGGGCCAGCTTGAGGAACTGGGTCGCGCCAGCTCGACCGACCAGGCGGTGGGCAGTGTGTCGCAGGTCGGCCAGCGCTTCGATGTCGCCGCCCGCGGCGGTCTCGATCAGCACCGACAACAACTCGAACCGGCCGGGAAAGCTGGCAACGAAACGCCGGCGACCCTCCTCGACGACTTGCTGCACCTCAGCCGCAGAGAGCGAAGGTGCGGTCGGGACGGCCGGAAGGGCTTGGGGGACGGTAGCGGAGGGAGCGGAGGGAGCAGAGGGAAGAGACGGCCCGGGGTCGGCTGGCGACGTTCCCGTCGGCCTCGTCCCGCCGCGGTCCTCGATCGGCTGGGTCATATGTCGGCGCGATTGCCGGCCGTGGCGATACGCGCCTACTATGGCATGAGATCCGAGCGAGAGTGGCGGAATTGGCAGACGCACCGGTCTTAGGAGCCGGCGACCGAAAGGCCGTGAGGGTTCAAGTCCCTCCTCTCGCACCAGCGCGACCGTTGGTCGCGCTGGTGGCGTGAGGAGGGCTTTAGCCAACGGCCGTCGGCGCAATCTGCGCCTCGGCCTTTTTGGTCAAGTCCCTCCTCTCGCAGCGCTCACCTCAGCGGCGCCGCGCGCCCATTGCCGGCTTCGCCGGCTCGGGCTGGGTGAGCCAAGCCGTCAGCTGCGGCTATCGCCGGCTTCGCGCTCGGGCGGGGTCGGTTTCCACCGCTCGTCGAGCCGGATTGATTGGTCGTCAGCCGGTCCGTATGCCAAGATGGGGGTTTCAGCCAGCCTTGAGGTTCCCCCACCCCCTTAAGGATCCGCTCATTGGACCGATACACCCCATGAAGGTCGAGTACACCGACGTCAGCGTCACCGAAAAATCCCTCGTCGTCGAGATTCCGGCGGAGGTCGTCGAAGAACAGATCCAACGCGTCACGCAGGGCTACACGCGCACGTTGAAGCTGCCGGGCTTCCGGCCGGGGAAGGTTCCGGCCAAGGTCGTCCGCCAGCGCTTCATGCCGCAGATCCTGCAGGACGTCGCCGAGGAGCTCATTCCGCGCGCGGTCGACGACGTGCTGCGCGAGCGGGGTGTGGAGCCGGTCGACACGCCGAATGTGAAGGACGTCTCGATTGACGAGAACCAGCCGCTGAAATTCACCGCGGCGATTGCGACGGCGCCGCCGGTCGATCCCGGCCCGCTCGACGCGATCCAGCTGCGCAAGCCGCCGGTCAGCGTGCCGGACGAAGAAGTGACCTCGACGATCGAGCGGCTGCGCTCCGGTCGGGCCCGCTTCGAGCCGATCGAGGGACGCGGCGCGCAGCACGGCGAGACGGTCGTCGCCGACATGACGCGGCGCAAGCTCGCCAAGGACGGCGAGGAAGCGGTGGAGCCGGAGGAACTCCAGGGGGTCAGCATCGAGATCGGCGCGGAGGGCAACCCGCCCGGATTCGATGGTGAAGTGACGGGGCTCGCCTCCGGGGACGCCAAGACGTTCACGGTCGCCTTCCCCGCCGAGTACCCGGTCGAATCGCTGGCTGGCGCCTCGGTGCAATACGTGCTGACGGTGACGGGCGTGAAGTCGAAGGTACTGCCGGCGCTGGACGACGAATTCGCCAAGGATCTCGGCTACGACTCGCTGGACGCGCTGCGGGCGTTCGTGAACGAACGGCTGACGCGCGAGGCGGAGCGGAACCAGGATCGAGACGTGCGCCAGGAGCTGCTGAAACAGCTGGCGCGCCGGGTCGAGGGTGAGGCGCCCGAATCGCTCGTGCGCCGGGAAGTGGATCGCCGGCTGGAGGAGTTCGTCCACCAGCTCGCGCACCAGGGCATGGACCCGCGGCAGATGTCCCTCGACTGGGACAAGCTGCGGGAAGGCCAGCGCGAGGCGGCGGTCGAGACCGTCAAGTGCGCGCTGGTGCTGGACGAGCTGTCGCGGCGGGAACAGATCGCAGTGTCGGCCGAGGACGTCGACGCCGAGATCGGACGGCTGGCCCAGCAGCACAACCAGAGCGTCGCCAGCGTCCGCAAGCAGCTCGAGAAGGACCGCGCCATCGGCCGGATTTTCACGGGACTGCGCCGGGAGAAGACGATTGATTACGCGTTGTCGCGTGCTACGATTCTCAGTATCTAGGCTGGGGCGCCGCGAGCGCCCCGCCGCTCCCCTCTTCGCCACGACGCCCGTCCCTGCCGGACACGTCCTGGCTCACCTCGCTCGCTGATTTCGCTTTCGCTATCCGGGGTCCAGCGCACATGCACACGCCGCACAACCAGCTGATCCCCATGGTGGTCGAGCAGACCAACCGCGGGGAACGCGCCTACGACATCTTTTCCCGGCTGCTCAAGGACAGCATCATCTTCGTCGGCTCGCCGATCGACGACCAGGTGGCCAACCTGATCATCGCCCAGATGCTGTTCCTCGAGGCCGACGACCCGGATCGCGACATCCTGCTCTATATCAACAGCCCGGGCGGTTCGATCACGGCGGGGCTGGCGATCTACGACACGATACAGTTCATCAAGCCGGACGTGGCGACGTACTGCATTGGCCAGGCGGCCTCGATTGCGGCGGTGCTCCTGTCGGCCGGCACCAAGGGCAAGCGCTACTCGCTGCCCAATTCCCGGATCCTCATCCACCAGCCGTGGATGTCGGGCCTGGGCGGTCAGGCGACCGACATCGACATCCATGCCCGGGAAATCCTGCGCATGCGCGAGCGGCTCAACGAAATCCTCGCCCACCACACCGGCCAGCCCCTGAAGCGCATCCAGGACGATACCGAGCGCGACTACATCATGGGACCGGATCAGGGCAAGGAATACGGTATTATTGACGACGTCATCCGCAAGCGAACCTAGGCGCGCCCTTCGCTTCCGACTCACGTTCTGGATGAGGCGGGTGCCGCTACTGCCCCGCCGCCCCTCGCGCGACCGCCCGACGCCTCCGACGCAGGACATACATGGTGAAGAAGAACGGCGAGAACGAAGTGCTCCGCTGCTCGTTCTGCAATAAAGACCAGAACGACGTCCGGAAGCTCATTGCCGGGCCGACGGTCTTCATCTGCGACGAGTGCGTCGAGGTCTGCAACGACATCATTGCCGACGACAACCGCTTCCAGCGGCCCGACGGCACCCGCTCGGCCCTGCCCGTCCCGCAGGAAATCAAGAAGTTCCTCGACGAGTACGTCATCGGTCAGGAACAGACCAAGAAGAAGCTCGCGGTTGCGGTCTACAACCACTACAAGCGCATCGAGATCCAGAAGCAGTCGAAGACGCGCAACGAAGTCGAGCTCAACAAGTCGAACATCCTGCTGATCGGGCCCACCGGCACCGGCAAGACGCTGCTCGCGCAGACGCTGGCCAAGCTGCTGTCGGTCCCCTTCACCATCGTCGA
>JBDSLU010000457.1:0-7984 GCA_039916225.1 Vicinamibacteraceae bacterium
TGTCGAAGGCCCGCTTCGAGTTCCGCTGGCAGGATCAGTTCAACCTGGCCCTCGATCCGGTGACGGCGCGCGCCTACCACGACGAGACGCTGCCCGCCGACGGCGCCAAGGTCGCGCACTTCTGCTCGATGTGCGGGCCGAAGTTCTGCTCGATGGAGATCACCCAGCAGGTGCGGCAGTACGCGGCCGAGAAGGGCCTCGAGACACGTGAGGCCGTCGAGGCCGGGATGCGCGAGAAGAGCGCGGAGTTCGGCGGCGAGATCTACGTCAAGGCGCCGTGAGGCGGTCGCCGCTCACCCTACGGCGTGCCGGCGGTCGCTGGCACGATCTGCAGGATCGTCGGGTAACGGGCCGGCTGCGCGCCGCGGACCGGGTTCAGGTAGCCGCCCTTGCCGCCCCAGGTGTAGTCCTTGACCGTGACGCTGGGCGGGAAGGCCATCGCTTCTTCGCGGAAGCGGCCGGTGTCGAACATGTGCACCGCCGGCGCGTCGAACACCAACTCGCCGCGATCCTTGAGCACGCCGCGGTAATACGTGACGAGATCGGCGAAGCTGGCCGTCGACCCGTAGAGGTAGTAGCGCTGGCCCTGGCCGGCGTTGAATGATCCGAGGAACACGGCCGTCGCAGGGACGCCGACGCCGAGCGCGACCTCGGTCGGCGGGGCCTCGGCCACGCCCGCCGGCGCGGCGGCCGCCAGGGCCGGACGGGGTGCCGGCGCAACCGGCTGCTGCGCGCCCGGGTGGGCGACGGCGACGGTGGCTCCGAGGATCAGCGCGACGACGGCTTCCGCACGCATGGCCCCGATTATAGCCGTGACCGATCCATCAGCGTGGCTGCCCGCCGGCTGGTGCCGGTCGATCCGCGGATCACACGGCGCGTCAGCGGCCGGGTGAACCGCCCACCGCTCGAACCATCGGCTGCTCGCGGCCCCCAGCGATCGGCTGAGTCGGAGGCTGCGCTGAGCCGGCCAGGCGCCGGCCATCCGATGACGGATCGCTTGTTGCTACGAAAGGGAGACATGGGTAACACAGTCAAGACCACCGTGCTGCTGGCCGCGCTGAGCGGCCTGCTGCTGTGGATCGGCGACCGGCTCGGCGGCCAGAGTGGGCTCATCATGGCGCTCGGCATGGCCGTCGTCATGAACGTCGGCTCGTACTGGTTCTCCGACAAGATCGTGCTGACGATGTATCGGGCCCAGCCAGTCGGCCCGGAGCACCCGCTCCATCAGATCGTCCGGCGGCTGTCGCAGCGCGCCGGCCTGCCGATGCCGAAGGTCTACATCATCCCCGATGCGTCGCCGAACGCCTTCGCCACCGGACGCGACCCGGATCACGCGGCGGTCGCCGCTACCGAAGGCATCCTGCGGCTGCTGACCGAAGACGAACTGGCTGGCGTCGTCGCGCACGAGCTGGCGCACGTCAAGCATCGCGACATCCTGATCAGCTCGGTCGCCGCGACGATCGCCGCTGCCATCATGTTCATGGCCCGCTTCGCCGTGATATTCGGCGGCGGTCGATCCTCGGACGATCGCGATGGCGGCGGCTCCAACCCGATCGCCCTGCTGGCGACAATCATCCTCGCGCCCGTCGCGGCGATGCTGATCCAGACGGCCATCTCGCGGTCGCGCGAGTTCGCGGCCGATGCCGGCGGGTCGGAGATCGCCGGCGGGCCAACCGGCCTGGTCAACGCGCTGCGCAAGCTGGAGGTGGGCTCGAAGCGCCTGCCGCTCGACGCCAATCCGGCGACGGCGCACATGTTCATCATCAAGCCGTTCACGATCGGCGGCCTGCTGTCGCTGTTCAGCACGCACCCGCCCACCGAGCAGCGGATCGCCGCCCTGATGGGCCGCGCCTGACGATCGGCGGAGCGCCGAGTCCCGCTCGCTCGTTCGGCGACCCTCGCAGTGCTATTCTGCGGACATGCCTGCCCGCCGCGCGCCGTCGTCCGCGCCGTGTCCGCCCTGAGGGCCATCGGGCGCGCCGTGACCGGCGCCTGCCTCGGATGCGTGGCCTTCGCGGCCGACGCTGCTGCCCAGACACCGGCGTCGTCGGCACCGTCAGCCTTGTCCGCTGCCTCCGACGTGCGCCTTGGTGCTGCCGTGCGGCAGGAGCGCCTCGGGCCCACCCACATCCGCTATTCGGCCGCCGTCGAGCTCGAGCTCGTCTCGCAGGGCGTCCGGCTGTCCGCCGACGTCATCGACTACTACCTCGATCGCCATCACCTCACCGCGACGAACAACGTCGTGTTCGTGACGCCGTCGGCGCGCATCGCCGCCGACCGCGCCGAGATCGACACGCACGCCCGCACCGGCACGTTCTTCAACGCCTTCGGCTCGGCGTCGGTGACGGACCGGGTCGACCGCAGCTTCTTCGGCGGGCAGGAGCCGGATGCGTTCTTCTACGGCGCGACGATCGAGAAGCTCGGCCCCGATCGCTATCGCGTCAGCCAGGGCGGCTTCACCACCTGCGTCCAGCCGACCCCGCGCTGGGAGATGACGGCCGGATCGGTCACGCTGACGGTCGGCAAGCGGGCCGTGCTGACCAACGCCGTGCTGAAGGTCAAGGACGTGCCGCTCTTCTACCTGCCGGCGCTCTACTACCCGATCAACAAGGACGATCGCTCGACCGGCTTCCTGCTGCCGATCTACGGCACGTCGCTCGTGCGCGGGAAGACCCTCAGCAACGCGTTCTTCTGGGCCATCGACCGCAGTCAGGACGTGACCCTGATGCACGACTGGTTCAGCAAGACCGGGCAGGGCTATGGCGGAGAGTACCGCTACGTCGCATCGAACAGCTCGAACGGACAACTGCGCGTCTATCGGCTCGATGAGCGCGCCGCCACCTACGTCCAGAAGGGCGTCGAGGTCGAGCAGGCGGCCACGGACAGCCTCGACCTGCGCGGCTCGATCGTGCAGGCGCTGCCGGGTGGCTTCCGGGCCCGCGGCAGCGTCGACTTCACCACCGACCTCGCCGCGCGCCAGCGCTATCAGCAGGATCTCGCCAGTGCCACGTCGCCGGTGCGCAGCTATCAGGGCAACGTCTCGGGGGCGCTCGGCCGCGGCAACACGATCAGCGCGACCTACGGCGTCAGCGAAACCTTTTATGGCCTCGACGACTCGTGGACGATCGGCAGCCGGCCGCGCGTCCAGTTCACGCGGGCGCTGACCCGGCTGGGCCGCCTGCCGGTCTACTTCGCCGCGACCAGCGAATACGCCGGCCTGACGCGCTTCAACACCGTCGACGGTGTCCGCGACACCGATCAGAGCCTGACCCGCGTCGACGCCACGCCGTCGCTCCAGGCGCCGTTCGTCAAGGGCCCGTTCCTGTCGGTGCGCTCATCGCTCACCTGGCACTACACCTACTGGAGCGAGAGCCTGGTCGACGGCGTCCAGGCCACCGAGCCGTTCTACCGCCAGTATGCGGACCTGCGCACGACCATCACCGGTCCGGTCCTGGCGCGGGTCTGGGACACGCCCGGCCTCGGCTTCGCCGAGCGGCTCAAACACGTCATCGAGCCGGAGATCGTGGTCCAGCGGACGACCGGCTTCGACGATCGCGATCGGATCGTGCTGCTCGAGAGCGGCGACTACGTCTACGGCGGGACGACCAGCCTCACCTACGGCCTGACCAACCGGATCCTCGCGCGACGCCGCGGCGCCGTAGCGACGTCCGGCGCGAAGGCTGCGGGCACGCGTGAGCTCCTGACCGTGCAGCTGCAGCAGACGCGCTACTCGGACTCGCGGGCCAGCACCATCGATCCGCGCTACGGCAGCGCGTTCACCGGCGGCGACGGCAGCCTGTTCTCGCCGATCGCGCTGTCGGTCCGCGCCAACCCCACCGACACCGCTGGCGTGACGCTGCGGACGGAGTACGACGTCGAGGAAGGGGTGATGAAGAGCCTGCAACTCGCCGGCAACTACGCCGTAGGTTCCTGGCTGTCGACCTCCGGCGGCTGGAGCCGCAGCCTCTACGCCGCCAGCGTCCTCGATCCCACCGTCACCCTGCAGCCGCGCAACTACCTGCGTTCGCAGACATCAGCGACGCTGGGCCAGCGCCACGTCGGCGGCAGCTACCAGTTCTACCTGAACCTGTCGGACCGCACCCTGGTGGAGCAGCGTCTCGGCCTCTTCTACAACGCCCAGTGCTGCGGCGTCGCGTTCGAGTACCAGACGTTCAACTTCGGCGACGCCGCGCTCGTCCCGGTGAAGCGGGATCGCCGGTTCAACATCTCCTTCACGCTGGCCGGTCTCGGCTCGTTCTCGAACGTGCTGGGCGCGTTCGGGATCGGCCAAGGCGCGAACGCGACCAGCGTTTTCCGTTGAGCGCGGCTAGGCCCGCGCGGCCCACTCCGCCAGCAGATCCCGCAGCGTGTCGCTGAGCGGGATCGCGGGCGCCCAGCCGATCGCTGCGGCGATCTTGTCGCGCGTCCCGAGCAGCAGCGGCTGATCGACCGGCCGGAGCAACTCCGGCGCCACCTGCACGTCGACGCGGACGCCGGACAGCCCGATCAGGCCGTCGAGGACGTCGCGTACGGCGACGGCCTGACCCGAGCAGACGTTGTAGATCTCGCCGGGTGTCCCGTGCGCCATGAGGCCGACGTAGGCGCGCACCACGTCGCGGACGTCCGAGAGATCGCGCCGCGCGGTCAGGTTGCCGACCTTCAGCACCGGCTCCGCCTGGCCGCGGGCGATGGCCGCGATCTGCCGGGCGAAGTTCGGCGCGAAGTAGTCGGCGCTCTGACGCGGCCCGAGGTGGTTGAACGGCCGGCAGACGATGACCTCGACCGGTGTCGTGGCCCCGGCGTGCCGGGCCACCATCTCCTGCGCCAGCTTGCTCAACGCGTAGGGGCTGGCCGGCCGCAGGGGGGCGTCCTCGCTGGTCGCGGCGTCGCCGGGGTGGTAGACGAAACCGGTGCTCGTGACCAGCGCCCGCGAGCGTGGGGCGTGGCGGGCCAGCGCGCGCAGCAGGTGATCGGTGCCCATCGCGTTGACGCGCAGGACGTCGGTCGGCTGCGCGAACGACTTGCCCTGATGGGTCGCGCCGGCGAGGTGGTAAATCTGATCGGGCGGGTCGGCCGCGATGGCCGCATCGACGGCCTCGGCGTCGAGCAGATCGACGCCCCGCCAGGCGATGTGTGGGGCGGCGGCCGGCGGGGCGTGGCCGCCCGGCCGGTGCCAGGCGACGACGTGCGGCGATCCGGCGGCCGCGTCCGGCATCAGCAGCCGATCGAACAGGTGGCCGGCGGCGAAGCCGGCACCGCCGGTGACGAGAACGCGGGAGCGGGAGCTGGCCACGCCGGCGCTCAGAGCGTCGGGCGCTCGGTGTATTGCTTCTGGTAGTAGGCCTTGAACGCCGGATCCTGTTCCTTGATCGGCCGCCACCACCACTCGTTGGCCTTGTACCAGTCCACGGTCTGCGCCAGGCCCTCGGTGAAGTCGTGCACCGGCGCCCATCCGAGCGCCTGCAGCTTCGAGGTGCTGAGCGAATAGCGCCGGTCGTGGCCCGGGCGATCGGCGACGCGCGTGATCAGCGAGGTCGGCCGGCCGACGAGTTCGAGCAGGCGGTGGGTGAGGTCGACGTTCTTGACCTCGTTGCCGCCGCCGATGTTGTAGACCTGACCCGGCTCGCTCTTGGTCAGGAGCAGATCGACGCCGCGGCAGTGGTCCTCGACGTGCAGCCAGTCGCGGATGTTCTGGCCGTCGCCGTAGAGCGGCACGCTGATTCCGTCGATCAGGTTGGTGATGAAGAGCGGGATGACCTTCTCGGGGAACTGGTTGGGGCCGTAGTTGTTCGACGCCCGGGTGATGATGACCGGCACGTCGTAGGTGGCCCAGTAGCTATAGGCCAGGCGGTCGGCGCCGGCCTTGCTCGCCGAGTAGGGGTTGCGCGGCCGCAGCTCGTCGGTCTCGGTGCTCGAGCCCTCCGGCACCGAGCCATAGACTTCGTCGGTCGAAATCTGCACGAACCGCTTCAGGTTCGGCGCCTGGCGGGCGGCCTCGAGCAGCACGAACGTGCCGATGACGTCGGTCTTGATGAACTCGCCGGCCTCGCGGATCGAGCGGTCGACGTGCGTCTCGGCGGCGAAGTGGATGACGTAGTCGGCGGCCTGCACCAGCGGCGCGGCGATGGCCGCGTCAGCGATGTCGCCGTGGACGAAGGTGTGGCGCGGGTTGCCCTCGAGGCTCTTCAGGTTCTCGAGCCGGCCGGCATAGGTCAGCTTGTCGAGCGTGGTGACGTGCCAGTCGGGATGTGCGTCGATGGCATAGCGCACGAAGTTGCTGCCGATGAACCCGGCGCCGCCGGTGACGAGGACGTTGACCATTCCGAAGACTGCACTTTCTGCTAGAACCGCCGTCCGCCGGAGGTTCCCGTGGCGCCCTGGCCGATGCCGAAGGCGCCGAGGATGTTCGAGAAGGACCCGACGCCGGCCAGCGTGAACGAGATGTTGAAGCGCTTGTCCTGCGGCACGATGAAGCGGCTGATGTTCGGGTAGTTGTAGGCCTGGTACTCGACGCCCACGCCGCAGCACTGGGCATTGTAGAAGACGCCGATCCGCTGCTGCACCAGTGTCTTTTCGGACAGATTGAAGTCGAAGTGGTACGCACCGCCCACGTGACTGCGGCCGAAGTTCACATTGGTGCGCGAACTGAGGAAATTGTTCGGCGGGCGGAACTGCGGATTGATGATCTGCAGGTACTTGCGCTGGCTCCAGCCGCCCGTGGTGTCGAGCCACTCGCCAACCTTCACCGTGCCGTTTGCCTGAATCGTTTCGAACTCGCCGGCCTCCTGGTTGTACTCGAGGCGCAGCGACGCCCCGACGGCGTTGGTCGGGTTGGCGCGCACGCTCAGGGCGATGGGCGAGAAGTTGGTCGGCGGCGCGCCGTAGAACCCACCGGCGTAGGCGCCGTCGACGGTGCTGGCGCGCGCGTCCGAGTAGTACGACTGCTGCAGCTGGACGTTCAGGAACTCGCGGACGCGGGGCGCCGGCGAACCGTCCGCGCCGGCCCGGCGCCGGGCCATGAAGCGGTTGGTGACGCCGTAGGTGACCCGGGTGGTGCCGCCGAAGGTGTAGTCACCGCCGTCGATCTTGACGATGCGGTCGTAGTCGTCGAAGGTCGTCGTCCGCTGCACGACGAATTCGGGCTCGATGATGTGCTTGAAGCGCTCGGCGTAGCCCGTGTCCGGCGTGTTCCAGACCTTGGTCAGGATCGGACCGGTGAAGCTCGTGCGCATGTCGTAGTACTGCCGGAAGATCGACTCGCTCGACTGGCGCCGGGCCGCGTCGAGGCTCTCGGTCCAGTAGGTGTTGTTCCAGGTGATGGACGAGCGCACCGACAAGAACGGCCACTTGGTCAGCGGGAACTGCAGCGACGGGCTGGCGTGGATGCGCGTCAGCCCCTGGTCGTTCAGCTTGGTGCCGTCGGCGGTGTCGAAGCGGACGATGCTGGCGTACTCACCGGCGGCGGTGAAGTAGAGGGGCAGTGGGCCGAGCTTGGTCAGGGCGCGGTTGAACTGGATGCGCGGCCGGCCGCCGATGGTCTGCGAGTCGTCGTCGCCGTAGAAGATTTCGTTGATGCCGTAGGTGGCGCTGATCGAGTTGCCCTTGCCGAGCGAGCCCGAGACGTTGCCCTGGTAGTTCCGGGTCCGCAGCGACGCGTTGTAGAGATCGAGCTGGTACTGCTGCTGGACGGTGACGTCGCTGAAATAGTCGATGCTGCCGCGGGCACGGAAACCGGCCGGCAGGGCCTGCACGACGTTGGTGCGAATCTCGAAGCTCTGGCGGGCCGGCTGGGTGATGTCGGAGCCGCCCTGCTGGAACGTCGACGCGCGCTCGTTCAAGCGGTACATCCGGAACTCGCCGTTCGAGCCCGCCGACGCGACGTAGCGGTATTCGCCGCCGTAGCCCTGACCGGTCTTGGTGAACCAGTCGTGCATCAGGGTCAGATCCTGGCTGCGGTTGATGGCCCAGAAGAAGGCGTTGCTGA
>JBDSLU010000458.1:0-4240 GCA_039916225.1 Vicinamibacteraceae bacterium
GCCGAATGCGCCGCGCGCGTCGTCACCAGCGCCAGCACCGGCTGGCCGTAGCGGAACGAGGTGCCGAAGTCGAGCCGTGCCGTGTGTCCGAGCCAGCCGGCGACGCGCGCCAGCACCGGCCGATCGAGCCCGAGCCGGACGCGCTCACGCGCGATCTGTTCGCCGTTGGCGCCTTCGAGCTGCGCTTCCGCCGTGACGTCGCCCGGCGCGAGGCTGGTCACCGCGATCATCGCCGACGACGCGACGAGGACCAGCGCGACGAGGAAGCACGCGCGCGCGACGAGGAAGCGCCACACGATGGGGAAGGCGGCCGCGTCAGCGCGGCCGCGCCAGGCGCATCGTATCAGCGCGCCACAGCAGGTACGGATGGATCGCCGAGGGCTCCAAGCCGTCGACGCGCGTGCTGGTCGCGGTGACCAGCGACGGGGCCGCGAAGCTGATGATCGGCACCTCGCCGACCATGATCTGCTGGACGCGCGCGAACCGCGTCTGGCGCTCGCGTGGGTCGGTGATCGCAGTCAGCTCCTGCATCAAGCGATCGATCTCCGCTTCCCACGGCGTCGCCGGCGTCCTCTGCCGGGGATTCCAGATGTGGAAGCTGCCCGAGCTGAGCCAGTAGTCGAGATTGACGGACGGATCGGTGTCGCTGGTCAAGACGGTGAAGTAGGCCGCGTCGTAGGCGCCCTTCTGCAGGCGATCGACCAGCGCCGGCAAGTCGAGCGACACCACGTTGACGGTGAGCCCGGCGTCCTCGAGGTCGGACGCAATCACTTCGGCGGCGCGCTCGCGGATGGCGTGACCGCGCTGGGTGAGCAGCTCGATCGTCAGCGGTTTGCCCGCCGACGTCTCGTAGATGCCGTCGCCGTTGACGTCCTTCAAGCCGGCTTCCGTCAATAGCGCTCTGGCGCGCGCGATGTCGTGGTTGTAGACCGGCAGCTTGTCGGCGTGCCAGGCGCGGTTGCCGGGCGGCACCGGGCCATCGGCCTGGACCGCGGCGCCGAGGTAGACGGTGTTGATGAAGGCGGCGCGATCGACGGCGTGGACGACGGCGCGGCGCATTGCGCGATCGAGCCATGGACGGGCGGCCGCCGGCTTGCGGGCGTCGGGGCCGAGATTGAACCAGAGGGCGTCCTCGTCGACGGCCGGCCCCAGGTCGTACATCTTCACCTTGCCGGCGGCCTCGAGGGCGCGAACCGCCTTGAGGTCGTCGGGGCGGATGTCCGCGGCCATGATGTCCAGCTCGCCGGCCTCGAGGGCCAGCCGCTCGGCGTCCTGTGAGGGGATGACGCGCAGGGTCAGGCGCTCGACCTCGGGGTGGACGTCGGGGCCGCGGGCGCCGTAGCGCGGGTTGCGGCTCAGCTCGACGCGCTCGCCGGGCGTGTACGACCGGAGCACGTAGGGGCCGAGGCCGACGATCTCGGCCGGAGGCGTCGCCGTCGACCATGCCTTGGTGAATTCGCCCTTGGCCAGGGCATCGCGCAGCTTGTGCGCCGGCAGGATCGGCAGGCCGTTCAGCAGGCGTAGGCCCGGCCCGAACGGCGCCGGCAGCGACAGAACAACCGTGTGGGCGTCGATCTTCCGCACCGCGATCGGCTTGCCATCGATCTGCAGGCTGCTGGTGAGGTGGCCTTCGGCTTTCGGATCGTAGAGGGCCTGGAAGGTGAACAGGACGTCGTCGGCGGTGAACGGCGCGCCATCCGAGAAGACGACGCCTTGGCGCAGCGTCAGGGTGTAGGTGCGCCCGTCGGGATCGAGGGTCCACTTGGTGGCCAGGGCCGGCTCTATTTCCTGGGTGCTGTGATTCAGCTGGACCAGGCGCGCGTGAATCAGCTGTGCGATCAGTCCGGTGGCGCGGTCGCCGGCGGCAAAGCGGTTGAAGGACCGCGGCTCGGCGCGGATCGACGCGACGACGGGCCGGGCTGCGACGGGCGATGCGTCTGGCGCCGCGCCGCCCCGGCGCAGATAGAACGCCCCCGCGATGAGGAGGGCAACGACGACCGCGGCGGCGAGCAGGCGACGTGACGAACGCATAGGGGCTCTCCCTCAGAGGGGCCGGGCGGGTTCCACACAGGCCGGTCCAAGGACGGGCCCGGCGACGACAAGACGCGAAAAGCCCTTTGTATGCAGCAGTTACTGCTGTACAAGTCGGCGAAGCGAAGCTCACACAGCGAGTTGGCTCAGGCGCGCCGGCCGATCCGGCACTCTCGAAACCACACGCGCTTTTGTCATCGGACGATCAAGGCAGAAACAAGAGGCCCACTCGAGCTGGCCGTTTCTGTTCGATGTTTCCGGCCACATCGTTTCAATGTCTGCGCACCTACACCCCTGTCGACGTTGCAGTTTCTGCGATCTGGCACAGGTCCTGCTCTTAGGCTCTGCCATACGCCGAGTGCTCCTCAGCGCTTTTGGCTCCGACAGACTGGGACGGTTTCCGATGGTGCGCGCTTCATTCCCCCTGAACAAGCTTGCTGGCCTTCCGCTTGCGTGGAAGGAAGGCCGGACGTCCGCATGCGTCGCCCTGATGGTGGCCGTGTGGGTGCTGTGGGCGATGGTCGGTGTGGCCATCGCGGACAGCCCGCGCTCATTGCGTGCGCGCGTCGCGCACGACGTAACGGAGGAGATTTCCCGGGGTGAACGCAGCCGCCTGATTCTGCCCGGCTCGCCGGATGCGGTGCAGGCGTTGATCGATCGGCACGGGCTGAAGCTCGAGCGCCGGCTGCGATCGGGCGCCGTCGTCAGCGTGGACCAGGCCACGATGGCGTCGCTCTCGGCCGATCCGACGGTCAGCGCGCTGGCTGCCGACCGGCCGGTATATTCCACGATGTCCTTGACGACGGAAGCCACCGGAGCGCAGCAGGTGTGGGCCGGCCTCGACGCCGTCGGCCGCTATACCGGCCGTGACATCGGCGTGGCCATCATCGATTCGGGCGTCACCGAGCGGCTCGACCTGCGCGGGCGCGTCGCCGTCCACGTCGACTTCGTCGACGGGGCGCGCGGCGCCGGCCGCGACTTCTACGGCCACGGCACCCACATCGCCGGCATCATCGCGGGCAACGCCGGCACGCCGACCGGCTTCCGCGGCATGGCCCCGGGCGCGCGCCTGATCAACCTGCGCGTCCTCGCCGCCGACGGCAGCGGCCAGTCGAGCGACGTCATCGAAGCCATCGATTGGACCATCGAGAACAAGGCGCGCTACGGCATCCGCGTCCTGAACGTCTCGCTCGGCCACCCGGCGATCGAAGCTGCCGCCGACGACCCGCTGGTGCTGGCCGTCGAACGCGCGGTCCGGGCCGGCATCGTGGTGGTCTGCTCGGCCGGCAACCTGGGCAAGCACCCCGTGACGGGCCAGCCGATCGTCGGCGCCATCAGCTCGCCGGGCAACTCGCCGAGCGTCATCACGGTCGGCGCGCTGAACACCAAGGGCACGCCGCAGCGTTCGGACGACGAAGTGGCCACCTACAGCTCGCGGGGTCCCACCTACGGCGACGGCTTCGTGAAGCCGGACCTGGTCGCGCCGGGCAACAAGATCATCTCGCTGGCGGCGCCCGTGTCGCGGCTGTGGCTGGAACACGCCGACCTTCGCCGGGGACTTGGCTACATTCAGTTGAGCGGCACCAGCCAGGCGGCCGCGGTCGTCGCCGGCGCTGTTGCCCTGGTCCTCGAAGCGAACCCGAACCTGAACCCGCGTCAGGTCAAAATGGCCCTGCAGGGCACGTCGTCCTTCATGCCGGAAGCCGGCATCATCGCGTCGGGCGCTGGTAGCCTGAACGCCGCGGCAGCAGTGCGCGTGGCCAAGCTCGGCCCGTCCGCCCGGATCTCGACGTTCCGAATTGGCGGCGAGACGTTCCGCAGCGGTAGCCGCGCCTTCGAAGGCGCCCGCATCCTGCGGGTCGTCTCGGGCGACAGCATCGTGTGGGGTGACACCGTCCTTTGGGGCGACAGCATTTTGTGGGGCGATAGCATCGTCTGGGGCGACAGCATCGTCTGGGGCGATAGCATTGTCTGGGGCGACACGGTCCTGTGGGGTGACACGGTCCTGTGGGGTGACACGGTCCTGTGGGGCGACACCGTCCTGTGGGGCGACACCGTCCTGTGGGGTGACACCGTCCTGTGGGGTGACACCGTCCTTTGGGGCGACTAAGTTCCGTTGCGGCGCCTTTGCTTGTAAAATCCTTCGGCCGTCACTTTCAAGGAACTAAGATGAATCCCATCATCGTCCGGACCGACTAGTAGAAGCGCC
>JBDSLU010000459.1:0-4182 GCA_039916225.1 Vicinamibacteraceae bacterium
CCGGCGTGAGAGCCGGGCCGCCAACCATCAGAACTCGATGCGCAGTCCGGCCGACGGGACGAGCGGTAACAGCTCCTCGGTCGACTCGGGCACGATGCCGTTGCGATCGAAGAACGGCTGCTCCAGCGCCCGCTGATTGCGCCGGCCGGTGGCGTTCAGCACTTCGACGAACAACGTCATGCGGCCGTGGCGAACGTCGAAGGTGCGATTGGCGCGCAGGTCGAGCCGCACGTAGTCCGACAGCCGCAGGCGGTTCCGCTCGTCGCCGAGCGCGACGAGGTCACCGAGTTGGCGGTAGTAGCCGACGATCGGCACGTTCGTCGCCGCCCGGAAGCGCGCCGACACGCTGGTGCGATCGCTGACCCGGTACGACCCGTAGGCGGTCAGGCTGTGGCGCTGCTCGACGTCTGACGGCCACGTCTCGCCGGTGAAGCGGTGGGTGTAGTTCGAGTCGGCGTAGGCGTAGCCGATCCAGCCGGTGAGGCCGTTCGGGACGCGATGGGACAGCGTCACCTCGACGCCGCGGACGCGTCCGTCGAGGGCGTTCGTGTAGAGCGGTGGACCCACCGGCCCGCTCGGACGTCCGTCGATCAGCCGATCCTCCTGGTTCTCGAAGAACAGCATGTCGTCTTCGTCGCGGTCGAAGACGCTGGCCAGCCAGCGCCACGCGCCTACCTCCTGGCCGACGCCGAGATCGAGATGGCGGGCCCGCTCGGCCCGCACGCTGTCGCCGAACGGGTTGGCGGCCTGCAGCAGATCCGGTGCCTGTCGATACAGGCCGCCACCGCCGGCGACGAGGAACCGGCCGGGGAGGCCGAGCTCGAGGGTCAGCCACGGCGAGGCCAGCGTCTCGTCCGACGTGCCGAAATGATCGACGCGGATACCCGGCGAGATGGTCAGGGCGCGATGCGGCTGCAGCCGCGTCGACAGGTAGGCGCCTTGCCGGGTGCGGTGTTCGCGGCCGCCGCCCGAGACCTGCTGGCCGTTGCCGACGTAGCGGTACTCGTCGAGTGCGCCGGCGAGCCATTGCAGATGGACGCCGCCCTCGAACGTCGAGCCACGGGGTCCAGGGACCACCGTCGTCGCTCGATACGACAGGTCGCGCTCGCTGCCGACCGTCAGCGGCTGCGTCGACGGGGTCAGATTGCGAAAGGCGTTGAAGACCCCGTAGAACTGCTGCGTCACCACGGCGCTCCGCCCGACCGACGAGCGCAGCGCGACGGCCGACATCACCGTCCGGTTGAGGCCGACGTCGAGGAAGTTGAGGCCGCCGCCGTTCTCGCCTTCGTCCCAGCGCGAGCGCCCGGCGACCATCGTGCCGGTGATGGTGTGGCGCGGCGTCAGGTCGTAGACCGCCTTGGCCTGGGTGTCGACGAAGCCGAAGGTGCCGGTCGTGTCCGGATCGATGCGATGGATCAGCCAGTCGATGTAGCTCTTGCGGGCGGTGATCAGCCACGAGCCGCGCCGGGCCCGCCCGATCGGCCCCTCGGCCACGCCGGACGCGGCGATGGCGCTCACCGCCACCCGCACCTGACGGCGCGCCCGCGATCCTTCGCGCATGCGGAAATCGACTTGCGAGCCGGTGCGGTTGCCGTAGCGCTGCGGATAGCTGCCGAACAGCACGGACGCGCCATCGAGGACGTCGCTGTTGAGCATCGCCAGCGAGCCGGTGTCGCGGGCCTGGCGCACCGTGTGGACCAGCAGCGAGCTCGGAATGCCGTCGAGTGTGACGCTCAGATGATCGAACGGTGCCGCCCGAATCGAGAAGTCGCTGCGGTAGTCGTCGCTGCCGCCGACGCCGGCCAGCGTCTGCACCGCGCGCATCGGATCCTCGGTCAGCGTGCTGCGCAGCTCCTCGATGTCGGCGCTGCCGATGGTGATCTGATTGGCGACGCCCACTTCGCGCTGCGCCGTCGCTCCCGTCACCTCGACGTCCTCGGTGTAGGTGCCGGTGCCTTCGGCGAGCGGCAGCGTCAGGTCCAGCGTGCCACCGGCCGGGATGTCGACGTCGCGGCGGACCAGCGCGTAGCCGATCAGCGAGACTTCGAGGACGCCGCGGCCAGCCGGAAGATCGGCGAGCAGGAAGCGGCCCTGCGCGTTCGACAGCGTGCGCTTGCCCTTGACGCCGTCGAGGCTGACGCGGGCCCGCTCGAGCGGCGTGCCGGAGCCGGCATCGACGACGACGCCGGTGACGGAACCGGTGCCGGAGCCGGTCGCGGCGCCGGTCGGGGACTGGGCCGCGGCGGCCGCGGCAGTGCCGTCGACCCCGGTGACGGCAGCAAAGAGGAGACACAGGAACACGGCGCCAGTGCGCGCCAGGCAGCGGAGACCCAGGGGCATGATGCGCAATGGTAGTGCGTCGAGCGCGAAACCCGGTCGTGGCGTCAGGGTCCGTTGACCACGTCGAGCAGGTCGAGCAGCCGGCGCGGCGGGAACGGCTTGATCAATCCGGCGAAGACCCATCCGGGCGGCAGCGAGGACAGCGTGTCGTCCATCAGCCGGGTGTGGCCGCTGCACAGGATCAGGACGACGGCCGGATTCGCGCGCCGGATGGCCAGCACCGAATCGCGCGGATCGAGGCCATCGATGGCCAGGTCCAGCACGACGACCCGCGGCGGCCGTTCCGACAGCAACTGCACCGCCTCGTCGATGGTCGTCGCGCGCCGGACGCGCCGGCCGGCCGCTTCGAGCACCGTCTGCAGCGTGTCCAGAAACGCCGGATCGTCGTCGACGACCAGGACGCTGCCCTCGAGGGCGCCGATTTTGTCGAGCAGGATCGACAGCGTAGCCCACGGCAACGGCTTGGGCAGGATCTGCAGCACGCCTTCCCGCTCGGCCGCCGCCAGCAGATCCGGCGCGGCATACGCGGTCATCAGGATCACCGGCGTTTGCGGATGCGCCTCGCGAATCACCCGGAAGGCCTCGACGCCATTGATGCCGGGCATGCGGACGTCCATGAGCACCGCCGAGTAGCGCTCGGTCGAGGCCGCCTCGACGGCCGCCTCGCCGCTGTGGACTTCGGTCGGGCTCCAGCCGCGGCGCCGCAGGATGTCGCACACGGTCCGGGCCATGCCCGGATCGTCGTCGGCGACGAGAATGCGTTTCATGATGCCCCCCCGACACCGTCCCGGGGCAGGCTCAGCGTGAAGCGAGCGCCCCGCGGGCTGTCGTCGAGCGTCAGCGTGCCGTCGTTGGCCTCGGCCAGGCTGCGCGAGACGGCCAGGCCGAGCCCGATGCCGCGAGCCTTGGTCGTGAACAGCGGTTCGAAAATCTTGGCCCGCACATCCTCAGCCACGCCGGGCCCATCGTCCGCGACATGGAGGTGCACCTGGGTGTCGGAGGCCGAGGCGCCGACCTGGATGACGCCGCCCGCTTCGCCGACCGCCTGCATCGCGTTGAGCAGCAGGTTGAACACGATCTGGCCGACCTGGACGACGTCGACGCTGACCCGCGGCAGATCGACGGGCAGGTCCACCGCCAGCGAGATGCTCGGCGGCACCGTCAGGCGCGCCTGCTGCGCGGTGACGATCTCGCCGAGCGCCGCGATGTCGCGCCGCGGCGGACGGACGCGCGAGAAATCGAGCAGGTCGCCGACGATCTTCTCGGCCAGGCCGATCTGCGAGCGCAGGATGCCGAGATACTCCTGCACGTCCGGCGGCGCGTCGGTCTGGATCATCTCGAGGTAATAGACGGCGTTGGTCATGACGCCGAGCGGGTTGCGCAGCTCGTGCCCGACGCCGCTGGCGAGCTGGCCGAGCATGGCCAGCTTCTCGCGCCGCACCAGCTGTTCCTGCGTGTCGTGCAGCTGCGAGACGGCCTGTTCGAGCTCGATCGTCCGCTCCTTGATGCCGGCGTCGAGTCGGGAATACCCGGCCTGGACGCGGTCGGCCATGGCGTTGAACGCGTCAGCGAGCCGGCCCACTTCGTCGCTGCGGTTGGCGTGGACGCGTCGTGCCAGGTCGCCGGCGGCGATGGCCTCGGCCGCGGCCGTGACATCGGCCAGCGGCGTCGTGATGCGCCGGCTGATGACCCAGGCGAGCAGTCCGCCCAGCACCACGAACAGCGCGCCGATCGGCAGCATCGCGTTCCAGAACGTATGCGCCGGCCCGAGCGCGACCGACTCCGGCGTCTCGGCCCAGAGGGCGAACGGCGTGTTCGCCACCGGCACTTCCGTGCCGAGCC
>JBDSLU010000460.1:0-4991 GCA_039916225.1 Vicinamibacteraceae bacterium
TGCGCGCGGCGGCGGCGGAGTGCGGGCGGCGCGTGCTGTCGAGGCGAGGCGCCGTGGCGGCGCTGCGGGCGTTCTCCGAGGCGCCGCGACCGGCAGAGGCCCGGCGACCAGATTGAACTCCTAAGCCGAGAGGTCCGTTGCCCGCACGGGCGCCCGGCTCACGCTCCGCCAACGTAGACGTGCTCGACATGGCCGGAGACGTCGAGGAAGTAGTACGCAGACGGCTTGCCGCGCACGTAGACCAGCAGTCGGCCAGTCACGTTCCGATCTGTGCACGCTCGGCCGGGCAGACAATAAACCGCCGGGGGCGTACCCTTCGGATGAACGAAGTCCGGGTTGCCGAGAGCGCTTCGGATCTGGGCCTCGGTTGCTCCGATCTTGATGGCGCGCAAGGCTGCGTACTGTTCCCGAAACGGATACTCCAACACGGGCTGACAGGCCGCCGTCGCAACGAAGGCGCCGATCGCGACGGCAAGACGGATGCGATACCTCATGTTCATCACTGTCCCCGATCGGCGGCGCGCGGCGTCCAGCGCAGCACGGACACCAGCGCAGCGACCGTCAGGGCCAACATCACGGCCTTGATGGCGACCACGACGGTCCGCGATGCACCGGTGGGATCGGCGTCGCCGAACACGCCGGTGACGAAGCTGCCGACCGCGATCGCCAGCGTGAAGCCCCAGGCGGCCGCGAGGGTGGCCTGACCCGCAGCCGCGTCCCGGCCGGCGCGCCACGCGCCGTAAAGGAGGAACGCGCCGATCAGCCAGTCGTCGAACCAGGCCCAGAACAGCCGCGGTTCGGCGAGCTGATGCCAGCGTCGCGCCGTCTCGCCGAGCGGCAGGACGACGCCGGCGAGCCAGGCGAGGCGGCGCGCGAAGGTCACGACACAAGCCTCAGTGGCGCGAGCCGCATCTCGGCGGGCGTTACGGCGCCGGTCGCGCCGCAGCCGCGCCTGTCGGCACGCGCAGGATCGTCAGCGAGTTCGGCCCGAGCTTCTCGACGTGGTCGGCGCCGAACGACGCGATGGCCTCTTCGCGCGGCACGACGATCGTTGGCCGCTGCAGCGAGTTCTCGGCGGACGGATCGCCGGTCAGCACGATGCGGCGGCCTCCCGCACTCGGCGTGGCGCCGTTGAACGCCACGCGGATGTCGCGCGCCTGCGGGCCGGGGTTCACCAGCTTCACGATCAGCTCGCCCGACTTCGCATCGCGTACGGCACTGGCGAAGACGCCTTCGATTCCGGTCATCGGCACGCCGGTGATCGTGACCGGCAGCACCGTCGTGCCCTTGTGCTGTCCGAACAGCTGCTGCACGTAATAGCTCGGTGTGCCCACCGAGCGCAGGTTGTCGAACCAGATCAGGTTCGGCGACCACTGCCACGCGTCGACGTGCGCGAGGAGCGGCGCGTAGGACGCGAGCTGTACGACGTCGGCGTTGCGCTCGAGGCCGGTCATGAAGGCGGCTTCGGCGAGTGCGGCGTTCAGCGTGCTCGGCCGATCCTGCCGGGCCTGCGGGACGTTCTCGTGCGCGGCGAACTCGCCGGCGAACACCTTCGGTCCGGTCCGCGGGTACTTGTCGTAGCGGTTGGCGTTGCCGAGGAACCACGCCGGCGGCATGTAGTAATGCTCGTCGACGATGTCGGCGCCGATCTCGCGCATCTTGCCCCACAGGAAATCGAACCGCTCGCCGTTCGGCGACGGACCGGCGCTGGCGATCAGCTGGATTTCCGGGTGCTTGGCCTTCAGCGTCTTGTGGAACACCGCGTAGCGCTCGACGTACTGCGGTCCCCACTGCTCGTTGCCGACGCCGATGAACTTCAGGTGGAACGGCGCCGGGTGGCCCATGTCGGCGCGGCGCTTGCCCCACACGCTGGTCACCGGACCGTTGGCGAACTCGATCAGATCGAGGGCGTCCTGCAGATACGGATCGAGCTGATCGACCGGCACCAGCTCGTTGGTGTTGAACTGGCAGGCCATGCCGCAGTTCAGGATCGGCAGCGGCTCGGCGCCGATGTCCTCGGACAGCTGGAAGTACTCGTAGAAGCCCAGCCCGAACGACTGGAAGTAGTCGGCCGCCTGGCGATGCCCGAACTCGTCGTTCCAGCGGTTGATGATCGTGGTGCGATCGGCGGGCACGCCGATGGTCTTCTTCCACTCGTAGCGGGTCTCGAGGTAGCGGCCCTCGACGATGCAACCGCCCGGAAAGCGCAGAAAGCCCGGCTTCAGATCGGCGAGCAGCTGGACGAGGTCGGCGCGCAGGCCGTTCGGCCGTCCCTTCCAGGTGTCGGCCGGCATCAGCGACACCATGTCGAGGTCGACGGCGCCGGGCCCATCGAGCCGGACACGGAAGCGCGCCCGCGTATTGGTGACCGGCGGCGTGATCGTCGCCGTGACCACACCCCACTCGGCCGGCACGCTGGCGATCGTCGCCGAACCCGCCTCTTCGAGCCGTGCGTTCTCGATGCCGACCGTCAGGCCGGCCGTCCCAGAGACGCGGCGTGCCAGCATCCGCACGATGTACTTCTTGCCGGCTTCGACGCTGACCGATCGGAAGCCGTCGTTGGTGATGCCGTAGCTGCCGGCCCGCGACGTCACGCGGACGTAATGCAGGTTGCCCGGTGAAGCCGGCCGGTCGCTGCGCACCGCGAACTCGCCCTGGGCGTCGGCGCTGGCCGACTTCTTCCAGCCCATGAGGGCCTCGGGGAACTCGAACGAGCGGTTCTTGACCTTCTCCGGGTACAGCCCGCCGTCGGCGGCGAAGTTGATGTCTTCGAAGAAGATGCCGAACTGCGTCGGCGGAATGGCCGGACCGGGCTTGTCGGCCTCGACCATGACCTGCGCCACGGTGATCGCCGGAGCCTGGCCGGCCGAAGCTTGCCCGGCCGGAGCCTGGGCCCGCGGCGCACCGGCCCCGAGCGCGAGCAGCCCTAGAACAAGGGCGAAAGAGAGTCGTTGCACTCCTACCTCCGTGGCGGACTATACCGCCCGATCGCGAACGGCGCGAGATCTCCGTGAACGTTCACGTCGTCGGCCATATTAGCGGCGATCGCGCCGAGCACGCTGGCGAACTTGAAGCCGTGGCCAGAGCAGGCGCTCACGATCAGGACGCGGTCGTCGGCCGGGTGCCGATCGACGATGAAATGCCCGTCAGCGGCGTTCGTGTAACAGCAAACCGCCGACTGCACCGGCACCGGGTCCACGATGGGCAGATAGCGCCGCACGTCGGCCTCGATCGCCTCGACGTCAGCGGCCGACGCTGTGCGGTCGACGGTGTCGGCGGTGGAGACGACGCCGCTATGGTGACGCGCGAACTTCACGCCGTCCTCCAGGTCGTCGCCGAGCGCGCGCATCGACGGCAGTGCGTAGAGCAGGTGGTCCGGCGCGTCCTCGATCACCAGCACCGGCAGACGATCCGGGCCGGCCAGCGCGGCGTCGCGCGGCCTGAACCAGTGGACGACGTTGCGCTCGATGGACAGGTGCGGCGCCAGCTGCGGCACGAGCGATGGCATCCACGGGCCGGCGGCCAGCACCAGCCTGGAGCACGTGAGCGTGTCGCCATCGGCTCGCACGCGAATCGCGCCGGCGTCGGTGTCCCAGCCCTCGATCACCATACCCGTGCGCAGCTCGGCGCCGTGCGACCGTGCGACGTCCAGGTACGACGCGATCGCACGCGCCGCCAGCAGGACACCGGCGCGTGGCTCGGCGACGGCCACGGCATCGGCCGGGAGCTGCACGGCCGGATGACGCCGCGTCACCTCCGCCGCCGTCAGTACCTCGTGATCGAGGCCGTGCGTCCGCGCGCTCGCCAGGGCGCCGGTGACGAGACGCCCCCCGGGCGGGCCGATCGTCAGGCCGCCGGTCGGCACCAGCAGGCGCGTGCCGATCTCGGCCTCGAGTGCCTGCCACGCCGCGTAGGCCCGCTGCACCAGCGGCACGTACAACGGATGCTCGAAGTAGGCCTCGCGGATGATCCGCGTACCGCCTTGCGACGAGCCGCGGGCGTGCGGCAGGGGAAACTGCTCGACCCCAAGCACGCGGCGGCCGCGGCGCGCCAGCTCCGCGACGGTGGCGGCGCCCATCACGCCGAGGCCGACGACGATGGCGTCCCAGGTCACGCCGCGACGATATGCCGACATTGAGTCGGCCGTCGAATGCCCATACACTGCGCCCACCGCCGCACGTCCCGGCGCCTTCGCAGGAAGACGATTCCATGCGGAGCGCGCCCGCTGGAGCCTGTCTCGGACGGCTCCACCAGCGCCAGGCCGCAGAGGATGCCATGAGCACGCCACCGACCTGGCCGCCGCCACCGCCGCCCCCGCCGCTGCGGCCTCCGTTGCTGCCTCCAGGGGTCGCGGCGAGTCCACCGCCGGGCGGTGCGGCGCCGCCGAAGGCGTTCTCGCTGACGCCCGTCGTGGTGCTCGTGATCGTGGCGATCTGCGCCGCCCCGTTCGTGCTCGGCTTCGCCGCGGCCATCGTCATCCCCGGGTTCCTGCGGGCGCGAATGACCGCCAACGAAACGGCGGCCCTCGGCACGATGCAGACGATGACGAGCGCGCAGACCGCGTGGTCGAAGGGGCACGACGGGCGCTACGCCTCGGCGGCGTGTCTCGGCGCGCCGGCGAGTTGCGGGGACGCCCAGTCGGCCAGCCTCGTGACGCCCGATCTCGCCTCGCTCCGGCCCAGTCGAGGCTACGAGTTCGGCATGGTGCTGCGGCCTGGAGCCGACGGCGTCCATCCGACGGCGACTGGCGAGGCCGGCCGCACCGGAAAGGCATCGGACGAGCCGACGGACGCCGACGTCCGCGCCCAACTCGAGCAGTTCTCGACGCCAGACACCGGCGCGACGCCCACGCCCGCCTCGCCTCGAGCCGGGCCGTCCGACACGCCCCCCGACCGTGGCGGGTTCGTCTTCTGGGCATCGCCGGCAAGCCCGGGCAGCAGCGGCAGCCGCCGCTTCTGCGTCGACGAGACGGGTCTCGTCCGGCAGTACCG
>JBDSLU010000461.1:0-9507 GCA_039916225.1 Vicinamibacteraceae bacterium
AGAACCTCGGCCACGAACGGGCCGCCGGGCACGATCTCCCGTGCGGTCGGCGTGGCCCCGGCCAGTGCCATGACCGCCACGGCGGCCACGGCGCCGAGCGTCATCCGTACCCAGGGGCCGGGGGAGCGGCGGTTCCGGGCGGCATCGAGCGCGGCCAGCAATCGGCCTTCGAGCTGGCTCGGACGCGCCATGCTCAGGGCGAGGACCGGCGCCCGACGTCCTCCGAGCGAATAGGCAATCTCGAGCAGGTGACTGGCGTAGGCGCGCGCCTCGGCGCCGGCAGCCAGCACGCGATCGTCACAGGCCAGCTCGCGTTCGAGGCGGAGCTGTCGCGCCACCCACCACACGGCGGGATGTGGCCAGTAGGCCGCGCACGCGATCAACGCGACCGTCTGCGTCAGGCAGTCGTAGCGCGCGACGTGCGCGAGCTCGTGCAGGAGCACCGCCCGGCGACGATCGTCCGACCAGAGATCCGCCGTTGCCGGGATGACGATCGCCGGAGCCCACGTGCCGAACGTCATCGGAAGCACGACGTCACGGCTGCGCAGCAGGCGCACCGGTCGTCGCACGCCGAGTTCCGCCGAGGCGTCCGCGACCAGTTCGATCCACGGACCATCGCGCACCTCGGCGGCCCGCGCCGCCAGACGTCGCGTGCGCCAGTGGTGGAGGGCGAGTGACAGCAGCACCGCGGTGAAGCCCACGACGTAGATGCCGAGCGCGGCCATCCACGCGGAGACACGCGGAGCGCCGGCGATGGTTGCCTCGTGTCGAGGCGTCGTGAACGGCGCGACGTCGAGCACCGCTGCCGCGGCGACGCGCTCCGTGTCCGACCTATGGTCGATCGCCGGAGCGGCGGCCAACGCGGTGTCCTGGGCCGCAGGCCCGGCCACCATCACCGACCAACGCGGAGCCACGCGCCCGGCGAAGGGCAGAACGAGCAGGCTGGCGACGACGAGCGTCCACGTCAGATGGCGTGTGGCGGCAGACGTCCGCCCGTGCCAAAGCCTCTGCAGGAGCGCGGCAGCAGCCAGGATCGCGGTCGCCTTGAGGGCGAGCCACACCATGGCGGAGAACGGCGTGTCGGCGAGGAACAGATTCATCGTTCATCTCCCTGCGCGCGGGCGCGCTTCAGCAGGCTGCTCAGACGCGTGTACTCGGCCTCGGAGAGCGACGACGAGGATTCGAGGAGCGCGGCGACGACGGACCCCGGCGATCCGTTGAAGAAGGTGCGGACCAGTTGCGCGAGTGCGGACTTGCTCGCCTCGTCCAGGTCGACGGCGGGGAAGTAGGCGAATCGTGGCCCGTCGTACTCGCGGCCGATGAGGCCCCGGTCGATCATGATGTCGAGCAGCTTGCGCACGCTGGAGGGGCTCGGCGCCTCGGGCAGCTCGGCGCGGATCTCCTCGACCGTCGCGCGGCGACGGCGATACACGATCGCCATGATCTGGCTTTCACGGCGGGTGAGGTCGACGTACGTGTGCTTCGGCATCGGCAGGGGACTGGTGTTGGAGGCAAGGGCGAAAACATTCGCCATGCGCGAAGATATTCGCCACGCGGTGCCGTTGTCAAGCCCCGCTTGACAACCTTGCGCGGACGATTTAATTTGTCCGTATCAGCCAAGAGAGTTCGGAATGGGCGCCAAGCACCTCGACATCATCGACGACCCGGCCCGCGCCCGCGTGGCCCTGCAGCCGATCCGGTTGCGGCTCCTGCATCTGCTCGATCGCCCGCAGTCGGCGCCGCAAGTCGCCAAGGCCATCGGCATGCCCCGGCAGCGGGTGCTCTACCACCTGCGGACGCTCGAGGCGCAGCAGCTGGTCGAGGCGCGCGACCACGGCAGCGTTGGCCGCCGCATCGATCGCTCCTACGTCCGCACGGCGACGTCCTACGCCATCGCCCCGAAGACGCTGGGAGGGGTCGCCGTCGATACGCGGACCATCGCCGACGCCTTTTCCTCTGCCTACCTGTCGGCCGTGGCGGGCCGGGCGCTGAACGACCTTGCCGCGCTCGGCCGGGCCGCCGCCATTCGCGGCAAGCGCGTGCCCACGATCACGTTGGAAACCGAGGTGCGGTTTGCGACACCGGCCGATCAGCAGCGGTTTGCCGACGAGCTCACCACGGCGATGACCACGCTGGCCGCCAAGTATCACCACCCCGACGCGGCAAAGGGCCGCACGTTCCGGGTCTTCGCGTGCGGCCACCCGTCTGTGCCGTCACGCGCGGCCGAACCCGACGGCGGCCAGCCCGCCATGGAGGCGAAGTGACCGACGACCGCACGTCCACCGACCGCAAGGTCGATCTGACCATCGACATCGACGCCACACTCGAAGAGGTCTGGCAGGCCCTGACGACGGGCGACGGCATCGCCCGCTGGTTCGCGCCGCACGCCGCCGTGACGCCGGGCGAAGGCGGCAGCGTCAGCGTCGGCTGGGATCCGAAGGAGATGTGGTCGCAGCCGATTACGGTGTGGGAGCCGCAGCGACGGATGCAAACCGCCAGTGAGATGCCGTCGGCCGACGGCCGCATGGTGCGCCTCGCCGTCGACTATCACCTGGAGGTCCAGGGCGGCCGCGTGCGGGTCCGCCTGGTGCACTCCGGCTTCGACGACAGCTCCTGGGACGACTACATCGACGGGCTCGAGGCTGGCTGGTCCTACTTCCTGTTCAACCTGAAGCACGCCATCGAACGTCATCGCGGCGTCGAGCGGTTGCAGCAGTCAGCACGCTTCCGCACCACGGCGCGCGCTGGCGAGGACCATCCGATCTTCGGCGCGACGGGTTTGCGCGTGCAGCCTCCCATTGGCGGACTGCGGCCGGGTGACGCCTGTCGTGTCGCACTGGGTAGCGTCGAGGTCGACGCCACGGTGGCGGTGCGGCACGCATCGCGCACCATCGCCTTCGTCGTGCCGGCGTGGAACGACGCGCTGCTGTTCGTCGAACGCGAAGGAATGAAGGAGACGCATCACATGGGCGTCTGGCTGTCCCTCTACGGCGTGCCCGAAACGGCCGCGGCGCCGCTGCGGCAGGGACTGGCCGACCTGGAGGCGGCGCTCAGCGTGCGAGACTGACTCGCCGCGCCGCGATTCCGGTCAACAGGTCGGCGGCGGCGGCCACCCGTTCCAGGTGGGGGTAGCGGAGCCCCCCGTGGTAATCCACGCTGACCGTCTTGAAGTAGCCCACAACAAGTCGTCCTTCATCGGCCGCTCGTAGCCGCCGGTGACGAGCCCGGCCGGGCGCCGGGCCTTGCCGTTCCAGGAGTGGAAGAACTCGTGTGGCAGCAGCAGGCTGCTCCGCTGGCGGCGTCGTCGTCGACGAACGTGTTCTCGGCCACCCGGTCGTCGGCGCACTCATGGTGCTCGACGCCGAAGGCGCCGAGATTGTCGCTGAGCGTCAGCAGCCAGTGATACTTGCGATAGTGGCCGACGCCGCCGAAGACCGCCCGTTCCTCGAGCACGATCCGCCGGTAAATCTCGATGCGCGACGGGGGGAACTGCAGCGCCCACTCGCTGTCCGCGACGGCGTCGATGACGTGCTCGCCCACCGGCGACGAGGCTGGCCACAGCGTGATGCTCCGCAAGTGCTGGCCGAGCAGCACCGGGTGGTCGTTGAGCATCTCGAGCGACGTCGGCGCATAGCGAACGGTATCGCCGTCGACCGAGGCGACGTCGAGGGCGCCGCCGTGCTTCCAGCCGGCAGGGGCGCGTAGCGTCGCCGTCACGGTGATCGACGCCGGGCTCTCGCCGGCCGGATAGAGGCCGACCGTGTACCAGTTGATGACGGCGATTTTGGAATTCGTCGATGGCAGCGTGCCGAATGCCCCGCCCGAGAACGGCACGACGTAGTCGTACGTGGCCGTCAGGGTCTTGGCATCGGCCGGCACCGCGAACGCGAACGCGTTCGTCTCGACCAGGTCGCGCCGCCATTCGAGCTCGCGGCCGTCGGCGAAGATGTGGAGGCCCGTCAGGTTGGCGATCGGGCCGGAGGCCATGTGCTCGCCCGGAATCCACTTGGATAGAAGAGCGACATCGGGCCGGCTTTCGCCGGCATCGACATGGTGGCGTGCAGGATCTTCAGCGGTGCATCGGACGCATCGACGTCGAGCGTGATGGCGGACCCTGTCGGACGGGGGGCGGCCACCTGACCGGCGGCACCGGACCCGACCGCCGTGGCCACGACGGCGAGCGCCATGGCCAGTACTCGAAACGTCGATAGCCGTCCGGTCATGTCCACCTTGGTCACACGAATGCCTGCTCACGCCACCCGCCAGCGGTCCGCGCCTGCCGCGACGGTGTCAGACTACGCTGAAACCGCTCAGCTGCGGGGAGCCGAGACCGGGGCTCATGACGGACAGGTCGATGCGGGAGCCGGTGGCAGCGCGGGCAGGATGAAGTCGAGCGGCAGGCGCTCCGGCGGATTGATCGAGCGGTCGTTGTAGCGCCCGCTGACCACGGTCACGACAGTCCGCTGCGCACGCAGCACGAAGATGCGTTGCATGCCGTTCCCGACAGCCGTCGGCACCTCGACGACGCAGCACCTGGCGCCGGTTCCACTGGCGGTCGTGCAGGAGCGGCACGTGCGCCGACGAGGACCAGTGTGGTGTGTCAGCGGGGCCGATGTCCACATCCGGCGGCATCCGTCGCGATCATCAACAGTGCGCGGAATACGGCCTACTTCAGGGCCACGCGCCCTGGACACGACACGTGCGAAGGAAGTCCCATGCCGACCATCACCAACGCTACGCTGAACCTCACCACCGTCAACGACAACGTGACCGCCGACGTCACGTTCAACGCCGTCTTCACGCGTTTCGAAAGGAATCTCGCCGATCTGGGTATGACCTTCGACCGGCATGTCGACATCATCGCCGTCGATGGGACCTCGACGACTGTGCTGACCAGCTTCGATCCGACCAATCTTCCCGTGACGGCCGGCGCCGGCTCGCTGACCATCCCGGTGTCCCTGTCGGTCACCAAGCCCCGCTCGTTCTTTCAGGAAGACACGGACAACGACGAGATCGGCTGCAACATCCGGATCCACTCGCAGGGATTTCCGCCGGTCTTCACGCCGGATTTCTTCACCATCCAGCGCGTGCTGGTCGGGTAGGCGTCACCAGGCACGGGGGACGTCCGGCTGGCTGTGACGCCGGCTGGACGTTCTCCGCTGCGCGGCGGCGATGACGCGGCTCAGGAGGGCATGGCGGCGATCGCCTTCAGCACGACCTCGGCGGCCACGCGATCGCCGTGGCCCCGACTGGTCTGCACGAAGGTCACGACACCGCGCCTGTCGATCACGAACGTCGCCGGGTAGGCGGTCTCGTCGGGCGCGGCCCAGCGCAGGCCGTAGGCGTTGGTGAAGGTGTAGTCCGGATCGAGCAGGACTCGAAAGGCGCCGGGCATCGGTCGGCTCGCGACAAAGGACTGGGCGTGCTGCTGCAGCCCGTCGGTCGGCCCAGGGTAGATGAACAGCACACGCGCACCGCTCTGCTCGAAGCGCTTGGCGTTGGCCAGGTAATCGGCGAACTGCCGGGTGCAGAACGGGCAATCGTAGCCGGGCCAGCCCCGGAGCACAGTTACCACCACGGGCCCACGCGCTACCTCGTCCGACAGCCGCACCGCGCCGCCGTCGAGCGACTGGAGCGCGAAGTCGGCCGCCTTTCGCCCGACGGCCGGCGTCGACCCCTTCGCCGGCGCGGGCTGCGCTGCTGCCCCGAGCCACGACAACGCGATAGCCACCAGGGCAACTGCGCCGATCCTGCACACCGCGTTTCGCGTCCGCTTCGTCATCACGTTCACCCCTATCGCTGTGATGCCGATGGTCGTGCGCAGGTTTCGTTGCCGCTGAATGTCGCGAAGTACGGCCTGACAGTCCGCGACCGGCCGGCGCCGACTCGGCCGCGGGAATATTCCAGCGGGTGGCCGGTATCATCCAACCGGACGGACGTGTCACGACTGCCAGGCTGATGAGCGACCACGACTCCGGCGCGTCGAACGACGTGTGGACTGCCTTCGAGGCGGAGGCGATGCCGCACGCCGATCGCCTGTTCCGCTTGGCGATGTGGTGGGAGCGCGATCGCCGCGAAGCCGAGGATCTCGTCCAGGACACGCTCGTCCAGGCGCTGCAGTCGTTCCACCGCTTCACGTCCGGCACCAACTGCCGCGCCTGGCTCATCTCCATCCTCCAGCACGTACGCAGCAACCGCCGCCGGTCCAAGTTGCGTCATCCCACCGTCGACGATGCCGATCAACGGCTCGCCGAGACGCTGCCCTTCCTTCCGCCCGTCCCGCAACAGATCACCGACGAAGACGTGCTCTCGGCGCTGCGCGGAATACCCGAGCCGCATCAGGACATCATCCTGTTATGCGACATCGAGGAGCTGACCTACAAGCAGATCGCCGAGGTCCTCGGCATCCCGATGGGTACGGTGATGTCCCGCCTCCATCGCGGGCGAGCCTTGTTGCGGCAGCGCATGGGCTCCATGCGCGCCCGCGCTGAACAGTCGGCTGTCATCGATCACCCATCCTCGGGAGGAGCAGGCTAGTCATGGAGTGCCGCGAGGTCCGGGAGCTCGCCGAGGCGTTCGTCAGCGAGCAGTTGCTCGTCGAGACGATGCGCGCCGTCGTCGCGCACCTGGAGCACTGTCCGGCCTGCCGCGAGGAGATCGAGGGACTGCGCCGTCTGCGCGGCGCGCTGCGGTCGGCGTGGGCGGCGTCGCCCGACCTGGCTCCGCGCCCGGCGTTCGCCGCGGCACTGCGGGCGCGTCTCGAGTCGCAGGCGGCCGGCGATCATCCCGCGGCGATGTCACGACGGCGCTGGCTGGCGATCGCCGCCGGCGGCGCGTTGGTCGCGGGGGCGGGTTGGGGATGGCGCGAGTGGCTGGGGGCCGACGAGCCGGCGTTTCTCCAGGCGGCGGTCGGCGATCATCGGTTCTGCGCGCTGACCTTCAAGCTGGCCGAGCCGCCGATCTCGCTCGACGAAGCCGCTCGCCGCTACGGCGGCGTCTACGCCAGGCTCGAGGCGATCGAGCCGTCCGCCACGACCTTGTCGGGCGGACCGCTGCGCATCGTCGCACGGCACTCGTGCGTGTTCGAGGGACGCCGCTTCGCGCACCTCGTACTGCTGTACAAGAACGAGAAGGTGTCGCTCCTCGTGACCGACGATACGAAGGACGAGCAGGCTGGCCCGACCGCACAGGCAGCGACCAACAACTTCCAGGTGGCGTCGATGCATGCCGGGCGTCACGGCGTGTTCGTCGTGTCGTCGCTCGACCAGGGTGACGTATCCGAGGTGGCGCAGGCGCTGGCCGAGCCGCTCGCGCGAGCGTTGGCCAATGCGTAAGGGGCTTTACCCTTCCGCGGTGCCGCAAGCGGTGGCGCTCGGTGGATGGTTGGGCGGCGCAAACGCCCGGCTGATTCAATTCCTGGCGATGTGCGGGATGCTGGCGTTCATTCCCGGCCACCTGATCATGGTGGCGCTGCACGGCTGGGACAATTTCGCTTCGATGGTCACCGGCTGGAAGCGCCGTCCCGACTACGACGTATCTATGCGCTGAGACCGAGGACACGGCCGCTCGCGTGGGCCGGGCCCGCGCGGCGGCCTGTCCCGGGATGTCGCTACATCGAACAGGTGGCGGCGACCATCTTGACCGACGTGACGGTCATCGACATCAGGCCTTTGTCCATCCCGGCCGGCTTGGCCATCTCGCCCGGCTTGGCCATGCCGTCGGTTTTGGCCATCCCCATCTCGCCGGGCATGCCGGTCACCATCACCTTGTGGCCGACGTGCTTCGACAGGTCGACGGCCTTGCTGCTGATCATCATGCTGGCCATGGCGTCCTTGCCCATGGCCATGTTGTCCTTGGCCATGCCGTCCTTCTTCATGCCGTCCTTGCGCATCTCGGCCATCGGGTGGCTGAGCATGAAGGATCCGGCCATCTCACCCGCCTCCACGCAGCCCGTATAGCTCATGGGCTTGCCCATCCCCATCTTGTCACCGCTCTGTGCGTTCGCCAGCTGGCTCATGGCCGCGATAGCGACGATCGTGATCCCGGATTTCGTCCACGTGTTCATGTCGACTCATTCCTATCTGAAACTGGCGACACTACGTCACCGCAGCATCAATCTCCGGCGCCGGCGAATTTATTCACAGTCGCGCGTGATTCCCGATACACGCCCGGTCGAGTCAGCGGCCGGGAGGCGCGGGGAATATCGTCGGCTCGACCGGGTATCCCCTTCACGAGCCGATGAGGCTGAGGAACGCGAATGGTTCGCGCTCCCGCATGTCGTATCGAAGGGACAGTGTCTCGTGAAGAAACAAATCCTCGTTCTCTTGACGTTCGTGACGGCGTTGGGCGCGGTCGCGGCGGTGGGCGCGAACGGTCCGCGCCGGATCGATCGGCGACCCTTTCCTGGAACCATCTACACCGCGTCGAACGCGACCGCGGGGAACGCCATCCTGGTGTTCGATCGCCTGGCGGACGGCCGTCTCGTGCCAGCGGCGAGCGTGCCGACCGGCGGCGCCGGAACCGGTGCCGGGTTGGGCAATCAGGGCGGCCTCCTGCTGACGCGGGACGATCGGTGGCTGCTCGCGGTCAATGCCGGCAGCCACTCGCTCTCGGTGTTCGAAGTGCGGCCCCGCGGCCTTCGCCTGGTCGACGTGCAGCCGACCGGCGGCCAGCAGCCCATCAGCGTGACCGAACATCGCGGCCTGGTCTACGTCGTGCACGCCGGGAGCGACACCATCTCCGGCTTCACGCTGGGCCGCAATGGCCGGCTCCGTGCGATTGAGGGCTCGACCCGTGCCTTGAGCGGCGCCGGCGTCGGACCGGCGCAGATCGCGTTCACGCCGGCCGGCGACTACCTGATGGTGACCGAGAAGAACACCAACAAGATCGTGACGTTCGAGGTCGAGCGCGACGGCTCGACGAGCGCCATGCACGTGCAGGACGCCGCCGGGGCGACGCCGTTCGGCTTTGCCTTCGGCCGCCGCGACCAGGTCTTCGTCACCGAGGCCTTTGGAGGCGCGCCGAATGCGAGCGCGACGTCGTCGTACGAGATCGACCGCCATGGCATCCTGACCGCGGTGAGCCCGTCGGTGGCGACCGGGCAGACGGCCGCCTGCTGGGCCGCCCTGACGCCCGATGGCCGATTCGCTTTTGTGACGAATACGGGCAGCGGGTCGATCACGGGGTACGCCATCGACTTCGACGGACACATCGAGCTGCTCGACGATGATGGCCGCACCGGTGTGACCGGCGACGGCAGCGCGCCCATCGACGTCGTCATCACCGACAGCGGTCGCTTTCTCTACGACCTGAACAGCGGGTCGCACACGATTGGCAGCTTCCGCATCGGCGCGGACGGCTCGCTGCGCCCGTTGCCGTTCGCGGCGGGCCTGCCGGTCGGCGCCAACGGCCTCGCCTCGCGCTGACAGCACGGCCGGCCGTGGCGGCCGGCGTCACATCGCGTCTCCGCCGCCGTTCGTCGGCCAGGTCGTTCTATAGTCCATCGCG
>JBDSLU010000462.1:0-19503 GCA_039916225.1 Vicinamibacteraceae bacterium
CGCGCCGTCGATGCCGCCGCCAACACGGGTTCTTACTCTCCCATCGCGACGGCAGCCACCTCGAGCGCGGACACGACCGCACCGACCGCGCCGGCCACGCTCACGGCGACTGCGTCAGGCAGTACACAGATTGCCTTGAGCTGGAGCGCCGCGACCGACAACGTCGGCGTGACCGGCTATCGGGTCGAGCGCTGCACCGGGTCCGCGTGCACGGCCTTCGCCGAGGTCGGCACGACGACCGCGACGATCTACAGCAGCACCGGCCTGACTGCGTCGACGAAGTATCGCTTCCGCGTCCGCGCGGTCGACGCCGCTGGGAATGCCGGTGGCTACTCACCCCGCCGCACGGCCACAACGTCGGCCTCGTCCGACACCACGGCGCCCACCGCGCCAGGGACCTTGACCGCCACCGCGCAAAGCGCGACGCAGATCGCTCTGAGCTGGAGCGCCGCCACCGACAACGTGGGGGTCTCTGGCTATCGGGTCGAGCGCTGCACGGGCGCGAGCTGCACGACCTTCGCGCAGATCGCCACACCGACGACCACGACCTACTCCGACACCGGCGTGACGGCCTCGACCACCTATGTGTATCGCGTCCGCGCTGTCGATGCGGGCGGCAACCTCGGGCCGTACTCGACGACGGTTAGCGCCGCGACGACAGCGACACCGCCATCCGGCTGCCCCTGCACGATCTGGCCCTCGTCGGCCGTCCCCGCGGTCGCCGCCGACGCCGACACGGCGAGCGTGGAGCTCGGCGTGAAGTTCCAGACGTCGGTCAGTGGCTACATCAGCGGAGTGCGCTTCTTCAAGGGGACGCAGAATACCGGCACCCACGTCGGGAACCTCTGGAGCGCCAGCGGCACGCGACTCGCGACCGCGACCTTCGTCAACGAGACCGCGAGCGGGTGGCAGCAGGTGAACTTCTCCACCTCGGTGGCAGTCTCCGCCGGTGTCATCTATGTGGCGTCGTACTACGCGCCGCAGGGCCGCTACGCCGCAAACGTGAACTTCTTCGCCACCGCCGGCGTCACCCTGGGCCCGCTCACCGCGCCGGCGAACAGCACGCCAGGCGGCAACGGGGTCTATCGCTACGGCGCCAGCGGCTTCCCGAATGCGACCTTCAGCAGCACCAACTACTGGGTGGACGTGGTCTTCACCACCACGCCACCTGCCGCCCCCTTCACTGCGCTGACGCAGGCGTCGGCGCCCCTGGCGGAGACCGCCGAGACCACCGCCGCGCCGTCATCCGACACCAGCACGACCGAGCGTCGTGCCGCGGATGCGGACGGGGACGGCCTGTCGGACACGTGGGAGCTCCGGTTCGGGCTCGCCTCCGACTCGTCGCTCGGCGACGACGGCGCCGCTGGTGACCCCGATGGTGACGGCATCAGCAACCTCGAGGAGCACGCCCGCGGCTCGCACCCGCGCGGCGTGGTCCGCCGCTACCTGGCGGAGGGCTCGACCGGACGCGACGTCGCCACGCAGCTGGCCATAGCGAACAGCGGCGGTGTCGACGCCACCGTCCTCATCTCGTTCTCCGACGCGCGCGGCCAGCAGACCCGCATTCCGCTGATGGTGCCGGCAGGGACACGCCGCATGCTCGACGTCGGTGCCGTCCCGGCGCTGGCAGCCGCCGCCTTCTCGACAGTCCTCGAGTCGGACCAGGTCGTGACGCTCGAACGGTCGATGTTCTGGGCTGGCTCGTCGGCCACCACGACCGCGCCAGCCCTCGATGCGGCCGACACCCGCTGGTACTTCGCCACTGGCTCGACCGCGGGTTCGTTCGAGCTCTTCTATCTGGTACTGAACCCGGGAGACACCCGAGCGGAGGTGCAGGTCCGGTATCTGCTCCCGAACGGCCTGGCCCCCGTCACGCGGACCTACTCGTTCGCCCCCTTCAGCCGCGCGACGATTTGGGTGGACCGCGAGGACCCGGCGCTCGCCGCCACCGACGTCGCGGCGGAAATCGTCTCGCTCAGCGACACGCCCATCGTCGTCGAGCGGTCGATGTACGTAACGTCAGCGCAGGGGGCGCCGCCCGCCGAGGTCGCCAGCGGGGCTGGGCTCACATCGGCCGCGGCGAACTGGGCGATCGGGCCGGCTACGGACGCCCGGGGGAGCGGCACGACGACTCTCGTGATTGTGAACCCGGGGGCCGAGCCAGTGTCGGTCGAAGTCACCTCGGTATTCGAAGGCGAACACCGCGAAGGGGTGACCCGTGTCGTGCCGGCTGGCGGACGCCTCGCCGTGAAGCTCGGCGGCGGCACGGCAGGCCTCGCCCAGCCCGTGCTCGGCGTCGAGGTCCGCTCGACGACCGGCGCTCCCATCGTCGTCGAACGGTCGGATCGGTGGCGCTAGCGTCAGACTGACGCCAATCACCCTCGAGCACACGGGACCGCCGCCCGCGGCGATGCGAGCCGTCGCGGGGCCCGCGTCACTCGATCTGCTGGCGCGCCGAAGCCGCGGCGACGTGGACGCCGCGGCGAAGGCGGCTACTTCTGCCGGTCCTGCTGCCGCTGCATCATCTTCTTCGCGTTGAGGCGGAGCGACTCGGGCACGTTGCGATCGATCGACAGGTTCTTGACGTCGCGCTGGTTCATGCGCGGCAGCAAGTGCAGCGAGATGGCGGCCGGCGTCTTCGGGTTCCTGACCAGCGCGGTGGCGACCGCCAGCTTGCGCATCCAGCCGCGGTTCATCGAGATCGTGCGCAGCACTTCTTCCGAGACATTGGTCATCCGCGCGAACGCCTCGACCTCGGTCTGGGCCAGCTTCGGGCTGCTGAGCACGGCGGCCGCGATCATCCGGTTCGGATCACGGACCAGCACGGCGCGCTGCTCGCGCGAGCCTTTCATGGCCATCTTGAGCCGTTGCGGCACCGACATCGCCTGCAGCATGATCTTGGCCGGCTCGGCCTCGGCGTCGGCCTCGACCGCGGCCTCACTCTCGACGTCCACGGCGGTGTCGATGAGCGGCGTGTCGGTGTCGTCGGTGGCGACGGCGCCGGGCAGGATGCCGCGGGCGGCGAAGAACGCCAGGACCTTCGCGGTGGTGTCGTGGCGCGCCAGGAGGCCGGCAATGGCCTCGACCGGCAACGACGCGATGCTCTGGTTGGCGACGGTGGCGACGTGGGTTTCGTCGTGGGTGACGAGGTAGACCAGGATGGCGAGCTGTTCGTCGGCGCGCGGGGCGAGCGCGCCCTGGGCGGCGAGCAGTGACACTTCGGGGTCGACGTCACCCCGAATGAAACATTCGAGGAGCGGCATGGCGGCCATGGGTCTGGGGTTCCTGGCTCAGGTGCGAACGAATGCGGCGCGAAGCCCGGCCACCGTCTGGATGAACCGTCCCCGCAGATCGTCCATCGGCCCGGCGGCGTCGAAGAACAGTCCAATCGCCGCGACGCCTGAGGCGCCGGCCTCGGCGGCGGCGGCCACCGTGTTCAACGAGATGCCACCGATGGCCAAAACGGGAATCGACACCGCCTGCGCCGTGGCCGTCAGCGCATCCAGGCCAGCGGTGTGATGGCCGCGCGGCTTCGAGCCGGAGGGGAACACGGTCCCGAAGATGAGGTAGTCGGCGCCCTCCGCCTCCGCCGCCCGCGCCTCGTCGACGGTGTGCACGGAGCGGCCGACCAGGAACGCCGCCGGCACGTGCTGCCGCACCAGCGCCGTGGGGATGGAGTCGGCCTTGAGGTGGACGCCATCGGCGTCGGCCGCCAGGGCGACGTCGACGCGCTCGTTGACGACGATGCGAGCGCCGGCGCCGGCCAGCCGCGCCCGCACCTCACGCACGACGCCGATCAGGTCGGCCGCCGAAAGGTCGGGTTCGCGGATCTGCAACAGGTCGATACCGGCTTCTCCGGCCAGCACGAGCCGGTCGACCAGCGGCCCAAGGGCCGGAGGCGGGACGACGGTGTCGATCGACGGCGGGAGGCGGCTCCGGTCCGTGACGAGGCACACGCACGGCCGCGGCAGGCTCACGGAGGCCCGTCCGCGGGACCGGACGGCGACGGACGACCGGGGGTGCGGATGGAAACCGCCTCGGCGAGCCCGGCGCCGACCAGCATCAGGCCGACGCCCGAGATGGCGCCGCGGAACCAGCCGGACCGCGCGATGTCGACGGCCCAGATCGCAGCCATCTGGATGAAGGCGTTGCGCTCCCAGAGCCCCGACCACGGCACGATGAGCAGGACCAGGCCCGCCTCGACGAGATAGGCGACGAACAGCAGCTGTCTGAGCACCGCCGGTCCGCCGCCCTAGGCCTTGACGCGCGACAGGCGCTCGATGCGGGCGCGAGCGTCGCGGTAGTCGCTCTGCTCGGCGACGAGGTCGAGCAGCACGGCCAGGGCGCGCGTGTGCTCGCCGGTGGTCTCGAGCGCGTCAGCCAGCTCGTAGAGCGCCGAGCGGTGCTCGTCGATCTTGGGCGCCGGGGCTTCGGACGCGATCTCGAGCCACTCGACCGCGTCGCTGAGCATGGCGTGCTTGCGATACAGGCGGCCCAGCGACTGCGCCGAGCGGAAGCGGTAGCGCGGGTCGCGCGCGGCCTTCTCGAAGGCGTCGGCGGCTTCCTTGAGCATGGCGGCCGCGGCGTAGGTCTGGCCGACGCGGAAGTTGCGCGCCGCATGGTCGCCCGGCGGCAACGCCGAGGAATCCTGCAGCGCCCTGCCACGCATGCCCGAGAACACGGTGTCGAGCGGACCCTCGGCCGGGGCCGCTTCGGGTGCCACGGGGGCGACGACAACGGCCGCCGGGGCCGCGTCGCTCCAGTCGCCGGCGTCGTTGGCTTCGAACTCGACCACCTCTTCCGACTGGTCCATCTCGGGCAGGCCGGCCAGAGTGTCGGCCGTGATGCCGCCCATCGGCGGAAACACCGCATCGACGTGCTCCGGCTCGTCGTCCACCGGCGCCGGCATCACCGGCTCGTCGACGGCGGCCGCCGGCGTGGCCGCGGGGGTCGGCTCGCTGTTCGCGAACGTGTCGTCCTCGTCGAGCATCGACAGCCGCTCGGCGATGACCGCGTCCGGATCGCTCTCGCCGAGCGTCACGAGGACGCGGCGGAGGCGATCGGCGTGGCTCGACGAGCGCGGGTTCCGCAGCAGCAGATCCTCGGCGATGACCCTGGCCTTCTCGGCTTCGCCGGCCTCCAGGTAGGCCTCGGCCAGTTCCTGCTGCGCCGCGGTGAGCGCGGCGTCGAGGTCGCCGTCGACACAGACTTCGACCAGCCGGAGCAGCGCCGGCAAGTGCCGGGGCGACTTCTCGAGGAACGCCTGCAGCCGGCGCGCCGCCTTGCCGAAATCGCCGGACGTCGCCGCGTGGTCGACCAGCAGGTCGACGATCGCATAGCGGGCGTTGGACGAGGCGAGGTACTCGCCGAGGGTGGCGACCTCCTCGACGGCCTTCGGGGCGGCGGCGAGGAAGCGGACCAGGTGCTCGCGGGCCGAGTCGAGGTTGTCGAGCTTGAGGAGGATCTTGCCGCCGGTCAGCAGCAGCTCCGGATCCTTCGTCGTGCTGGTGTCGGGCAGGAAGCGCTTGGCCCGCGCCACTTCGTCCCGGCCGAGGGCGGCCTTGGCGAGGCGCAACGACACCTCGGTGGCGCCGGGGTCGCGCTTGACGACTTCCTCGAGCAGCTGTTCGGCCTCGCCGACCCGCTTGCGCGTGTCGAGCTCCTTGGCCAGCGACAGGAGCTCGGAGGTGACGGTCTTGCCGGTGCGGACCTGGATCCAGGCCGCCTGGAGGCGCGCTTCGAAGTCGTTCGGGTCGAGCTCGGCCAGCCGGACGACGAGCGCGTCCGCACCGTCCTGGTCGCCGCGGACCTTGCGCTTGTCGATGGCCGACTGCAGGTGCGTCTTGGCGTCGGTCAGCTGGCCTTGCTGGGCACAGGCCTCGACCAGCTGGAGCAGGGCGCCCTCGTGCTGCGTATCGAGCTTGAGGACCTTGCGATAGCTGGCCGCCGCCTTGGTGTGGACGCCTTCCTTGAGGAAGTGCTCGCCCAGCCGCATGAACTGCGCCACGGCCTGCGACGCCTTGCCGGCGCGCCCGTAGAGATCGCCCAGGGCCGAGGCCGTGGCGATGTCGTCCGGATACGCGTCGACGACGTGTTCGTATTCCGCGATCGCGCCATCGAGCCGTCCCTGACGGAGCAGCTTTTCGGCTTTGCGGAGCGCGTCGTCTCGATCGATGGCCACTCGTCCCTCAGCCGCCGTGGTTCAGGTACCGGTCACTCGATGGTATCAAACAGTGTCGGCGTGTGAAACGCTCGGCACAAGAAGGATCGCCGGTGCACTGGCGAATACCCGTGCCGGGAAACCGCTGCAAGATGTTCGGGAGTAGCGTACCCCTTGTGCCGATCGAACCCATACCGAGGATCGGCGTCGTGCAACGACTCCATTAATCGGTCCCGAGCCACCTTCGCCACAATCGACGCCGCGGCGATGGCCGCACACTGCCGATCGCCGCCGATGATGGCCCGCTGCGGGAGCGGCAATCCGGGGATGGCGAACCCGTCGACCAGGACGGCCGAGGGGAGCGGATCGAGGGTCATGACGCAGCGCGCCATGGCCCGCAACGACGCCTGGTGGATGTTGACGCTGTCGATTTCTTCCGTCTCGGCCCAGCCGACGGCCCAGGCGAGCGCGTCGCGCTGGATGCGGCGACTCAGCCGCTCACGCGCCTCGGCCGTGAGCAGCTTCGAGTCGCGGAGGCCAGGGACGGGCCGCCGCGGATCCAGCACGACCACACCGACGGCGACGGGGCCGGCGAGGCAGCCCCGTCCAACTTCGTCGACCCCAGCTACCCGAGGGTAGCCGAGGCGATAGAAGCTGTTCTCGACCGTGCGCGTCGCGCGGGGAGGCATGACCGTTCCGGTTGGCGTGGCCGACGGCGCACCCGATCCGGTCGGTGCGGCCCGATCAGACGTTGCGCCGCTGTTCCTTCATGCGGGCGGCCTTGCCGCGCAGGTTCCGCAGGAAGTTCAGCTTGGCACGACGGACCTGGGCGGAGCGGATCACCTCGACCTTTTCGATCGCCGGCGAATGCAGCGGGAAGATGCGCTCGACGCCCTGGCCGAACGACACCTTGCGCACCGTGAAGGAAGCGCGGGTGCCGCCCCGGTGCATGCCGATGACCATGCCCTCGTACACCTGGATGCGCTCCTTGTCGCCCTCGCGCACCTTCACGTGCACGCGGACGGTGTCGCCCGACTTCATCTCGGGGCGCTGGACCAGCTGCGCCTTCTCGACCATGTCTTCGATGAGATTCATGACTCCTGCTTCCTTTCCTGCCGCCCGGACCGGCTACCCTGCCGCTCGGCCCTGATCTCTCGCAACGTCCGCTCGACGTCGGCTCCGGCTTCCCCCGGGAAGCCTGGCCCGTCGAGCAGATCGGGCCGGCGATCGAGCGTCCGCTCCAGCGCCGTCCGCAACCGCCAGCGGGCCACCTGCGCGTGATGCCCCGAGAGCAGCACGTCCGGCACCCGCCGTCCTTCCCAATCGGCCGGCCTGGTGTAGTGGGGATGGTCGAGCCACGGCCGCGCGAAGGAATCCTCGCTGACCGATCGCGCATCGCCCACGACCCCCGGCACCTGCCGGACCACCGCGTCGGCCACCACCATCGCCGCGAGCTCGCCGCCCGACAGCACGTAGTCGCCGATCGAAATCTCGTCGGTCGCGAGGCCCTCGACGACCCGCTCGTCGATGCCCTCGTACCGCCCGCACAGGAGCACGATGTGCTCCGTGCGGCTCCATCGCACCGCCTCGTCGTGGGTGAAGCGCCGGCCCTGCGGGCTCGGCACGATCACCGCCGACGGTTCGCCGCGCGTCGCCCGGATGTGGGCCAGCGCGCGGAAGAACGGTTCCGGCTTCAGCACCATCCCCGGCCCGCCGCCAAACGGCGAGTCGTCCACGACGCGGTGCTTGTCCGTCGTGAAATCGCGCAGGTCGTGGACCGCGATGTCGACGACGCCGCGCTCGTGCGCCCGGGCCACGATGCCCTCGCGCACGAAGCCTCGCACCATGTCGGGGAAGATCGTGACGATGTCGACACGCATGACGATCGTCGGGCCCTTCCCCGCCAGCTCCCAGCCAGCCAGCCAGCCAGCGAGCCTCGCGGCGGCCGCTCCGGCTACTGCGGCGGCCGGCCCTTCCCGCGCTTCGCCGCCCGCGGAGTCGCCGCCGGCGCGTTCAGCTCGAGCAACCCCGCCGGTGGATCGATCACGATCCGCCGTGTCGCCGGGTCGATGACCCGGCAGATCTCGTCGGCGAGGGGCACCAGCACCTCACCGTTCGCCGTCTCGACCACCAGGACCGCGGCGCCCGGCGCGCCGTCGATGCGCTGCACGGTGCCCACGGCCGTCCCCGGTGCGTCGACGCCGGCCGCGCTCACGGTCTCGACCCGGCAACCCACGAGATCCGTCTCGTAGAACACCCCCGGCTCGAGCGCCGGCCGCGCCGACGCCACGATCCACAACCCCAGGCCACGCAGCGCCTCGGCGGCCTCGAGCGACTCGACGCCCTCGAACAGCACCAGCGGCCGATCCTTGTGCCAGCGGACGTCGTCGATCCGCAGCACCGTCGTCCCATCCGGCGTCCGTCCGGGCCGGGCCGTCTGCAGCGTCGCTCCCGGCACGAACCGCTCGTCGCCGAAGTCGGTCAGGGGGTGCACCACCACCTCACCGCGGAGCCCGTGCGGCCGTTCGACCGTCCCGACCAGCACCACGTCGTCCGGCGCCGCCGCGTCCGTGTCCGCCACGTCTCCAGCCCGCCGCTACCGGCGCTCGCGGAATTCGACCTGCGCCTTGCCGCCGGTCTTCTCCGCCGCCAGCGCCACCAGGCCGCGCACCGCCTGCGCAGTTCGGCCCTGTCGCCCGATCACCCGGCCGATGTCGCCGGGGGCCATGAACAGCTCGACGACCGCGACGCCGCGATGCTGCGCCTCGGTGGCGTGCACCAGCTCGGGTTCGTCGGCCAGCGCGCGGCCGATGACCTCGACCAGCGCCGGCAGGTTCGGCGTGCCCGGCGTGCCCGGTGTGCCGTCCGCGGCGCTCACGACGCGGCCGGCGCGGCGACGACGGCAGCCGGCGGAGCCGGGTTTCTCGTCACCAGCGTCTTCAGCGTGCTCGACGCCTGGGCGCCCTTCGACACCCAGTGCGCGTAGCGCTCGCGATCGAGCTGGAAGAACTCCGGCTTGCGGCGCGGATCGTAGAGCCCGATGCTCTCGGTCACGCTGCCGTCACGGGCGCTGCGCCCCTCGACCACCACGATGCGGAAGAAGGGACGCTTCTTCGAGCCGACACGAGTCATGCGAATAGTAACCATTGTTTCCTTCTCAACGAGCGGGGGTTCCTTCCGAGGGAACGACCGCGCTTAGCGGCCCTGCGGCCCCATCATCTGCCGCAACATGCCCATCTTCTTCCGCATGGCGGCCTTGTTGCCGCCACCCTGGCCGAGGCCGCCGACGACCTTCAGCATCTTCTTCATCTCGATGAACTGCTTGAGGAGGCGGTTGACCGCCTCGACCGACGTGCCGCTGCCGCGCGCGATGCGCTTGCGCCGGCTGCCGTTCATCAGGGTGTGATCGTCGCGCTCGCCAGGGGTCATCGAGTTGATGATGGCCTCGACGCGATCCATTTCCTTCTCGTCGACCGCGCCCAGCGCGCCTTTCAGCTGGCCCATCCCCGGCAGCATCCCGAGGATCGACTCGAGCGGCCCCATCTTACGGATGGTCCGCAGCTGATCGCGGAAATCGCCGAGCGAGAACTCGTTCTTGCGCAGCTTTTCTTCGAGCTTCTCGGCCTGATCGCGATCGACGACCTGCTCGGCCTTCTCGATCAGCGTCAGGATGTCGCCCATGCCGAGGATGCGCGAGACGACGCGATCGGGATGGAACGGCTCGAGGTTCTCGACGCGCTCGCCGCTGCCGACGAAGGCGATCGGGACGCAGACCACCGAGATCACCGACAGCGCGGCGCCGCCGCGCGCGTCGCCGTCCATCTTCGACAGCACGACGCCGGTCAGGCCGATGCGGCGGTTGAACTCGCCGGCGCTCTTGATGGCGTCCTGCCCGGTCATCGCGTCGGCGACGTAGAGCAGGTCGGTCGGGCCGACGGCCGCCTTGATGGCCGCGAGCTCGGTCATCAGCTCGTCGTCGATGTGCAGGCGGCCGGCGGTGTCGACGATGACGGTGTCGAAGCCGAGGTTCTTCGCCGCCGCCATGGCGCCGCTGGCGCGCGAGACGGGGTCGAGGTCGCCGGCCGGATCGTGGACGCGGACCTTGAGCTGCTCGCCGAGGACACTGAGCTGCTTGATCGCGGCCGGCCGCCGGACGTCGGTCGACACCATGATCGGGTGGCGGCCCTCGCGCGTCAGGAGGCGGGCCAGCTTGGCGCTGGTGGTGGTCTTGCCCGAGCCCTGCAGGCCGAGGAGCAGGATCACCCGCGGCGACACGCTGGTGGGCGGCAGGCCGCCCTTGGCATCGCCGAAGAGCGCCAGCATTTCGTCCCGGACGATGGCGACGACCTGCTGGGCCGGCGTCAGGCTCTTCAGGACGTCTTCGCCGACGGCCCGATCCCGGACCCGATCGATGAAGGCCTTGACGACCTTGAAGTTGACGTCCGCCTCGAGCAGCGCCATCCGGATCTCGCGCAGCGCCGTCTCCACCGACTGCTCGGTGAGACGGGCGTCGCCGCGGATCTGGCGGAAGACGTCCTGGAGACGATCGCTGAGGGATTCGAACATGAGCGTCACGGCCCGCGGCCGGTGCCCTGCGGACACCGGGGCGCACTGGCGCAAACGGTTATCCTAGCAGCGCTTAGCCGCCCCGGTCAACGGGCGGACGCGGCAGACCCAGTGGCCGCCGGAACTACCAAACGCCAACTCCCAACTTCCAAGGCACTCCCAGTTCCAAACGCCCAAGGTGCCGAAGCCGTTGGGCCGTGGTCGACCCCCGAGGCTTGGGGGCGCCGCCGCGCGGAGCACCGTTGGGAGTTGGGCGTTGGGAGTGCCTTGGTAGTTGGAAATTGGAAGTTGGAAGTTCACAACTTGTGGGTGGTTCAGCGGGCGCCTTTCGCCGCTAAACCACCGACAGCTTGTGCCCCAGCTTTTCCTTCTTGGTCTTGAGGTAGCCCCGGGTGTGCTCGGAGGCTTCGATCTCGATGGGGACCGACTCGACCACCGACAGCCCGTAGCCCTCGAGGCCGACGAACTTTCGCGGATTGTTCGTCAGGAGCCGCATCGACCGGACCCCGAGATCGCGCAGGATCTGGGCCCCGATGCCGTAATCCCGCTGATCCGGCTGGAACCCGAGCTTGACATTGGCTTCGACGGTATCCAGCCCCTGATCCTGCAGCTCGTAGGCCCGGATCTTGTTCGCCAGGCCGATGCCCCGCCCTTCCTGGTTGAGGTACAGGAGGACACCCCGGCCTTCCCGGGCGATCCGCTCCATGGCGGTATGGAGCTGCTCGCCGCAGTCGCAGCGCGCTGAATGGAAGACGTCGCCGGTCAAGCACTTCGAGTGGACGCGCGTGAGGACCTGTTCGCCGTTGCCGAGGTCACCCCGGACCAGCGCGACGTGGGTCTCGCCATCGAGCTGGCTCTCGTAGGCGTGCACCGCGAACTCGCCGTGCTGGGTCGGCATCCGGGCGACGGCCACCCGAGTCACCATGCGCTCGGTCCGCATCCGGTAGCGGATCAGGTCGGCGATGGTGATGATCGGCAGCTTGTGCTTGCGGGCGAAGGCCAGCAGGTCCGGGACCCGCGCCATCGTGCCGTCTTTCTTGGTGATTTCGCAGATCACGCCGGCCGGGGCGAGGCCGGCGATCCGGGCCAGGTCGACCGCCGCCTCGGTGTGGCCGGCGCGGACGAGCGTGCCGCCGTCACGAGCCCGCAGCGGGATCACGTGTCCCGGTTTGACGATGTCGCGGGCGGTAGTGGCGGGATCGACCGCGGCCCGGATCGTCGCCGCCCGCTCGGGCGCCGAGACGCCCGTCGTCACCGTCTTGACGTCGATCGGCACGCACATCGGCGTGCCCCGCCGCGACGAATTGTCGGTGACCGCCAACGGGATCTCGAGCTCGTCGAGCCGTTCCGGGGTCATCGACAGGCACAACATGCCGCGGGCGTGCGTGATCATGAAGTTGACCGCTTCGGGTGTCACCCGCTCCGCGGCCATCGTCAGATCGCCTTCGTTCTCGCGCTGCTCGTCGTCGACGACGACGATCATCCCCCCGGCCCGGATGGCCGCCACGCCCTCGGCAATCGACGAGAACGGCGCGCGACGGACCGGTCGCGGCCCCGCCTTCGCCGGGTGGACGCCGGCCGGCTTCGGCGCGGCAGGCCCCGTTTTCGCGCCCGGCGACTTCGCGGACGGGCGCTTCGGCGGGCGAGCCCCCGCCGACGGCACGGACTGGGATCCCCGCTTCGACGACGGTGCCTTGGTTTTCATAGGGTCTGGGGGAGCCGGCCCCGGCGCTCGAGCATCGCCAGGCGGACGACGTATTTTCCCACAAGGTCGCACTCGAGGTTCATCGCGTCCCCGACCCGGGCCGCCGCCAGGGTCGTATGCGCCCAGGTGTGGGGGATGATCTGGACGTCGAACCATTCGTCGTCGAGGGCGGCGATGGTCAGGCTGATGCCGTCGACGGCAATCGACCCCTTGAGAATCATCCAGGCCGCCAAATCGGCCGGAAAGCCAATCCGGAGGCGGCGAAACTCCCCCTCGTCGGTGATCGCCACGAGCGCCCCGACGCCGTCGACGTGGCCCTGGACGACGTGCCCCCCGAGCCGCCCGTCGGCCCGGAGCGGCCGTTCGAGGTTGACCGGACGGCCCGCGATCAGCCGTCCGAGGGCGGTCACCCGGAGGGTTTCCGGCGACACGTCCATCACCACGTGCGGTCCGTCGCGCCGGATCACGGTCAGGCAGACGCCGTTGGTGGCCAGGCTGTCCCCGAGGGCCAGCTCCGGTCCGAGCGCGGTGTCGAGTTCGAGCACGGCGCCGTCCGCCTCGGTGGCGATGGCGCGCACCGTGCCGGTGGCTTCAATGAGTCCTGTGAACATCGGCTTCGATCAGGACGTCCGCGCCGAGCGGCTCGGCGCGGGTCGGTCCCAGGGCCATCAGCCCGAATGATGGCGGCATGGCCCAGGGCACAGCGCCCTGGCCCAGCGCCGCCGGAGACACGTAGCAGCGGACACGGTCGACGATGCCGGCCGTCCACGCCGCGGCGTGCAGGGCCGGTCCGCCTTCGAGGAGCAGCGACGTGACGCCGTGGCCGAGCAGGTCGGCCACCGCCGGCGCCAGCGCCTCGTCGTCACGGGCGAGGATCGTGACGCCACGGCCGGCGAGCGCCCGGGCCCGCTCGCCCTCCCCGGCCACCGCGGCGCGGGTCGTGACGACGAGGATCGGGCCGCGATCGAGCGTCCCGCACAGCCGCGCCTGCGGCGACATGCGCAGCCGCCGATCGAACACCACGCGGATCAGCGGCCGCGTCCGCCACACGTCGCGCGCGGTCAGCACCGGATCGTCGGCGATCAGCGTCCCCGATCCGATGCCGATGGCCGCGACTTCGGCGCGCACGCGTTGCGCATGCCGCTGCGACGCCGCGCCGCTCACCGCCGTCCGGGCGCCCGGCGCCGCCGCCACCGCGCCGTCGAGGCTCATCGCGATCTTGGCGACGACGAACGGCCGGCGCGCGATCACGTTGGTGACGAACACTTCGTTCAGTCGCCGGGCCTCGACTTCCCGGACGCCGACCTGAACGTCGACGCCGTGATCGCGGAGGTAGGCGAAGCCGCGGCCGGCGACCTCGTGATACGGGTCCTGCATCGCGGCGACGACGCGTCGCACGCCGGCCTCGGCGACCGCGACCGCGCAGGGCCCGGTACGACCGGTGTGACTGCACGGCTCCAGCGTGCAGTAGAGGGTGGCGCCGCGGGCCTTGGCGCCGGCCGCACGCAGCGCGTGCACTTCGGCATGCGCGTCGCCGGCCCGTTCGTGGAAGCCCGTGCCCACGACGACGCCGGCGTCGTCGACGATGACCGCGCCGACCATCGGGTTGGGGCTGGTGCGGCCCCGCCCGCGCCCGGCGATCGCCAGGGCCGTCGCCATGTGCGCGTCGTCGCGGGAAGCGTCGCCGTGGCCCGCGATCGTCACGCGCCGCTCACCACGCGCCGCCGACCACGGGCGAGCTCACCACGATGCCTCGAACAACGCGTCGACGTACTCCGCGGTCGAGAACGGCACCAGATCGTCGATGCTCTCGCCGGTCCCGACCCAGCGGATCGGCAGCTTCAGGTCGTGGGCGATGGCGACGGCGACGCCGCCCTTCGCGGTCCCATCGAGCTTGGTCAGCACGATGCCGGTCACGCCGGCGGCGGCGGTGAACTCGCGGGCCTGGGTGACGCCGTTCTGCCCCACCGTCGCGTCGAGCACCAGCAGCGTCTCGTGCGGCGCGCCCGGGATTTCGCGAGCGGTGATGCGGCGGATCTTCTCGAGCTCGCCCATCAAGTTGGTGCGCGTGTGCAGGCGCCCGGCAGTGTCGATGAGGATCGGATCGCGACCGCGGGCACGGCCGGCCTGCAGCGCGTCGAAGACCACGGCGGCCGGATCCGAGCCGCTCTTGGCGCGGATCATGTCGACGCCGGCGCGCTGCGCCCAGATCTCGAGCTGTTCCACGGCCGCGGCGCGAAACGTGTCGGCGGCGCAGACCAGCGGATCCTGCCCCTGGGCCTTCAGCGCCTTGGCCAGCTTCCCCACCGTCGTCGTCTTGCCGGTGCCGTTGACGCCGACGATCATCACCACCCGCGGCGGCGCCGCCGCGATCGGCGGCCGATCGGCGCTGGCGAGAATCCTGGTGATCTCGTCCTTCACCAGCGCGCGCAGGCTCTCGCCGCGGCGGGCCCGCGCGCCGACGGCCTTGACGATCGCGTTGGTGGCCCCGACGCCGACGTCGGCCGAGATCAGCACCTCTTCGAGCGCCTCGAGGGTATCGATCTCGATGCTGGTCTTGGTCCGCGCCGCCGGCGCGTCGGCCTGCTGGACGACGTCCTCGAACCGCTGGAAGAGCTGATCTTTGGTGCGCTTGAGGCTGTCGGTGAGGCGAGAGAGGAGACCCACGCCGGGATCATATCAGCCGGGTCCGTGACGGTCGGGCTGGCGCGCGGGACAGCCGGCGCTGGGCACGACGGCTCGGCGAGCGGACGGGCGGGAGACTGGGCGGAGACTGGGCGTCAGCCGCGGCGGGCGTCGGCTTCGCTCTTTTGCGGCCGCAGCATGAGCTCGGCGAGCGCCGCCTTGGGCGTGCGCACGCCGTCGATGACCGCCTGCATCTGCTGGGTGATCGGCAACTCGACGCCGTGCCGGGCCCCGAGGTCGAGCGCGGCCTGCGCCGTCCGCAGGCCTTCGGCGACCATGCGCTGCCCTCGCAGGATGTCGTCGAGCGAGCGGCCGCGGCCGAGCTCGATGCCGGCTTGACGATTGCGGCTGCGATGGCCGGTGCAGGTCAGCACCAGATCACCGAGGCCACTCAGGCCGGCCAGCGTGTCGGGCCGCCCCCCCATCGCCGTCGCGAGCCGTGACACCTCGACGAGCCCGCGGGTGATGAGCGCCGCCATCGCGTTGTGGCCAAGCCCGAGGCTTTCGACGACACCGGCGGCAATCGCCACGACGTTCTTGAGCGCGCCCCCGATCTCGACACCGGCGACGTCGTCGGTGCCGTACAGCCGCAGCGACGGTCCGCGGAACTCCGCCTGCACCAGCGACGCCGCCTCGGCCGACGTCGACGCCACGACGACAGCGGTCGGCAAGCCGGCGGCGACTTCCGCCGCGAAGGTCGGGCCGGACAGCACCGCCACCGGCCGCGTCGGGCCGGCCTCGTCGGCGATGACCTGCGACATGCGGAACAGCGTGCCGTGCTCGAGGCCCTTGGCGGCGCTGACGAACGGCACCGCCGCCGGCGCGATGGCCACCGCGCGATGGACGACGGCGCGCAGGCCCTGCGACGGCACCGCGACCACGACCAGCGTGGCGCCGCCGATGGCGTCTTCGAGCGACGCGGTCGGGCGCACGCCATCGAGCACGACGTCTGGCAGGTAGTCGGCGTTGATGCGCGTCGTGGCGAGGCGATCGACGAGCGCGGCGTCGCGGCCCCACAGACGGACGTCGTGGCCGAGACGGGCCAGGTGCACGGCGAGCGCCGTGCCCCAGCTGCCCGCACCCAGCACGGCGACCGCGCGCGTGCCCATCAGATCGCCAGCGGGCGCTCGGTGCCCGAACGCAGCCGCGTGATGTTGGCGTGGTGCTTCACCACGATCACCGCGGCGACCGCCACCGCCGCTTCCTTGACGAACGTCGGCTCGGACCACGCCGTCGCGCCGACGAGCGCCAGCGTCGCCGCCAGCGAACCGAGCGACACCAGGCGCGTCGACCACACCACCGCGACGAACACGACGACCGCCGCCAGCGCCGCCACCGGGGCCAGCACGGCGAACGCACCGCTCGCCGTGGCGACGCCCTTGCCGCCGCGGAAGCGCAGCCAGATCGGCGCCACGTGTCCGACGACCGAGGCGACGGCGGCCAGGGCCACAGCCGCATCGCTGGCGTGGGCCTGCCGCGCCAGCCAGACGGCGATCGCGCCCTTGGCGGCGTCGGCGACCGCGACCAGCAGGCCGATCGCCGGCGTGGTCGCACGCCACGCGTTGGTCGCGCCGACGTTGCCGCTGCCGATCTGCCTGACGTCGAGGTGAGCGACGCGACGCACGGCGAGCAGGGCGACGGGAATCGAGCCGAGGGCGTAGGCGGCCGCGACGGCGAGGCCGTCGGCCGGCAGGCTCATCGCGCCGCCTGACGTCCGGCCTGCTCCCACGTGCCGGGCGTGGCGTCGGCGCCGCCGTCGGTGTCGGCCAACGCCCGGCGCACCAGATCGATGGCGCCGAGGCTGGCGAAGGTCTTCACGTAGGTCCGCTCACCCGGGTAGCGGTTCGTCTTGACGACCGGCGGTCCGCCCGGATGCGCGACGGCCAGGCACACGGTCCCGACCGGCTTGCTCTCGCTGCCACCGCCCGGTCCGGCGATGCCGGTGATGCCGACGCCGACTTCGACGCCAGCGAGGCGGCGCACGCCTTCGGCCATGGCGGCGGCGACGACTTCGCTGACCGCGCCGTGCGCGGCGATGTCGGCCTCCGCCACGCCGAGGAGCGACACCTTGGCCTCGTTGCTGTAGGCGACGACGGCGCGCTCCACCCAGCCCGAGCTGCCCGGAATGTCGGTGAGCCGCGAAGTGACCAGACCGCCGGTGCAGGATTCAGCCACCGCGATCCGCCAGCCGCGTGCCGACAGCAGCGCGCCGACGACGGCTTCGATCGAGCGGCCGTCGGTACTGATCACGTGCGGACCGAGCACCCCGGTGACTTCATCGACGCCCTGCTGCAGCGCGATGGCGGCCGGCGCGGCGTCGGCACGGGCGTGGAGCTGGAGCTCGAGCTGTCCGGCCGACGCCAGGATGGTCGCCTCGATCGGCACCTCGCGCTCGCTCCAGGCGCGGTAGAGCGGCTGCAGGCGCTCCTCGGCATGCGATTCACCGAGGCCGGCGACGAGCACGGTGCGCATGTGCATCCGCGTCGCCGGCGCGCGCACCGCCAGGCGGCCTTGCAGCAGCGTCTCGAGCATCGGCTTGAGCTCGCGCGGCGGACCGGGCAGCAGAATCAGCACCTGCGCGCCGGACTCGACCCACTGCCCCGGCGCCGTGCCGTTGCTGTTGTCCAGCGCCACGCCGTCGGCGACGACCAGCGCCTGACGGCGATTGATCGGCGGCATCGGGATGCCACGAGCGGCGAAGCGGGTCTCGAGCTTGGCGATGATCCCGGCGTTCTCGATCAAGGGACGTCCGACCACGCGGGCGACGGCATCGCGCGTGACGTCGTCGTCGGTCGGACCGAGGCCGCCGGTCAGGACGACGAGATCGACGCGCGTCAGGGCGTCGGCGAGGACCCGCGCCAGGGCATCGACGCGATCGCCGACGATGTGCTTGGCGCCGACCCGGATGCCGAGCCCGGCGAGTCCATCGGTGACGGTCAGCGAGTTGGTGTCGAGCCGCGGCGGCACGAGCAATTCGCTGCCGACGGCGATGATCTCGGCCGTGGTGAGCGGCGACAGGGTCACAGCGAGACTCTCATAGCCAGCCTGGGAAGGCCCACAGCAGGCCGCGCATGATCGCGTAGCCCCAGATGCCGGCGAGCACGTCGTCGCACATCACCCCGTAGCCGCCCGGGAGGCGCTCGGCGCGGCCGGCCGGAAACGGCTTGATGACGTCGCAGACGCGGAACACCAGGAAGGCGACCAGCCACCCGGTCAGGCTCAGTGGCAGGAAGAGCGTGGTGACTAGCATGCCGACGACTTCGTCGATGACGACGGGGCCGGGATCGATGCGGCCGAAATAGGTCTCGGCGGACGACGCGGCCCACACGCCGGCGGCGAACAGCAGGATGAGCGCCGCACCTTCGGCCCACCAGGGCGCCACCTGCCGCAGCCCGATGGCCAATGCCAGACCGGGAATCGAGCCGAACGTGCCGGGCGCGAACGGGACGAACCCGATGCCAGCGACGGTCGCGACGAGCACGGGCAGGGTCAGCGGGCGGCGGGGCGCCGCGCCACCAGGGCGCGAGCTGCCGTCGACGGGAACGTTCATTCGGCGCGGGTGTCCCCGGCTCGTCCCTCACGCACCACGTCGGTGCCAGCGAGACGATCGTAGAGCGAGCGGCGGTCGGCACCGAGCAGGGCCGGCAGGAAGCCGATGCCGGCGGCGGGGACGGTGAGCACCTGAATCAGCGCGCGGACGATGGCCGGCGCCAGTCGCACCGGCCGGCCGCCCGCTTCGACGACGGCCAGACCGAACGCCGCCTTGCCGAACGTCCGACCGGCGAGCACGGTGCACATCGACAGATATCCGACGGCCAGCAGCACCAGGAAGACGGCGAGCGGCGCCAGTGGCAGGCGCTCGGCCTCGCCGAGATCGACACCCGTGGCGCGTAAGGTGGCCAGCACTATCGCCGCATCGACAGCGGCGAGCACCGCGACATCGACCAGGCCGGCGAGCATCCGCGGCCCGAGCGGCGCGGCCGCGCCGTCGGCCTCGACGGCTGACGCTTCGGACTCGACGTCCCGGCTCGGCTCGACCAGTGGCACGCGGCGCGTCTCGACGGCCGCCGGCGGCTCGACGTCGGGACTCGGAGCCTGGCGGACGCGCGCGAACCCGGCCGACACCGAGCCGGATGCCTCGCGGCCGGGCAGGATCAAGGCTCCGCCGCCGGCCCGGACGTCGCCGCCGAGCGGCGTGCCACCGAGCGTGAGCGAGAGATCGGGATCGGGTTCGGGCGGCGGCGCGAACGACAGCGCATCGAACTCGAGCCGGGCCTCGACGCGCGGCTCGGTATCCGCCTCGGCCATCGACGGGGCGGACGCGGCGTGCAAGGCGAACGATTCGGTCGCCGCCGCCGCCAGTGGCTCCGGCGCGAGTGCCTGGGCC
>JBDSLU010000463.1:0-7380 GCA_039916225.1 Vicinamibacteraceae bacterium
CAGCAGGGTGAGCGTGAACACGCCCAGCGAGATCCGCCGCTGCCGGATCGACGTCGTCAGCATCTGCGCGATGTCGCCGCGCAGATCAGCGGCGAGCGCCTCGCGTGTGGCGCCGAGCTGCTTCTGCAGCCCTTCCATGCGCAGAGCCATCGCCTTCGACGACGCGATGATCTCCGGGGTGAGATTGGCTCCCGCCGCGATCATCGACCCGTAGGTGGTCTTGCCGTCGCCGGCCGCCGCCCGCACCGAGGCGGCGAGCGCCGTCAGCGTCACACTCCGCTCCGACGCCAGGCCGGGCAGCTTGGCCGCCGCGGTCAACGCGTCCGCGGACGCCGAGCCGTCCTGGGCCGCCTGGTCCAGTACCGAGGCGTCCTCGACGAGGACGGCGTCGCGGAAGCCCTTGCTCATCCGGTCGAACGCCGTGGCGGCTTCCTGCCCGTACTGCGCGGCGGGAAACAGCGCCTCGCTGGCGCGTACCAACCCCTGCTCGCCGACGGCCGCCTGTACCTGATTGGTGACGATGGCGATGAGCGCGCCGCCCGCGAAGACGGCGACGCTCGACCAGATCCTGCCCGTGATGCCCATGCGGCGCACGTCGTGCTCCTACTTGACCTGAATCTTCTTGACGCCCGCGAGCTCGGCGCCGCCGCTGACGTAGCCGATGGCACCCTTGGTGCTCGCGACGTACTTCATGACTTCGGCATCGGACGCGAACGACTTGGGCATCGAGCCCTTGCCGGTGAAGACCAGGCTCTTGAAGTGGTTACGGAAGGCCTGGTCGCTCTTGCCGACGTAGGCCTTGAGGAACGCCTCGTGCGTCGGCCCGCCGCTGGCAAGCACGGGCACGACGGACGTTCCGGACACGGAATCCTTGGCGCCGAGGAAGATCTCCTTGACGTCGGCCGCCGACAGATCGGCGGCGACGTTGCTGTTGGCGATCACCTGGACGTCCGCGGCGGAGACGGGCGCGGCGGCGAAGGCCGCGCCCAGGAGCAGCAGAGTGACGATGCGTTTCATGATCCTTCTCCCGTTTCCTGCGGCCGTCAGAAGGTCACGCCGGTGCGGATGACCAGCATCCGGGTCTCGGACTGGAAACCGTTCGGGTTGCTGCGCAGGTAGAAGCCGCGGGCGTAGGAAATGTTGCCGTTGCCATCGATGAAGTGGCCTTCGACCTTGACGTGCCAGTACTGGTTCAGGTCGACGCGGCCGGCGATGGCGTTGTCTCGGATGTGGTTGGTGTCGTCGGCGGACGCCAGCGTCACGTCCTGGACGTAGCGTGAGTGATAGGCGCCCAGCTCGAGGTGGTCGTTCAGGCGGTAGCTGCCCGACGTGAACCAGCCGCGCGAGGTCATCGTGGTGTCGGGCGCGATGGCCGGCGTCAGCCGGGTCTCCGTCGCTTCCTGGCGCCATTCAGCGGCGAACTTGACGCGGTCGCGCTGCATCTCGCCGAAGAGCGCCTGGACGCGGGCCATCGGCACGTCGACGTGGAGCGGCATCGGCAGGGTGGGGATCGTGATGTCGAGATCCTTCTTCGCCTGGAGCAGCGAGTAGCCCACGGTCAGGCCGTCGATCGGCGCCGTCCAGCGCGTGTCGAAGCCCATGCCGCGGCTGGCGATATTGCCCTGGAAGTGCATCCCCTGATCTTCGAGGCCGTAGCGGTAGCCGCCCTTGGTGTCGTCCTGGATGACGCCGGCGTAGACGGTGTACTGCAGCGAGCCAGCCTTGTTCAGCGAGAACTTGCCGTAGGCGTCGGCGCCGACGTGCGCGATCGTCACGCTGCGCAGGTCGAGCGGATAGACGCCTTGCGGGAGGAGTGCCCACGTGTGCAGGAACTCCATGTCCTGCGTGTCGTTGTAGAGCCCGAGCGCGGTCTTGACCTTGCCGGCGCGGACGCCGAACTTCGAGTTGACCTTGTAGTCGGCGAAGGCCCAGTCGACCTGGAGGGCGCCGTTGCCGAGGTCACCGATGTTGCGCGAGTAGATCTGGGCGCCGAGGCGCAGCTTCGAGGTCGCCTGCGTCGACAGGTTGAAGGCCCCGTCGGTCATCGCCCCGCTGCCGTCGCGGGTGTTCATCGTCAGGAAGTTGTTGCCGGTCGAGAAGACGAAGCCCTGCTGGATCGAGCCGTGGGCCTGGACTTCCTTGTCGCCGACTTTGAACGACGACTGCGCGAACGCGGGCGTGGACGCCATCGCGAGCGCGAGGCTCGCCATTGCCGTGCCAAGGACGGCCGTGCGTGAAATGCTCATGATGTCTCTGGATGCTCCTCTTGCCGGCTCCTGGAGGAGCCGCATACATTCAAGGGATCCAATCGGCAGCGCCGGATTCGCCGTGAAAACTGTGCGACCTGCCAGGAGGCAGGTGTCGGTTATTCGGCGACACGTCGAGTATCGTCAATGGAATCAGGGGTGTCCGATGAGCGCGGCCGGGCTCGCCGAGACGGTCTAAGGCGCGCTCACGTGTGCGTCGCCGCATGCGATGGGCGCATGTCGGCCATGATGGTGGCGGAGAAGTGACCCAGAAGAACCTCGCTCGCCAGCGAGCGACCGCGTCGCGGTAGGCATGGATCTCTCGCGATTTCCCCGGCGGCGCTACACGGCCAGCCCGACGCCGCTCGAACCGCTGCCGCGGTTCACGGCGTGGCTGGCGTCACAGTGTCCACACGGCCAGCGGCCGGAGATCTGGATCAAGCGCGACGATCAGCTCGGCCTGTTCCCGGGCGGCAACAAGACGCGCAAGCTCGAGTTCCTGGTCGCGGACGCCCTGCAGCAGGGTGCCGACACGCTGATCACCTGCGGCGCGCCGCAGAGCAATCACTGCCGGATCACGCTGTCCGCGGCGGTGAAGGAAGGGCTGCGCTGCCGCTTCGTGATCGAGGAGCGGGTGCCGGGCTCGTTCCGCGAGGACGCCAGCGGCAACCACTTCCTGTTCCGGCTTCTCGGTGTCGAGTCGTTGCGCGTCGTCCCGGCAGGGACCGACATGGCGGCGGCGATGCAGGAGGAATCGGACGTCCTCGCGCGCGCGGGGCGCCGCGCCTACCTGATCCCGGGCGGTGGCTCGAATGCGGTCGGCGGGCTCGGCTACGTGGCCTGCGTGCAGGAGCTGCTGCAGCAGTGGGCCGAGCAGGATCTGGCGATCGACCACGTCATCGTCGGGTCGGGCAGCTCGGGGACGCACGGCGGCATGCTGGCCGGCTTCCTCGGTCACGGCGTCCGCGCCCGTCTCACCGGCATCGACGTGAGCCGCGACCCCGATCAGCAGGTGCCGCTCGTCCGCCGTGAGGCCCAGGCGGTGCTGGATTTACTGGGTGTCGCGCGGGATGTTCCCACCGACGCCGTGCACTGCGTCGGCGGCTACTGGGAGCCGAAGTATTCCGTCCCCAACGCCCGCATGGTCGAGGCCGTCCAGGTGCTGGCCCGCACCGAAGGTGTGCTCGTCGACCCTGTCTACACCGGGAAGGTGATGGCCGGTCTCATCGGCCTGGCCCGTGCCGGAACGTTCGGCGACGGCGAGCGCGTGCTCTTCATGCACACCGGCGGCCTGCCCGCCCTGCACGTCTACGAGCGCGAAGTCCTCGGCCTGGTCCCGGTCGCACCCTGACCCGCGCCTCGCACGTCGAGGCGCCGCCAGCCATCCGTCAGCGCCACCCGCCGTAGCGCGGCCCCGACGACGACGTCCGAGGCTGCACGCAGCGCCCGGCATTCCACACCTCACCGCACTTCTTGCATCGCATGTAGGTGACCTCCGGCGCCGTGTTGGCATTGAACACGGGATCGACGGCGCCACACGAAGGACAAGCGGGCGAAGGCGGGGTGGGGGACTGATGAATCAACAGGTTCCAATCATGTGAGATACCGACCGATGGCGTGCGAGCCGAGCGAATGCGATGGCGACTGTTCGAAGCCCGATGACCCAGCCGAGCGAAAGCGATGGCGGTGCCCGCGAAGCGCCGCCGGACCGCCGAGCGAATGCGATGGCGAGTGTCCCAGGCGGCTGGAGTTGACCCAAGCGCGAGGTCCGAAGGACCGGAGCGCTGGGGCTAACTACGTCGGCGACACCACATCGCGCGACGAGTCGCGCGAGTGGTGGAGGCGGCGGGAGTTGAACGCGAAACGGGCGCGATAGTCAACCTGTTGATGGCGCGCGACTTCTGGGCCCAACGCGGTCAGCCACCTGAAGTTACGATCGTTTCGCAACTCCACTGGCGTCCTCTTAGGATACCGGAGATCGCCCCCGTTCCTGGAGAGATATCGGAGGCGGCGGGACGGGTTTCCCGCCGCCTGGCCTGATAGGTTGTTCCCGCCGACTCCACGGACTGCCGCTTGGAGGCTTTTGAACGCGGCGCTCGGCCCGAACGTTTAAATTATCGTTTGAGATTTTTATGCCCGGCGCTCCCTGATGGTCCTGACCGTCCGCGAATACCAATCGGCCGAGGGGAAGTCATCGCGGCGCTGGCGATGATCGGGCTGAGCAACAGGCCGAAGACCGGATAGAAGACGCTGGCGGCCACTGGCACTCCGAGCGCGTTGTAGACGAACGCGAAGAACAGGTTGTGACGGATGTTCTTCATCGTGGCCCGGCTCAGCCGGCGCGCCCGAACCAGGCCGCGCAAATCGCCCTGCGCGAGCGTGACACCGGCGCTCTCCATGGCGACGTCGGTGCCCGTCACCATGGCGACGCCGACATCGGCCTGCGCGCGGCCGGCGCGTCATTGATGCCGTCCCACGCCATCGCCACCCGACGTCCCTCCGCCCGGAGCCGCTTTTGATGACCGCTGCCTTGTGCTCCGGCAGGACCTCGGCCTCGACCTCCTCGATCCCCACCGAGCGTGCAATGGCCAGGGCGGTGACCCGGCTGTCACCGGTCAGCATCACCACGCGCGGCCCCACGGCTCGCAAGGCGCGAATCGCGTCGACCGTCGTAGGCTTGACCCGGTCGGCGACGCCAATCAGGCCGCGGCCGTGCCCTCGATGGCGACCAGCACCACGGTTTCGCGGCGCAGGTGACACGGACGAGCCGGCCACACGCGCGACGGCAAAGTAGCGTTCACAGCCGGGAAGCCGTCGTCGTTCGATAGGCGAGGCGGCGCAGTCCAATTGTGGACAGCGGTTCACGTGCAGTGGATACACAGTACTCGGGATGCGGCTTCAAGTCGTGCATGCGACACAGTGCGCGCCGAAGCGCTTCGCCCATGAACGGAGCCAACATGAGTTGCTGTCACGACGTGATGGAACCGATCCAGAGCTCTTCTTGCTGTACGGCTAAGGACACGGTCGCGGACGCGGCACGCGCCATGCGCACATCGGGTTGCGGGTGCGCTCCGGTGGTCGAGGACCTGGGAAACCTTGCGGTGGTGGGTGTCATCACCGAGCGCGACGTCTGCTGCAGCGTGGCGTCCGACGAACGACCGGCGTCCGAGGTGCCGGTCGTAGACATCATGCGGGCGCCATCCGCGTGTTGCGGCGCGATCGAGCCCGTCGAACGGGTGCGGCGGGCCCTGCACGAGCAGCGCGCAACCAGTCTGCCGGTGGTCGACGCCGCGGGAGCCTGCTGCGGCATCGTCAGTGCCCATCGATTGGACGCGCTGGAGACACACGTGGCACCCGCGATGCGCTCGACCACCGCCCGGTGATGCGGAAGCTTCGTCCGCTAGAGTCCAGTCGGCCCTGAGGGCGGGCCGGCGGCGGCTCGCCTCTTCGCAACAGTCGATCGATTCGGGAAGGGAGCAACTTCCGTCGTTCGGCCGTCAGATAGACGACCTGGCGACAGGAGGGCCGGCCATGACACCAGAACGCGGAATCGTGCTCGTCACGGGCTCCAATGGATTGATCGGCGACGCCGTGATGCGGCGGTTTGCGGGACAGTTCGAACACGTCGTCGGCTTCGATCGGAAGGCACCCGCACCGCCGCCCCCCGGGTGCGTGGCCGTCCCGGTCGACATCACCTCGGACGAGAGCGTCATCGACGGGCTCCGCACCATCCACCGACACCACGGGGCTCGCGTCGCCTCCGTGATCCACCTGGCCGCCTATTACGATTTCCTTGGCGAGCCGAGCCCGAAGTACGACCAGATCACCGTCCGCGGCACCGGTCGTCTGCTGCGCGGGCTCCGCGAGTTGGGCTTTGCGGTGGAGCAATTCCTGTTCTCCAGCACGATGCTGGTGCACGGACCCGTCGATCCCGGTCAACTGATTACCGAGGACGCACCGCTGGCCCCGACCTGGGCGTACCCGGAGTCCAAGGTCCGGACCGAGGCGCTCATCCATGCCGAGCGGGGCGACGTGCCAGCCGTGCTGCTTCGCATCACGGGCGTCTACGACGATCGGTGCCACTCGATCCCGTTGGCGCACCAGATCCAGCGCATTCACGAGCGGCAGCTCACGAGCCGCGTCTACTCCGGCAGCACCGCGCACGGGCAATCGTTTCTGCATATGGACGATCTTGTGGACGCGATTGCGCTGGTCGTGGCGCGGCGCGCCGCGCTCCCGCCGGAGCTGCCGCTGCTGCTGGGCGAACCGGAGGTGCTCAGCTACGACGAGCTGCAGCACACGTTCGCCCGCTTGATTCATGGCGAAGACCTGGAGACCCTCGAGGTCCCGGGCCCGCTCGCACCGCTGGCCAAGGCGGGCGCCTGGGTGCTGGAGAAGCTCCCGGGTGCCGACCCGTTCATCCGTCCCTGGATGATCGATCGCGCGAACGACCATTACGCCCTCGACATCTCGCGGGCGCGGATGCGGCTCGGCTGGGAGCCGACACGCACGCTCCGTGCAACGCTGCCGAAGATGGTGGCGGCGCTGAAGGCCGACCCGATCGGCTGGTATCGCGAAAACAAGCTCGAGCCCTCGGCCGAGCTCAAAGCGCGCGCGGGAACGTCAGACGCGGAACGGGTGCGATGAGCCCGGAGCAGCTGTTGCGCCACGGCGGTCATACGGCGCCTGCGACGCCCGCGCCCCGTGTCGCGGCAGCCGCGCCCGATCACGCGATGATGCACCACGCGAGACCCGTCTGGCCGCACTTCGCCAACATGATCCTCGGCCTGTGGCTGATCACGGGCGTCTTCGCCCTGGGATACCGCAGCGCAGCGCTCGACACGAGCGATGTCGTGAGCGGCGCACTGGTCATTGTCCTCGCGATCGTCTCCCTGTCCTCCCGTCCCGTGTTTGCGCTCTGGGCGCCGTGGGCGAACTCGCTCGTCGGTGTTTGGCTGCTCTTCGCGCCGCTGGTCTTCTGGGCGCCCACGGCCGCCGCCTACGCCAACGACACCCTCGTGGGTGCGCTCGTGGTCGCCTTCGCCGTCCTGGCGCCGGGGATGCCGATGCCCGCCGGGATGCACATGGAGCCCGGCCCGGACGTGCCGCGGGGCTGGTCGTACAACCCCTCGAG
>JBDSLU010000464.1:0-15178 GCA_039916225.1 Vicinamibacteraceae bacterium
GTTGTCGGTCAACACCGCAGGCGACGGTCCTGGATCTGGGCCATCGCGGGTTCTAGATGCACCCACGTGCCAGTCACCAGGGCCTTTTTCAATGACTTAGGGGCCACGCTGCGGGCGTTCTTGAAGCAGCATTGCCCGCAAGGAACCCACGCCGACAGCTAAGTTGTTGATTCTAAATAAGCTCAAGTTGGCGGAGAGGGTGGGATTCGAACCCACGTGCCGGTTACCCGACAAACCGCTTTCGAGGCGGTCCCGTTACGACCACTTCGGTACCTCTCCGCAGAGGCCTTGCCGCTCGCTCGATAGCCCGTCAGGGGTTGACGTGCGCTACGTCGCGTCTTGCCCGCTCGCCCGACTCGCCCGCCGCGCCTGGAAGAAGCGCTGCAGCAGCTCGCGGCTCTCGTCCGCCAGGACCCCTTCGACGACCTCGACGCGGTGGTTCAGCGCCGGGTGATTCAGGGCCTGCTGCGACGAAACGACCGCGCCGGCTTTCGGCTCCCGCGTCCCGTAGATTAGCGTGCCGACGCGCGCGTGGACCATCGCCCCCACACACATCAGACACGGCTCGATGGTGACGTAAAGCCTGACACCGGTCAGCCGGTAGTTGCCCAAGGTCCGAGCCGCGTCACGCAGTGCAACTACCTCTGCGTGTGCGGTGGGATCGCTGGCCGTGATGGGCTGATTGCACCCGCGGCCGACGATCTCCGAGCCTTGCACGACGACGGCGCCGACCGGCACTTCCCCGGCATCCGCGGCGCGCTGGGCTTCTTCTAAAGCCTCACGCATGAACGAGATGTCCAGCTCAGACTCGTTCAACGCAAGACCGTCGATAGCGGCCCCCACTCGACTCGTTACCCGCTATCGACAAGCCGGCGCGGCCGGCGAATCGATGCGTGACCGAGGAGTGCGGGGTGCCACCACCTCCCAGCGAGAGGTGGTGCGCCCAGCACGACTCGAACGTGCGACCTCCTGGTTCGTAGCCAGACGCTCTATCCAACTGAGCTATGGGCGCGCTTCGACGGACTTTCCTGCCCCGACTGCGCCCAAGGGCCCGGCCGGAACGTTCAACTATACAACGGCCAGCGGCGGCACTGCCAGCCCGTCGTCAGCGACCGAAGGCCGCCGGCCAGTTGCGACCGTAGACCGTCACGGCCACGATGGCGGCGGTGGCGGTAAGTGTTGCCACGGTGTAGCCGGTCATCACGATCGCCGTGTGCAGGGCGGCGCGCCAGCGGGTCCCGCCATACGCCGTCCGGAAGGCCAGGAAGACGTAGCCGAAGATGTAGACGTCTCCCAGGGTGTCGAGCCCGCTCGCCAGCATGGGCGGCGAGACGGCGGCCAAGGCCTTGGTCAGGGCCAGCATCCCGAACGCCGCGGCATGGACCTCGAGCGCGAAGATGAAGTGCGCGGGAAACCGGCGACCGGCGCGGCGCCGCAGGAGCGCGACGATCCAGGCGAAGAACGGCACGAGCACGAACATGACGCGCGGCATCCAGGCGTAGCGCGCGGCGTCGATCGCGGCCTGCATCTCGGCGAGGCTGTCGAACCCGAACGTTCGCACCTCCTTGGTCACCGCCTGGGTGTCGCCGCCGAGCTTCAGCTCGAACCCGCCCCGATCGTGGACCATCACCAGCACGGCGAACATCACGACGCTGGCAATCAGATAGAGCCGCAGCGGCGTGAGCCACCGGACTCGCCGTCCGGCCAGATACTCGCGCGTCAGAAAGCCCGGCGAGAAATAGAGCCGACGCAAGGATCGCGGGACGCGGCCGTCGACGTCGAGGAGCTCCTGGCCGAACTCCTTGGCGAAGTGGCGGACGGGCGGATCGAGCGGCTTGTCCGCCTGCCCGCACATCGCGCAGAACGGCCCGTGCAGCACGGCGCAGCAGTTGGCGCACGTCGCGACTGGCGCGGGCGCGGGCGCCGGCGCCAGAATCGTCTCCGGCTCGCTCATCGATCGAGCCCGGCACCCAGTTCGGCGAGGCCGGGCAGCGGCACCGGCAGGCGACCGCCGATCTTCGCGTCGCCGACGATGGCGCGCACGGCGGATCGCTCGGCGCGATCGTAGAGATCGTAGGTGAGCAGGATGGCCGGCACGTCGGGCACGACGGCAGCCGCGTACGGGCTGCCGAAAAAAGCTGCGACGAACGGGGCGTTCGATGCCTTGGTGGCGGTCGCCAGTTGCTTCAGCAGGTCGGCAAGCGGCGCCGGCAAATCAGACCGGCCGCTGGCCGACGAGGCTCGCACGTAGACCGCGGCGACGATCGCGTCGTAGCGCGGCGCCGTCGCGCGCACCAGCTCGATTTCCTCCCGCGTGGCGCGGTCCGATAGCTCGATGGCCGTCGTGTTCGGCCAACGCCGCCGCAGCTCCGGCTGGAAGGTGCGGCTCGGCGACGCGATGCGCCAGCCGGCGGGATAATCGACCACCGACAGGAACAGGACACTCGCGTCGCGCGGCAACTTCAGCGGCACGCTGTCGCGGTCGTCCTTGACCAGCGTGACGGCGCGCGCGCCGACGTCGTCGGCGATCTTTTCCGCCGAGCGCGTGCCGACCTGCTTCGGCAACTCGTCCAGGTCGACGAGCCTGGCGCGATGGAGCCCGAGGCGCGCCTTGGCGCGCAGGATCCGCGTGACCGAGGCGTCGAGGCGGGCGGCGCTGATGCGGCCGCTCTGGACGGCACGCCGCAGCCCATTGAACGCGGCGGCCTGGTCCGGCGAGTTGAGCACGACATCGTTGCCAGCCTCGACGGCGCGGACGGCGGCCTCACCGGCGTCGGCCTTGCTGGTGATGCCGGCCATGCCCATCGAGTCGGTGATGACGAGCCCGTCGAACCCGAGATCCTTGCGCAGCAGGCCGTCGATGACCGGTTTGCTCAGTGTGGCCGGAGTGCCGCTGTCGTCGACGGCCGAGAGGCCAAGGTGCGCGGTCATCACGGCGTCGGCCCTGGCGGCAATCGCGGCACGGAACGGCGCGAGCTCGACTTGGTCGAGGTGCGCCCGCGGATGGGCGACCGTGGCGAAGCCGAGATGCGTGTCGACGTCGGTATCGCCGTGGCCGGGAAAGTGCTTGAGCGTGGCCATCGCGCCGCCAGCCGCGAGGCCGCGCACCCAGGCCGCCGCGAAGGCGCCAACGCGCACCGGATCGGCGCCGTACGATCGCGTGTTGATGACGGGATTCCTGGGGTTGTTGTTGACGTCGGCGACGGGCGCGAAGTGCCAGTGCACGCCGAGCGCGCGAGCTTCGCGGGCCGACACGGTGGCCGCGGTGTAGGCGAGCCGCTCGTCGCCGGTGGCGCCGAAGGCCATGGCCCTGGGGAACAGCGTCGTGCCAGCGATGCGGAAGCCGACGCCGCCCTCGAAGTCCGCGGCGACGAGGAGCGGCACCTTCGACTGCGCCTGCAGGCGGTTGACGATCGACGCGGCCTCGAGCGGCTGGCCGAGCGTCACCGTGCCGTAAGCGGTGTTGAGGAGCACGTTCGGCGCGGCTTCGCTTCCGCCGGACACGACGAAGCCGCCGACGTGCTGGTCGCGGATGAACGCGCTGACGCGCTCGAACTCGTCGCTGTCGGTGCCGATGTAGGTCGAGGCTACCTGGGCCATCAGCAACTGGCCGACCTTCTCGTCGAGGGTCATCGCCGCCAGCGTCTGCGCGACCCAGCGGTCCGCGGTCCGATCGAGGGTGGGTCGAGCCGCCAGAGTCGCGACGGACGCGACGAGGACGGCCCCAGCGGCAAACCGCGCCAGCGCGGGATAAGCTGTCGGCACGGGGCCGATTCTACGCGCGTCCGCCCCGCTTCGCATGAGCCACACCGAACATCGCGCCCCGACACCAGGACTGCCGCCGGCGGCGATCCGCTGCGCGGTCCTGACGATCAGCGACACCCGCACCGAGGCCACCGACACGGGCGGCGCGGCGATCGTCTCGCTGCTCGAGGCGGCGGGCCATACGGTCGCCGACAAGACGATCGTCCGAGACGAGCCGGCCGAAGTGCGTTTCTGGATCGAACGGCAGGTGGCGGCGGACGACGCGCGCATCCTGATCACGACCGGCGGCACCGGCATCACGGCGCGCGACGGCACCTTCGAGGTGGCGAGCGCGATCATCGAGAAGCCGCTCCCCGGCTTCGGCGAGATCTTCCGGATGCTCAGCTACCAGGAAATCGGCGCGGCGGCGATGCTGTCGCGGGCCTGCGCGGGCCGCGTCGGCCGGTCGATCCTGGTGTGTTTGCCGGGCTCGGAGCATGCGGTGCGCCTGGCGATGGAGAAGCTGCTGCTGCCGGAGCTCGGACACCTCGTGCGGGAAGCGACCCGGTGACCGCGAGCGCACCCGAGGGCAGCGTCGCTCGTCGCCGCGGAACCTCCGCTATCTGGCTGGCGTTGGCGCTGTTCGTGGCCGTCTGGGCGGTTCGAGCGACGGTCGGCTACCAGATCGACCTCGCGCTCGACCCCGCCGACAGGGCGATCTACTCCAACGGCGTGAAGCTGGCGCTCTGGGCGATGCCGGCGGCGGCGTTCGCCTTCTGGATCCGCGGCGAGCGGCGCCTGGCGTCGCTGCGACTCGGCCCACCGGCGGCGCGGACGCTGCCGCTGACGGTCGCGCTGATCCTCGCGTACCTTGCGGGCGTCGCCTGGGACGTGGCGCACAAGCACGGCGTCACGCTGGGTCAGCTGGGCGCGGCGCTCGCCGATCGCGGCTTGGCGAACTTCGCCGGTGCGGTGCCGTCGGCGTTCGCGGAGGAAGTGCTGTTTCGCGGCCTCGTGCTGACCGAACTCACCGAGCGCTGGGGCTTCTGGCGCGCCAACGCGGTGAGCGGCGCGATGTTCGTCGCGATACATTGGCCGCATCGAATCTGGCGCGACGGCATGGGCCTCGGTGTCGTCGCCGACGCGCCGGCGTTGTTCGCCTTGGCGCTCGCCCTGGGCTTCGTGACGTGGCGCACCGGATCGATCTGGCCGGCGGTGGTATTCCACGCCGCCAACAACACGCTGTCGGGAGTCCTGTGAGACCGTTTGCCGAGACCATCACGCTCGACGAGGCGCGACGCCTGATCCGCGAGGCGATCACGCCGCTGGTGCGCCGTGAGACGATCGCCCTCGACGTGGCGGACGGGCGCGTCCTGGCGGAAGACCTGACGGCGCCGATGGATCAGCCGCCGTTCGATCGCTCGGCGATGGACGGCTACGCGGTGCGCGCGGCGGACCTGGCCGGGGCGACGCGCGGCGTCCCCACGGTGCTGCGCCTGATCGGCCGCGCCTACACCGCCGAACCGTTCGCCGGCACGCTGGCGCCCGGCGACTGTGTCGAGATCGCGACCGGCGCGCCGATCCCCGACGGCGCCGACGCGGTGGTGATGGTCGAAGACACCGGGCGTCCGGGATCCGCGGACTGGCCGGCGCCGGCGTGGCTCGACTCCGGCGAGCAGGTGCTGCTGCTGGTCGAGGCGTCGGTCGGACAGCACTGCGTCCGGCGCGGCTCGGACATGCGCGCCGGCGACGTCGTGATGCGCGCCGGGCAGGCGATCACGCCGAGCCGCGTCGGCGCGCTGGCGGCGATCGGCCGCGACCAGGTGTCGGTGATCGGCAAGCCGATCGTCGCGATCTTCCCCACCGGTAACGAGGTGGTGCGCCAGGGCCAGCCGCTGCCGCTGGCGTCGGTCTACGACGTCAACTCGTTCACGGTGGGGGCGCTGGTCGGGCGCCACGGTGGCGTCGCGGTGCGCCACGCGCCGGTGCCGGACACGATCGAGGCGACGACAGTGGCGCTGGACGCGGCCTCAGGGGCCGACATCGTCGTGCTCGGCGGCGGCAGCTCGGTCGGCGAGCGCGACGTGGTGATCGACGCGGTCGCGGCACGCGGCGAGGTGATCTTCCACGGCATCGCGGTGAAGCCGGGCAAGCCGACGCTGTTCGCGCGGATCGCCCGCCCTGCCCCTCTCGGAGGCTCTCAACTGGTGTTCGGGATGCCCGGCAACCCGACGTCGTGCCTGTCGCAGGCCCACGTGCTGCTGGTGCCGGCACTGCGCCAGCTGGCCGGCCTGCCGCCGCTCGATCCGCCGCGGGTCCGGCGTCGGCTGGCGAGCGCGGTCGGCTCGCCGGCGAACCGGCATCAGTTCCTGCCGGTGCGGATCGAGGGCGACCTGGCGGTGCCGACCTTCAAGGGATCCGGGGAGATCACCAGCCTGTCGCAAGCGGACGGCTACGTGGAAATCCCGGTGGGGGTAGCCCGCCTCGACGCCGGATCCGACGTCGAGGTGGTGGGCTACCTGTAGCGAACTCCGGGCTTGCTCGGAGCGTGCTCGGAGCTTGCTCCGAGCAACTTGCAGGAACTGCAACGATCAGAGCAGTTCGTTCACCTTCGACCAGTTGACGACGTTCCAGAAAGCGCCGATGTAGTCCGGGCGGCGGTTCTGGTACTTCAGGTAGTAGGCGTGCTCCCAGACGTCCAGCCCGAGGAGCGGCTTCTTGCCTTCCATGAGCGGGCTGTCCTGGTTGGCCGTGCTCTCGATGGCCAGCTTGCCCGACGACGACACCAGCCACGCCCAGCCGCTGCCGAATCGCGTCGTCGCGGCCTTGGCGAACTGTTCCTTGAACGTGTCGAAGCTGCCGAAGGCGCCGGTGATCGCCTCGGCGGCCTTGCCGGTCGGAGGGCCGCCGGCGTTCGGGGCGAGCAGCGTCCAGAACAGCGAGTGGTTGGCGTGGCCGCCGCCGTTGTTGCGGACCGCGGTCCGAATGGCCTCGGGCAGGGCGTTCAGGTCCTTGATCAGGTCCTCGACGCTCTTGCCCTGCAGGTCGGGATGCGACTCCAGGGCCGCATTCAGGTTGTTGATGTAGGCCTGGTGGTGCTTGCCGTGGTGGATCTGCATCGTCTGCGCGTCGATGTGCGGCTCGAGCGCTTCGAACGCGTACGGCAGGCTGGGAAGCTGGTGCGCCATGGGATTCCGACTCCTTGCTCGCGGCCCGGGACCGGCCCGGGCGAGCTGGCGGGCGCGCGACCGACCACGACGGCCTTCGGCGGGACCCGCAAAGGCCCGATCTTATACTGACGCCCATGTTCCGACGTGTTCTCGTCTCGGTCCCGCTGGCGCTGGCACTCGGCGCCGGCCTGCTAGCCCAGCAGCCCGCCGCCACGCCGCCACTCGAGAAGGGACCGACGCTGTCCGGCTTCGCACCGGCCCGGCGCGCCGCCCACCTCGACCTCGAGAAGCGCTTCGACGCCGAGCTGAAGGCCGAGAACCTGCGCGCCTGGATGCACCGGCTCGCCGCCCGCCCGCATCACCTCGGCTCGCCCTACGGCAAGGAGAACGCCGAGTTCATCGCCGGCCTGTTCCGGTCGTGGGGCTACGAGGTCGCCATCACCGACTACCAGGTGCTGTTCCCGACCCCGATCCTGCGGAAGGTCGAGCTCGTCGCGCCGACCAGGTTCGTGGCCTCCCTGACCGAGCCGGCGCTGCGGGAAGACGCCACCTCGAACCAGGCAGCGGAGGCATTGCCGCCGTTCAACGTCTACTCACCGGATGGCGACGTGACCGCCGACCTCGTCTACGTCAACTACGGCGTCCCGGCTGACTACGAGGAGCTCGAGCGCCGCGGCATCGACGTGAAGGGCAAGATCGTCATCGCCCGCTACGGCGGCTCGTGGCGCGGCATCAAGCCGAAGGTCGCCGCCGAGCACGGCGCGGTCGGCTGCCTGATCTACTCGGATCCGCGCGAAGACGGCTACTTCCAGGGTGACGTCTATCCGACCGGCGGCTGGCGCAGCGATCGCGCGGCGCAGCGCGGATCAGTGATGGACCTGCCGATGTATCCGGGCGATCCGCTGACGCCCGGCGTCGGCGCGACCAAGGACGCCAAGCGCCCGCCGTTCAAGGAAGCGGCGACGCTGATGAAGATCCCGGTGCTGCCGATCTCCTACGCCGACGCGCAGCCGCTGCTGAAGGCGCTGGGCGGCCCGACGGCGCCGGCCGCCTGGCGCGGCGCGCTGCCGCTCTCGTACCACATCGGCCCAGGCCCGGCTCGCGTCCACCTGCAGCTGCAGTTCGACTGGAAGCTGGCCACGACCTACAGCGTCATCGCGACGATGAAGGGCAGCGAGCTGCGCGACCAGTGGGTCGTGCGCGGCAACCACCACGACGCCTGGGTCAACGGCGCCTCCGACCCGGTGAGCGGAATGATCGCGGTGATGGAGGAGGCCCGGGCGATCGGCGTCCTGGCCAAGGCCGGCTGGAAGCCGAAGCGCACCATCGTGTTCGCCGCCTGGGACGGCGAGGAGCAGGCCCTGCTGGGCTCGACCGAGTGGGTCGAGGATCACGCCAAGGAGCTGGCCGACAAGGCAGTGGCCTACATCAACTCCGACATGAACGGACGCGGCCTGCTCGACGTGGGCGGCTCGCACAGTCTGGAACGGTTCGCCAACGAAGTCGCCCAGGTCGTCGCGGAGCCGGCCAAGGGCGGCACGGTGGGCGATCGCGTGATCGCCAGCGCGATCCTGAGCGGCACGCCGGAGCAGCGCACCGCACTGCGCGATACCCGACTGTTCGAGATCGACGCGCTCGGGTCCGGCTCCGACTACAGCCCGTTCCTGCAGCACCTCGGCATCGCCTCGCTCAACATCGGCTTCGGCGGCGAAGGCGCCTACGGCCAGTACCACTCGATCTACGACTCGATCGCGCACTTCGAGCGGTTCATGGATCCCGACTACGCCTACGGCGTCGCGCTGGCCAAGGTCGGCGGGCGCACGGTGCTGCGGCTGGCCGATGCCGATCTGCTGCCCTTCGAGTTCACCCGCGCGGCCGCCCGGATCAAGAGCTACGCCGCCGACGTGCAGAAGATGGCCGACACGCTGCGCACCGACACCGTCGAGCACAACCGGCGCATCGACGACGGCGTCTTCACGCTGGCCGCCAACCCGGGTGACAAGATCGGAACGCCGAAGCGCCGCGCGGTAGTGCCGGCCTTCGACTTTGCGCCGCTGACCAACGCCGTCGACCGTCTCACCGTCGCGGCCCGCCGCTACGACGCCAAGGCTGGCGCGGCGGTCGCGGCCGGCGCTGCCGGGCCATCGATCGCCGCCGCCAATAATGTGCTGCTGACCGCGGAGCGGGCGCTGACGCGCAAGGAAGGCCTGCCCCGTCGGCCGTGGTTCACCCACCAGATCTACGCGCCAGGGTTCTACACCGGCTACGGCGTCAAGACGCTGCCGGCGGTGCGCGAGGCGATCGAAGAGCGCGATTTCGCGGAAGCGACCGCGCAGATCCCGAGGGTCGCCGCGGCCATCGAGGCCTACGCCGCCGAGATCGAAAAGGCCGCCGGCGCACTCGAGCGATAACGGGCCGAACGGCCGGCGCTCAGTGCCGAACGGTCACGACTCGGTGCCCTCGACGCGGCCCCAGACGACCCGCGTGGTCACGGCCACCATCAGGACGCCGTCTCGCGCATGCGGCGCCACGGCGTCGCGGACGGCCGCGTCGAAGGCGCTCGCATCCGCCAGCGTCATGCGATCGCGCGAGAAGCCGTTCTGCGAGTGGAGGGCGCCGACGTAGTCGTCGACCCGCTGGGCGAAGCGCTGGGCGCGGTCCGACATGCGACCCTCGACCGTCAGGTAGCGCCGGGCGGTCAGCTCGTCGACGACGTCGAAGGGCTCGAACTCCTGGTTGGTGGAGAAGCGCCGGTAGAGCGTCACGAGCGCGTCCGACCACGGCGACTGCGCTTCGCGGCGATCGGCGAGGATCAGCCGGCGCGTCGGGACCCAGGCCGCCAGGCGCCGCACGAGCACCGCCCAGTCGAACCAGTGGAAGCTCTGCGCCGCCAGCGCCGACGAGAACGGGCCGGTCAGCGCGACGTCCTCGACCCGCCCGACCACCCAGGCGATGTTCGGCGCGTCGCCGCCGGGCAGCGACCGGGCGCGCGCGATCATGCCGTCCGAGTGGTCGACGGCGGTGATCGATCGGACCTTCGAGGCAAGGCGCCGCGAGAGGTCGCCGGTTCCGCAGCCCAGATCCAGCAGGCGGGCGTCCGCGCCGCCGGCCAGCTCGACGAAGAGGGGATCGAGCGCGGCTGGGTACGGTGGTCGCTGCGCGTATGCATCGACGACCGACGGATCGCAGAACTGCTCGGCGTACTGACGCTCGAGCCCGCGGGGCTTCGCTCGCACTAGATGATCGTGAGCATTCGATCGAGCGCGACCTTCGACCAGTGCTTCACGCGCTCCGGCACCTCGACGACGTTGTGGACACGCCCGGCGACGAGCTCCTCCATGATCCACAGCAGGTGGTTCGGGGAGACGCGGAACATCGTCGAGCACAGGCACCCGAACTGATCGAGCGTCAGCACGGTGCGCTCCGGCGCGACCTCGTGGGCGAGGCGATTGACGAGGTGCACCTCGGTGCCGATGGCCCACACCGATCCCGGCGGGCTCTCGCGCACCGTCTTCAGGATGAACTCGGTCGAGCCGGCTTCGTCAGCGGCCTGCACCACGTCCCAGGTCGTCTCGGGGTGGACGATGACCTTGGCGGTCGGGTGCTGCTTCCGCACGTTCTCGACCTGGCGAACGGTGAAGCGCGTGTGGACCGAGCAGTGGCCCTTCCACAGCAGCATGCGGGCCTTCTTGATGGTCTCGGCGTCGAGGCCGCCGAACGGCTCGTGTGGATCCCACACCGGCATCAGGTCGAGCGGCACGCCCATCTTGTAGGCGGTGTTGCGACCCAGGTGCTGATCCGGCAGGAAGATGATCTTCTCACCGCGGGCCCAGGCCCACTCCAGCGTCGCCTTGGCGTTGCCCGACGTGCAGACGACCCCGCCATGCTCGCCGACGAACGCTTTGATGCTCGCCGCGGAATTGATGTAGGTGACCGGGACGACGGTCGAGGCGACACCGACGGCCTCGAGATCCTTCCACGCCATCTCGAGCTGCTCGGGCTCGGCCATGTCGGCCATCGAGCAGCCGGCGGCGAGGTCCGGCAGGATCACCTTCTGGTGCGGCGCGGCCAGGATGTCTGCGCTCTCGGCCATGAAGTGGACGCCGCAGAAGATGATGAACTCGGCGTCCTGGTGCTGGCTGATGCGCTTCGACAGCTTCCACGAGTCGCCGATGTAATCGGCGAACTTGATCACCTCGTCGCGCTGGTAATGGTGTCCGAGGACGACGAGGCGCTTGCCCAGCGTCGCCCGCGCCGCGGCGATGCGGCGGTCCATCTCCTCGACCGACAGGCCGAGGTAGCGCTTCGGCAGCCCCTGCCGCTCCCCGATGTGCTCGTTCTCGTACGCGGTCAGCGCGTCCACGGTCCCCATGAGCCCATCTTACCGCCCGCCGGTGTGCAGTTTCTGCAAGTTGCTCGGAGCAAGCTCCGAGCAAGCTCCGAGCACGAATCAGCCGGCGACGAGGTTGTAGAGGGTGTCGCGCTCGTGCGGCTCGCGGCCGGCGCGCGAGATCAGGCGGCGGATCGCCGTGGTGGTCATGATCTCGGGGGTATCCGACCCAGCCATGTGGTAAATCCGCTCTTCCTGGACGGTGCCGTCGAGGTCGTCGGCGCCGAACCAGAGCGCGGCCTGCGCCACGCTGACGCCGGTGGCGATCCAGAACGCCTTGATGTGCGGGATGTTGTCGAGCATCAGGCGGGCGACGGCGTGGACGCGCAGCGTGTCCGCCGCGGTCGGCGCCGGCAGCTTGCGCATCTGGTTGTTGTCGGGGTGGAAGGCCAGGGGGATGAACGCCTGGAACCCGCCGGTCTCGTCCTGCAGCGCCCGGGCCCGTAGCATGTGATCGACGCGCTCCTCGAGCGTCTCGATGTGCCCGTAGAGCATCGTGACGTTCGAGCGCATGCCGAGCCGGTGGGCGATGCGGTGGATCGACAGCCAGCGCTCGCCGTCGGCCTTGTCGTGGCAGATCTTCTTGCGGACCCGCTCGGCGAACACCTCGGCGCCGCCGCCCGGCAGCGAGTCGAGGCCGGCCGCGCGCAGCTCGATCAGCACCTGCTCGTCGGTCTTGCCGAACGTGTCGGCGAAGAACGCGATCTCGACCGCCGTGAACCCCTTCAGGTGCACGCCCGGCTTGATCCGCTTGAAGCCGGCCAACAGCTCCTCGTAGTACGAGAACGGCAGGCCAGGATGCAGGCCGTTGACGATGTGGATCTCGGTGAGCGGCTGATCGCCGCGCTCGCGGAGCTTCTGCCAGGCCTCCTCGAGCGTCATCGTGTAGGCGCCGGGCGAACCTTCCTTGAGCCGCGCGAACGAGCAGAACAGGCAGCTCGCTTCGCAGACGTTGGTCGGCTCGAGGCGGAGGTTGTAGTTGTAGAACGTGCGCGCGCCGTGGCGCTTCTCGCGCTCGCGGTTGGCCAGCGCGCCGACGGCGAGGAGGTCGGGCGCCTCGAACAGGCGGACGCCGTCAGCCAGGTCGAGGCGGACGCCGGCGTCCACCTTGTCGGCGATGTCGCCCAAGCCGGCGCGGTCGATCCTCGCGCGCATCTCTTCGCTCGCCTGCCTCAGTCGTTGGCGCCGACGAACTCGACGTTCACCGGGGCCGGCACCAGCCGCTTCTCCCACGCCTCGTCGAAGAAGCGCCGCACCGCGGTGCGTCCGCGGTCGCCGTAGTCGAGCGTCAGGTCGTTGACGTACATGCCGACGAAGGTGTCGATGCGCTCGTCCGCCAGGCCGCGGCCGTAGGTCTTGGCGTAGGCCAGGGCGTCGGCGCGGTTGTTCAGCGCGTGGGCGATCGACGCGTGCAGCATGCGCGACACCTTCTTCATCATCGCCGGGCCGAGGTCGCGGCGGATCAGGTTGCCGCCGAGCGGCAGCGGCAAGCCGCCGGTCCGCTCCGCCCACCACACGCCGAGATCGACCAGCAGCCGCAGGCCCTCGTCACCGTAGGTGAGCTGCCCTTCGTGGATCAGCAAGCCGGCCTCGACCTTGCCGTCGCGGACCGCCTCGAGGATCTCGTCGAACGGCATGACCACGTATTTCAGGCCCGGCTGGTAGAGCTGGAGGGCGAGCCAGGCGCTGGTCCACAGCCCGGGGATCGCGACCGTGACGCCCTCGAGCGTCTTCGGTCCGTCCTGGCGAACGACCACCATCGGGCCATAGTTGTCGCCCATGCTGGCGCCGTGCGGCAGCAGGGCGTATTTGTCGGAGAGATGCGCGAACGCGTGGAACGACGCGGCGGTCACCTCGTAGGTGCCCGTCACGGCGGCCCGGTTCAGCGTCTCGATATCGGCAAGGACCTGCGCGATTTCGATTCCCTCGGTGTCGACCGCCCCCGAGGCGAAGCCGTAGAACATGAAGGCGTCGTCGGAGTCGGGGCTGTGCGCAATCGTGATCTTCGTAGCCATTCCCAACCGCCGATCTTGTCACACGGGGCCGGGACCGGCAAACCTCTGGACCGGCCGCCGGACGAACGCTCCACCGGCGCCGCGCGGGGCTAGGATAGGGAAATGCCGCGCATGTCCGTCCCGACCGTCGCCGTCCTGGCTGCCGCCGTCGCCCTGGCCGGTCGTGCCGCTCCCGCTGTCGCCCAGGACACGGGCCGGCAGCCGACCCGCCTGACCATGAGCCTGGAAAAGGTCCTCCCGGTCCTGAACACGGCGGTGGTCCGGGTGCGGACCCCCAGCGAGTCGCAGCTGGCGGCCGGCGACGCAACGCCCAAGGCAGCCCGGGACGGGGTCAAGTTGACGCACCTGACGGGGATCCGCGTGAGCGACGACCTGGCCATCGTGTCCGTGCCCGACGTCGATCCGACCCCGACCAGCTACGATGTGAACCTCTACGACGGATGGCTCCCGGCGCTGGTGGTGGCGACCGACGAGAGCGGACTCTACGCCCTGCTACGGGTTTCGGGTCAGCGCGAAGCAGCCCCGAAGCTCGCGGCCGCACCGGTCAAGCCCGGCTTCGTCGTGGGCGCCGTCAGCGTTGCCGAAGCCGACCGGCCGCACCGCTCGCTCCTCGACATCCGCAAAGCCTGGCTGGAACCTGGCGAGAAGATCGACCTCCCGCCCGGCGCCGCGGTTTTCGACGTGGAAGGCCGCTTCGCCGGCCTGACGTCTGCCGTCGACGGCGGGACCATCATCATCCCCGGCGCCGACGTCCTGGCCAACGCCGACGAGCTGCGCACGAAGGCCAAGCCCGCGGCGGCCGCTCCTCGATAGTCAGCCGCATGCCCACCCACCTCATCCGGGCTGCTGCCCTGCTCGGCCTGTCGGTCGTCTGCCCCGCCGTCGGATCGGCGCAGACCGCTGCTCCGGCACCGGCGACGCCGCGGAGTTCGGACGCCTTCCTGGGCATGGCCACCTACCGCCTGTGGGACGGCGATGCCCCCGGAGCGAAGGGAGCCGAGGACGCCGACGTCCCGACCCTGACCGTCTTCCGCGTGCAGCCGCGCTCGGGCAACGGCACCGCCATCGTCATCGCACCGGGTGGGGCCTATCGCGGCCTGGCCTCGAACCTCGAAGGGCGACAGGTCGCGGACTGGTTCGCCGCGCACGGGGTGACGGCGTTCGTCCTCAAATACCGTCTCGGCGCCACGTATCTCTATCCCACGCCGCTGGTCGACGCGCGGCGGGCGATGCGCTGGGTGCGCGCCCACGCCGCCGAGTTCGAGATCGCGCCGGATCGCATCGGCATGATGGGCTTTTCGGCCGGCGGCCACCTCACCGCGATGGCCGCGACGATGCCGGAGCCCGGCCGCGCCGACGCCGCCGACCCGCTGGATCGGGTCAGCAGCCGCCCCGATTTCCAGGTGCTCGGCTATCCGTGGCTGAACGCGATGACCAGGGACCAGAAGGCGGCGAGTTACTGCAGCGTGCTGAAGATCGAGGCAACGCAATGCGGCACCTTCGAGCAGTACGCGCCGGAGCGCTTGGTGGCCAAGGACACGCCGGCCGCGTTCATCTACCACACGACCGAGGACGAACTGGTGCCGGTGGACGCCGCCGTGACGTTCTACCGGGCGCTGAACGCCGCCGGTGTCGCGTCCGAGATGCACATCTTCGTCAACGGCCGGCACGGCAGCGGGCTCGGCCTGGGCAATGCCGCCCTCGACGCCTGGCCCGGATTGCTAGAAGCCTGGCTGCGCGGCCGCGGGCTCCTGCCGCCCCCTCCGCCCCGTCCGCGCTAGCCCTGAGGGCCCGCTAGACCGAAAAGCCGCCCGCGTGACGGCGCCGCGGCGCGCCCAGCGCCGCGCGACGAATGGCGA
>JBDSLU010000465.1:0-5359 GCA_039916225.1 Vicinamibacteraceae bacterium
CGCTTCGGCTCGTCCTGCCGGCGGTGATGGCGCTGCTGGCGCCCGGCGGGCGCCTCGTCGCGCTCGTGAAGCCGCAGTTCGAGGCCGGTCGCGAGGACGTCGGCTCCGGCGGAATCGTCCGCGATCCTGCGGTCCACGCGCGGGTGGTCGCCGACGTGATCGCCGAAGCGATCCGCCTCGGGCTCGCGCACCAAGGCACCACGCCGTCGCCGATCGAGGGCGCCGAAGGGAATCGCGAGTTCCTGACGGTCTTCGCGCGGGGCTAGCCGGGCGGCGTGGGCTGCGGCGGCTGCGTCCGTTGCCCAGTCGGCGGCGTCGGCGGCGTCGGCGGCGTCGTTTGCAGCGGCCGGGTCGCCCCGGCGATCCAGCGGCTGCGATAAGCTGACGGCGTGAAGTGGCCGGCCATCCGCCGCGTCGGGATCGTCGTCAAGCCGCGGCTCGACGGCGGGCCGCGGGTCGTCCGCGATCTGGTCGCGTGGCTGACCGCGCGGGCGATTGATCCGGTGCTGGACGAAGCCAGCGCCGCCGTCGAAGGCAGCGGCACGCACCGCACCGTCCCCGCCGACGCGCTGCCCGCCGAAGTCGATCTCATCGTCGTGCTCGGCGGCGACGGGACGCTGCTCGCGACCGCCCGTCGCATCGCGCTCGCCGGGGCCGACGTCGCGGTGCTGGCCGTGAACTTCGGCAGCCTGGGCTTCCTGACCGAGACGACGCTGCCCGAGCTCTACGCCGCCCTCGAGCGCGTCGTCGCCGGGACCGCCGCCGTCGAGACGCGCACGATGCTGCAGATGCGGATCGTCCGCGACGGCGCAGTGCGGCACCAGACGCCGGTCCTGAACGACGTCGTCGTCAATCGCGGCCCGCTGTCGCGGATGACCGACCTGTCGGTCCACGTCGACGATCTGTTCGTGGCCCGGTTCAAGGCGGACGGCCTCATCGTCGCCACCGCCACCGGATCGACCGCCTACAACCTGTCCGTCGGCGGCCCGATCGTCCACCCGCACGTCGACGCGATCGTGCTGACGCCGATCGCGCCGCACACGCTGACCAACCGGCCGGTGGTGTTGCCGGCCACCGCCGCGCTGACCATCCAGCCGATCATCGCCGGCGGCGAAGACATCTTCGTCACCGCGGACGGCCAGACCGGCTACCCGTTGTCCGCCGCCGACGCCGTGACGGTGACGCGCGCCGACCGCGTCCTGCGGCTGGTGCGTTCGACCGAGCGCTCCTACTTCGGCGTCCTGCGGCAGAAATTGAAATGGGCCGAGCGGTAGCTCTGAGCCCAGCTCAGAGCTGGGCTCAGAGCGGATGTCATTTTCTGCCAGCGGCGCGGCGCTGATCCCGGAAATACTGGACCTGATGCTGGTGGACGTTGCGGTTGTGCTCGTCGAGCGTGGCCGCGAAGACGTGTGAGCCGTCGTTGCGGCTGACGAAGTACAGGTAGGGGACGTCGGCCGGGGCCACCGCGGCCGCGAGGGAGGCTCGCCCCGGCGCGGCGATCGGCCCGGGTGGCAGGCCGCTGTAGCGGTAGGTGTTGTAGGGCGAGTCGAACTGCAGGTTCTCGCGGGTCAGGTTGCCGTTCCAGCGTCCAGCTTTCTGCAGCGCGAAGATCACCGTCGGATCGCACTGCATGCCCATGCCGATCCGCATCCGGTTCTGATAGACGGCCGACACGAGCGGCCGCTCCTCGGGCCGGCTGGTCTCCTTCTCGATCAGTGAGGCGATCGTCACCACCTGCCGCGTCGTCAGCCCCCGCGCCCGGGCCGCGTCGCGCAGCTTGGCGTCGTAGGTGGCCAGGAACCGTCGCGCCATCTGCTCGATGAGCATCTCGGCGCCGGCGTCCCGCGGCAGGTTGTAGGTCTCGGGGAACAGGTAGCCCTCGAGATCGTCCGCGCTCGTATCGACGTCGTGGACGAGCGAGGCGCGGCGCGCCGCCTCCGTGAACATCGCCTTGGTGCCGAGGCCGGCGGTCTCGAAGACCGCGGCCATCTCGGCGACGGTCAGGCCTTCGGGAAACGTCACGGGACGCAGGAACACGCTGCCGGCCACCAGCCGGTCGACCACGTCGGTCGCCCGCAACTGGCCGGTGAAGCGGTACTCGCCGGCTTTCAGCGTCCGGGCCGCGCCACGTCGCCACACCGCGAGACGGAAGGCCCAATCGTTCTTGATGATGCCGGCCTCGACGAGGCGGTGGCCGATCGCGGAGACGCCGAGCCCGTGCGGGATGTCGACGAACACTTCCGGCGCGGCGATGCCCTGATAGGGCTGATCGAGGCTGCGCAGGGCGACGGCGCCGACCGCCGCCACGACGATGGCGAGCACCAGGAGGCGGAGCAGCGCGCGCATCAGCGGACCGGCTCCTGGACCGCGGCGACGTCGGGCACGGGCTGGTCGAGGAAGTCCTGCAGGATCACCGCGGCGGCGGCGGCGTCGAGCCGCGGCTTCCGCTTGCGCCAATCCCGCTCGCCGACGCTCAGCCGGGCCTCGGCCTCGACGCTGGACAGGCGCTCGTCCTGAATGAAGACCGGCAGCGCCGTCCGGGTGCGCAGCCGCGCGATGAAGGCATCGACGTCGGCCGTCTCGGTGCTGGCGCGGCCATCGAGGTGCAGCGGCCGGCCGACGACGATCGCCGACAGCCCATCCGGCTGCGCGGCGAGTTGGTCCGCCGTTCGCAATATCTCGCCGAGCGGCGGCTGCGCGGTAATGACCGCGTAGGGCGTCGCCAGAGTGCCGGTCGGATCGCTCAAGGCAAGGCCGGTACGCCTCCGGCCGATATCCAGGGCAAGCACACGACCGGACCGGACCGCACCCGTCATGCCTGGGAGTCTGCCAGAATGCACACGATCGTGGGAAGACTTGCCACTGTCCGTGTCGCGCACGCGGTGATTTTCGCGATCGCGATGGTGAGCCCGGGCTCGCCCGTGGCGGCCCAGGCCGTCCCGGCCCCGCCTGCCCTTGCCTCGGCTGCAAAGGCCCCGGCCGCCCCGGCCCAGCCCAATACAGCCCAGCCCAATCCAGCCCAGCCCAGTCCGACCGAGCCCAGTTCGGCCCAGCCCAGTCCGACCCAGTCCAGCGCGCCGCCGCGCGCCGCGACCCCGCCGACCCGCACCCGGATCCCGGCCTCTCCGAAGATCCTCGATGCCCGACTCGCCCAGGCTCGGGCGGAATCCTCTCGCCTGGCTGGCGAGCAGCGGACGCTCCTCACCCGCCTGCGCCAGATCGAGCTGGCGATCGAGACCCGCGAGCTGGAACGCGAGAAGACGACCCGGGCCCGGCTCGTGTCCACGAAGGCCGTAGACGCCGCCGTCACCCACGTCGCGGCGGCCGACGCCGAGCTGGCCGAGCTGATGCCGGAGGTACGGACGCGGCTCACCCGCCTCTATCGACTGATGCCGCTCGGCTACGACCGCCTCCTGTTCTCCCTCGACGATGCGCGGACCTTCGATCGCGCGGCGCGCGTCGTCGCCGTGCTGGCACGGCGCGACCGCGAGCGGCTCGAACGCTTCGCACAGTTGCGCGCCTCGCGCGCCGGCGACGTCGAGCGCCTTCGGCGCGAGCGCGACACGCTCGACCTGCTGACGCAGCGCCTCGCCGGTGAGGAAGCGGCGCTCGCCGAGACCGCCGGGATCCAGCAGCGCCTGCTGGCCGACGTGCGGGAACGCCGCGACCTGAATGCGCAGCTGGTCCGGGAGCTGGCGGCCGCGCGCGATCGGCTCGAGCAGTCCATGGCCGAGCTGACCGCTGATCGCGGCGCCTCGTCGGTGGCCCTGCCCGGCGGCGGACGCTTGAAGGCCGGCACCATGGCGTGGCCCGTGCCTGGCCGCATCGATGCCCGCTTCGGCCGGCAGGCGTCGAGCCGTTTCGGGACGATGGTCAATCGCAATGGCATCGACATCGGGACGGACGTTGGATCGCCGGTAACGGCCGTGCAGGCGGGAACGGTCGCCTATGCGGACGCCTTTGCCGGCTTCGGCCGGGTGGTCATCGTCGATCACGGCGGCCGCTTCTACACGCTCTACGGCCATCTGGGCTCGGTCGACGTCTCCAAAGGTGCGGTCGTCCACGCGGGCGACGAAATCGGTACGGTCGGGATGGCGCCCACCGGCACGCCGTCGCTGTATTTCGAGGTCAGGATCGACGGTCGGCCGGCCGATCCCGTACAATGGCTGAAGCCTGCCCCGTCGAAACCACCCGCGTGAAGGCGCTCCGGCCGCAAGGGATCACGTCACCATGACCACACGCACCCGCTGGATTGTCCTGCTCGTCTCGACCCCGGTCGTCGCGTTCGTCGTCATTGGCAGCCTGCTCGGCCGGACGCTGGCCAGCCAGGGCGCCTACGAGCACCTGCGGGTCTTCGAGGACGTCGTCTCGCTCGTCACCCAGAACTACGTCGAGCCGGTCAACGTCGATAAGGTGATGAGCGGTGCCATGCGCGGCCTGGCCGATGGCCTCGACGCCGACAGCGCCTACCTCACCCCTGAACAGGTGCGGACCTTCGAGGCGGAGCGCGCGCCGGCGGTCGGCACGACCGGTCTCGATCTCACCCGCGGCTATTACCTGCGCGTCGTCTCGGCCCGTGACGGCTCACCCGCCGCCCGCGCCGGCCTCCACACCGGCGACTACATCCGCGCCATCAACGGCGCCCCGACGCGCAACCTGTCGGCGCTCGAAGGCATGCGGCTGCTCCGCGGCCCGGTGGGCTCGAAGATCACCATCACCATCCTGCGCGGCAGCGCCACCGACCCGCGCGACATTCCGCTCGTCCGCGAGGCACCGGCGGCCACCGACGTCACGTCCAAGGTGCAGACCCCGGGCATCGGCTACGTCCGGGTCGCGGCATTCACCCCCGGCGCCGCCGGGCGCCTCGAACAGAGCGTGAGCCAGCTCGCCAAGGGCGGCGCCACCAGCGTCATCGTCGACCTGCGCGACACCGCCGAAGGCAAGCTCGAAGAAGGCATCGCCGCGGCGCGCCCGTTCGTGCCGGTCGGCAAGACGCTGTCGACGCGCGAGACCAAGGCGGGCAAGGACTCGGTCGTCACCACCACGGCGAGCGACGGCAAGGTCACCACGCCGCTGGTGCTGCTCACGACCAACGGCACGTCGGGCGCCGCCGAACTCTTCGCCGCGGCCCTGCTCGACAACAAGCGCGCCACGCTGGTTGGCGAGCACACCCTCGGCCGGGCCGGCGTGCAGAAGCTGGTCAAACTGCCGGACGGCAGCGCGCTCTACATGACATTCGCGCGCTACCTCGGGCCGTCGGGTACCAGCATCCACGGCACCGGCCTCACCCCGACCGTCGACGTCGAGGAACCGGAACGCGAGTTCGGCGCCGCGGCGCCGACGACCGATCTGATCCTCG
>JBDSLU010000466.1:0-43855 GCA_039916225.1 Vicinamibacteraceae bacterium
CGCTCGATCCCGGGAGTGGCCGAGGTGAACGTGTCGGGCAAGCAGGAGCGGGAGCTGACCATCGAGCTCCGCCCCGAGGCGCTCCAGGCCACCGGCGTCGGCGTCTCGCAGGTGGTCCAGGCGCTCCAGCTCCAGAATCTCGCGGCCCCCGTCGGCCGCCTGGACGGCGCGCTCGAGGAGCGGTCGATCCGCCTCAAGGGCCGGCTCCAGACCCCGGCGGAGTTCGAGCAGCTGGTGGTGGCGGACCGGGGCAACGGTCGCCTGATCCGGCTGGGCGACCTGGCCGAGGTCAAGGACGGCGCGGAAGAGCCGCGGACGATGGCGCTCTACAACGAGCGCGTGGCGGTGGGAATCGACATCAAGAAGTCGAAGGGCTACAGCACCACCGAAGTCAGCGACGCGGTGATGGCGCGGCTCGAGAAGGTGCGCAAGGCGCTCCCGGCGACGGTCAAGCTGGACGTGGTCAAGGACGCCGCGGTCCGGGTATCCCACTCGGTGGCCGATGTGCAGAAGACCCTCTTCCAGGGCGCCCTGCTCACCGTGCTGGTGGTATTTCTCTTCCTCAATTCGTGGCGTTCCACCGTCATCACCGGCCTGGCGCTGCCGGTGTCGGTACTCGCCTCCTTCGTCGCGGTGTGGGCCTTCGGGTTCACGCTGAACACGATGTCGCTGCTCGGCCTGTCGCTGGCCATCGGCATCCTGATCGACGACGCCATCGTCGTCCGCGAGAACATCGTCCGACACGTCGAAAAGGGAAAAGATCACTGGACGGCGGCGCACGAGGGGACCGCCGAGATCGCCCTGGCCGTCGCCGCGACGACGTTCTCGATCGTCGTGGTGTTCGTCCCCATCGCCTTCATGGGCGACCTGGCCGGGCAGTGGTTCAAGCCGTTCGCGCTGACCATCGCCTGCTCGGTGCTGGTGTCGCTGTTCGTGTCGTTCTCGCTCGACCCGATGCTGTCGGCCTACTGGCCCGACCCGGACATCCCGATGGAGCAGCGCTCGTTCGTGTCGCGCGGCCTCGACAGGTTCAACCGCTGGTTCGATCGCCAGACCGAGCGCTACAAGAGCATCATCGGCTGGGCCCTCGACCATCGCTTCTCGATGGTCCTGCTGGCCGTTGCGTCGTTCGTCGGCGCCCTGGCGCTGCCGATGATGGGCTGGGTCGGCGGCGGCTTCCTGCCGGACTCCGACGAAGCCGAGTTCCTGATCAATATCGAGACGCCGCCGGGCTCGAGCCTCGACTACACCAAGCTCAAGTCGGAGGAGGTGGCGCGGATCGCGCGCGGCCTCGATGGCGCGCTCTACACCTACACGACCATCGGCGGCCGGACCGAATCGGTCGACCAGTCGATCGTCTACGTCCGGCTGAAGCCGAAGAGCGAGCGGCTGCGGCAGTCGATCCTCAAGGCGGAGCTGCGCGCCAAGCTGGCCAAGCTGGGTGGCGTGACCGCGGCCATCGGCAGCGGCAACTTCGAGAATCAGAAGCAGATTCAGCTGCAGTTGCGCGGACCCGAGATCGAGGAGCTCAACCGCGTGGCGCAGCTCCTCAAAGCGGAAGTGCTGAAGGTGCCGGGCGCGGTGGACGTCGGCCTGTCGACCCGTGGGCAGAAGCCGGAGATCGACGTCACCCTGGATCGCGGCCTCGCCGGCAGCCTCGGGGTCAGCGTCGGCCAGGTCGGCCAGACCCTCCGCGTCGCCTTCGCCGGTCTCGATTCCGGCGACTGGGTGGATCCGGCCGGCGAAACGCGCGACGTCTACGTGCGCCTGAAGCCGGAGGCGCGGACCAGCGTCCGCGATCTGGCGTCGCTGCCGCTCTTCGTCAACGGGCCAGAGGGCCGCGGCGTCGCGGTGCCGCTCGGCCAGGTGGCGAAGATCTCGACCAACATCGGCCCGGCGCGGATCGACCGCCTCGATCGCGAGCGGGTCATCGTCATCCAGGCCAACACGGAGGTGCGATCACTGAACGAGGTGCTCAGCGACATCAGGGCCCGCTTCGCCAGCAACGTCCAGCTGCCGCCCGGCTACGCGCTGACGACCGGTGGCGAGGGCAAGGACCAGGCCGAGATCTTCGGCCAGATCTTCTCGTCGCTCGGCCTCGCCGTGCTGCTGATGTACTTCGTGCTGGTCGTGCAGTTCGGGTCGTTCCTCGAGCCGTTCGCCATCATGCTGTCGCTGCCGCTGTCGCTGATCGGCGTCATGCTCGGGCTCCTGGTGATGGGCTCGACCATCAACATCATGAGCATGATCGGCGTCATCCTGCTGATGGGCATCGTCGCCAAGAACGCCATCCTGCTGGTCGACTTCGCCAAGTGGGCCGAGGAGGGCGGGTTGTCGCGGCGCGAGGCCATCATCGAGGCCGGCCGGACCCGGCTGCGCCCGATCCTGATGACCACCTTCGCGCTGATCGCCGGCATGATGCCGATTGCGATTGGCGCTGGCGAAGGGGCCGACTTCCGTGCCCCGCTCGGGCAGGCGGTGATCGGCGGCGTCATCACCTCGACCATCCTGACGCTGCTCGTGATCCCGACCTTCTACGAGATCCTCACCGAGTGGCGTGACTGGCTGACGTCGAAGTTGACCGGCAAGCCGGTGGCCCACGGGCACAGCGAGCGGCCGCACGGGGTGCCAGACGCGGCACCGGCGACGCGGACCATCGAGGCGTAGGCGCGCGCGGGGCGCGAACTTCCAGCGGCCGACTTCCAACGACCGACTTCCAACTCCCAACGACCAACTGCCAACTCCCAAGGCACCTCCAACTCCCAACGTCCAAAGAGCCCAATCGGCCGGCTTGGGCCTTGGAGATTGGGAGTTGCTTGGCGGTTGGTCGTTGGAAGTTGGGAGTTGGGAATGCCCTGGGGGCGTTGGCAGTTGGAGATTGGGAGTTCCGGAGGAGCACACGGCCCGTGGGCCGTATACTCCTCCGGTGACCTGTCCAGCCTGCGGCGGAGGGATGCGGGAGGCCACCTTCGACGGCCAGTACGGCCGTCGCGTGGCCCTGGATCTCTGCCCCGGCTGCAACGGCATCTGGTTCGACGGGATGGAGAGCCATCAACTGACGCCGGGCTCGACGCTCATGCTGTTCAAGCAGATGGGCGAGGCCGTGGCCGAGGCCAACCGGCCGCTGGGGGAGCGCAAGCAATGTCCACGCTGCCAGGCCGTCCTGACCGGTGAGGTCGACAAGCAGCGGACCACGAGCTTCGAAGCCTTCCGCTGCCCCAAGGGCCACGGCCGCTACCTGACCTTCGGCGCCTTCCTGCGGGCCAAGAACTTCGTCCGCGATCTCACGCCGACGGAGATGACCGAGCTCCGGCGCCACGTCCAGAGCGTGAAATGCACCGGCTGCGGTGCCGCCGTCGACGTGCGGACCACGTCCGCCTGCGGCTTCTGCCGGGCGCCGATCGCGATGATCGATCCCGATCAGCTGCAGCGGACGATCGCCGAGCTCGAGGCCCGCGAAACGCGGCGGCGGAAAGCGTTTCCGGATGACGTCGACGCGGCCACGGGCGGGCCGCGGCGGGACCGACCGGCCGGCGTCGACCCGATGCTGCCGCTACGCCTCGCCCAGGAGCGCCTGCGCGCCGAGCGGGTCTTCGCCGACCTCGCGACACATAATCGCAGTGCCGGCGGCGAGGCCTGGGATCTCTTCGAAGTGGGCCTCTCGTCGCTCGTCACCATCGTCAAGACGATCGCCTCGACCTGAGCGCATGCCGGCGAGCACCCTGCCGCCTCTCGGCGTCCGCGGCCGTGAGCTGCTGCGACTCGATACCGGCAGTCCGGTTCGCCTGCGCGGGGTGAACCGATCCGGGCTGGAGTACGCCGACCCCGGACCGGTCGGCGTCGGTCCACAGGCCTTCCTCGACAGCGTCGGCTTCGACGAGGCCGATCTCCAGCGCATCGCCGCCTGGGGCGCCAACGTCGTCCGCGTGCCCTTCACCCAGGCGTTCGTGCTGCGCGGCCGCGGCGCCGCGACGGGCGCCGACTATCTCGCCGCCCTGGATTGGGTGGTCACCTGGGCAGAGACGTGCGGTCTCTACACCCTCCTCGATCTGCAGTGGCTCGACGCCGAGACGCCGCGTGGCGTCGGCCAGGACGGGTCGATCAACCGGGTGCCGGCGCTGCCCGATGCCGGGTCGATCGCACTCTGGCGGCTGCTGGCCGACCGGTACCGCGACCGCCCGTCGGTGCTGTTCGACCTGTTCAACGAGCCGCACACGCCGATGGAGACGGATGACGCGCCGTTGATCGGGGTCCGGCCGGATGGCGGACTGTGGCCGCTGCCAGCCCGTGTCGTGGGGATGGACGAGTGGCAGCCGTGGGCGCTGCGTCTGATCGACGAGATCCGCAGCGTGCATCCGCGAGCCGTGATCTTCGTCTCGGGCGTCCGCTGGGCCTACGATCTGCGCGGCTTCCCGCTGCGCCGCCGCTCGGGCCAGCCCGTCGACGGCCTCGTCTACAGCGCGCATGTCTATCCCTGGACGACGACCGGGATGTGGCCCGGCCGCAGCTGGGAACGGGAATGGCACCGCGCCTTCGGTCACCTGGCGGCGGCGTATCCCGTGTTCGCGGGGGAGTGGGGCGGCGATGCGCCGCAGGTCGACTGGGGGAAGCGCCTGCTGGCCTACCTGGAGACGAACACCGTCGGCTGGACGGCGTGGAGCTGGTGCGACTGGCCGCCGCTGCTCGGCGACCATCGCGGCGGCGACTTCACGTGCACCCCGTTCGGGGACGTGGTGAGAGCCGGTCTAGGCGCCGCCTGAGTTCCACGCCTGGCGTGGCGTGGTCTCGTCGAGCTCGACCTCTTCGGCGGTGTCGCCGAAGCCCAGCGCGCCCGGGGCCTTGCCCCATGGCAGACGGCGGGCGCCGAGCGGTTGCGAGCCGACCCGCTGCATCATCCACAGCCCCGGCGTGGTGCCGAGGACGAGGGTGCCGACCGTCAGGTAGAGCACCGCGACCACTGAGAGCACGATCCAGAAGAGCCACAAGCCGCCGAGGAGTCCGCTCGGCAGGGCCAGGGTAATCGGGGCCATCAGGTCGGTCGTGGCCGCGCCGAGCCGGGCCAGCGCTTCCTGCCAGCGACTGACTTCCGGCGCCAGCGTCAGCCGCATCGGGGCCTCGGGCCGGCTGGTGGCGACACCGGCGGCGCGGGCCGCGGCCCCTTCGAGCGCCGGGGAGGCTGCCGCCGCGTAGGCGTCGGGGAAGGCACGACCGAAGAGCGCGACGACGTAGTCGGGATCGAGCCCGACCTGGCTCGCGTAGCCGCGCACGAAGGCGCGTCGGAAGATGCCGTTGGGCCAGCGCGAGACGTCGTTACGCTCGAGCGCTTCGAGTAGTGTGCGGGCGACCTTGGTGCGCGTCGCGATGGTCTCGAGGGACACGCCGGCTCGCTCGCGTTCGCGACGGAGCCAGGCGCCGAGATCGTCGAGGATGGGGAGATCCTCGGCCGAAAGGCGGTCAGTCATCGAGTCTCCTGCCGGGCGGTGACACTCGGAGCGCAGGAAAAGGGTGGAACAGCGGGCATCGCGTGGAACGCCGCGACGCGTGCAGCGCGGTGCCAGTATGGTGACGCATGCTCGCGTATGCAAGCGCAAAACAAAGCTGATCCGAGCTGTTTGCGTGTGCGAGCGTGTGCGGAATCGCCCGCGGCGTCGCTAGTCTTTGGTGTACTGCGCGAGCGTCGCCTCGAATGCCGCGGGTAGCGTGAGCAGCAGATCCTCCCACGCGCTCGTGGTCAGTCCGACCCGCGCCAGCGAGGACTCGTGCGCCTCGACTTCGGCCGCTCCGCGCACGACGCCTTCGCCGATGCGCTTGGCGGCGACGTTGGCGAGGTAGACCACGTCGCACACGAGATCGTCGCCCTCGTCCGGCGCGTGGTGGAACGTCACGCCGCGCATCAGGCGTTCGGGCAGCTTCCACTGGCCGGCGATCTGGCCGCCGAGCTCGGCGTGATTGATGCCGAGCACCTCGGTTTCCGCCTGCAGGCTCGAGAGCCCGCCGAAGTCGCGCGCATCGGCCAGCCACCGCAGTTTGTCCGGCGAGAGGAAGCGGGCCAGCACGATCTTGCCGATGTCGTGGATCAGGGCCGCGGTGAAGCACTCGGCCGGCACCGGCACGCGGGCCCGGCGGGCGATCGGTTCGACGGCGAGGGCGCTGGCCACCGAGTGACGCCACAGCTGACCGTCGGTCATGCCGTATTCGGGCAGGGCCCGCCTCAGTTCCTTGCGCAGGCCGGAGGCGGCGGCGAAGGCCAGCGCCGGCCCGATCCCAACCCGCATGATCGCGTCGCGCGCGGTGTTGACCGGGGCCAGGCCGGCCATCGCCGCCGAGTTGGCCAGCCGCAGCAGCCGTCCGGTCAGCGCGGCGTCGAACTCGACGAGGTGCGCCGCTTCGTTGAGCGACCAGTCGGGGCGCACCACGAGCGAGGCCAGGCGGGCCACGGTGGCCGGCAGCGGATCGAGGCCCTGCGCGGCCTTGACGAGCGTGGTGACGTCGATCATCGGGAGCTGTCGCGGGGCGACGGAATCCTTGCCTCTAACCATCGGCGGCAGGGGCCGCCGCTCCAGTCCGGCTCGGCTACAGCGCGTGATCGATGGGAAATGGCGCGCCGGACCACGCCAGACGCGCCGTCCACGGCTGTGGGGGCTGGGTCCAGAAGGCATCGTCGGGCGGCAGGCCGAGCGGCAGGAAGGCGGTCGAGCACAGGTAGAGGCTGCCGGTCGAGATGTAGCGCTCGCCCGCGCCCGGCTGATGCCCGGCCAGGCCGATGCGCAGCCAGCCGGCGGCATCGAACGTCCCCGGGGCGTCGAGGGTGCGGGCCAGGACCGCCGACAGGGCGGCGCGGACCTGGCCGGGGGCCACGCCGTCCGGCAGCGCCCGGCGGAGGGCGACCTGCGCCAGCAGCTGGAAGGCGCCGGCGCGATAGGCGATCGACCGGCCGATGGCGGGGAAGGTCCCGTCGGGCGCGATCAGCCGCTCCTGGACCGCGGCGTAGCGGCGCGCCCGGGCCAGCACCGGGGCTCGCATCGCCGCCCACGCCGCCGGCTCGGCGCCGACCACCTCGAGCACGTCCAGCAGCATCGGCTGGATCACGTAGCTGTTGTAGTAGTCCCAATGGAAGGACGGCCCGTCGCCGTAGTGGCCGTCGCCGACGTACCACTGTTCGTGCTGCCGGAGCGCGTAGTCGACGCGCGTCCGATCCCACGGCGCGCCGAGTCGGGCCAGGCCGGCTTCGACCATCGCGGTGAACAGGAGCCAGTTGCTGAACGCCGGGGTGATCGCCCGCGACGAGGTGAGCGCGGCGACCAGGCGGGTGCGGGTGGTGGCGTCGAGCCCTTCGCCGAGGGCGGCCGGCGCCCGCACGATCGCGTGGGCGAGGAAGGCGGCGTCGACGAGCGGCTGCCCGCCGGTGGCGAAGTTCATCGCATCCGGCGAGGCGGGGTCGACGGCCTGCGCGATGGCCTTGCGGGCGAGGTCGAGATGCCGGGCCCGGGTCCGCCCCTCGGCCGTGTCCGCGGGCGGCAGCGCCAGCCACGGCGCAAGCCCGGACAGCAGCCGCCCCAACGCCTCGAGATGCGTGACCCCGGCGCGGTCGGCGCCGTCGGCCTGCTCGACCGGCATCGAGCGCTTCAGCGTGCCGGCGGCGAGGTGGGTGAGGACGGGCGTCGCCACGCGCGTGGCATACGCGACCCAGGCGGCGCGATCGGCGACGCCATCACGAGCGAGCACGGTGGATGCGGCGTCGGTGGCGCCCGCGGGGGCAGGCGCTACCCCTGCTGGTGCCCCTGCTTGGCCAGCCGTCGCCATGCCGAAAGCGCCAGCCGCGCCCAGCGGCGCGACGAGCCCGGTTTCGAAAGCACGTTGAACGAAGGTTCGGCGCCGCATGTGACGATATTCTAGTCACATGTCAGAAGGCTGGCGGCGTGCCCTGGCGGTGGTGGCGATGGGCGGCGTGGCGGCGGTCGCGGAGGCGCAGCCGTCCGGCTTCGCGCTCGTCTCCGGCGATCCGCTGACGGCCTTCCGCGTCTCGTCGTCGCGCGCGACGTCGGGCGTGGTCGACGTCGACGGCCCCGGCTTCTCGCGGGCCTTCCGCATCGACGTTCGCGAGCCCGGCGAGACCTGGGACGTCGAACTCGGGGCGCGGCTCGGGCGCGCCGTCGACCGCGGCGAAGTGGCCTACATCACGTTCCACGCCCGCGCCTTTCGCGGGGCCGGCGAGACGGGCGAGGCCTCCTTCAGCGTCTATGCCCAGAAGGCCTCACCCGACTGGAACAAGTCGCTGCACGAGAGCCTGGCGGTCGGCGCCGACTGGCAGGCGTTCACGCTGCCGTTCACTTGGGGTGCGGCCTACGCCGCCACCCAGGCCAGCTTCGTGTTCGGCGTCGGCGGGCTCGCGCAGGGCATCGAGATCGGCAGCATCGAGGTCGTCGGCTTCGGGCCGGGCGTCACGCTCGACATGCTGCCCCCGGCGCGGTTCACCTATGCCGGACGCGGCGCCGACGATCCGTGGCGGGCCGAGGCCGCCGCCCGCATCGAGGCGATCCGCAAGGGCGACCTGGTGATCGAAGTCGTCGATGATGAGCGCGAGGGCGTCGAGGATGCCGAGGTGCGCGTCGAACAGCGCCGCCACGCATTTCCGTTCGGCTCGGCGCTGCAGGCCGCTCGACTCACCGCCGGCCCCGCGCCGGGGGGGCAGCCGGACGACAACGCCGCCTATCGGCACGTCATCGAGACGCTGTTCAACGCCGGCAGTCTCGAGAACGACACGAAGTGGCCGCCGTGGGAAGGCGACTGGGGCGCGGCGTTCAACCAGGCGCAGACGCTGGCGGCGCTCGACTGGATGCGCGATCGCGGGCTGCGGACGCGCGGGCACGTGCTGGTGTGGCCCGGCTGGAACAACCTGCCGCAGAGCCTGCAGCGGCTCCGCGGCGAACCGGACGCGGCCACCCGCATCCCGCAGCGTGTGCTCGATCACATCGACGACGTCACCGCGCGGACGGCGTCCTACATGGACGAGTGGGACGTCATCAACGAGCCGTACACGAACCACGACCTGATGGACCTGGCCGGCAACGGCATCATGGTCGACTGGTTCGTCCGGGCGCGCCAGCGTCTGCCGCACGCCGGCCTGGTACTGAACGACTACGACATCCTCAGCCGCCATGGCGGGCAACGCGCGCACCAGGATCACTTCGAGGCCACCGCTCGCTTCCTGATCGAGTCGGGCGCGCCGATCACCGGCCTCGGCCTGCAGGGCCACTTCGGCGCCAGTCCGACGTCGATGGCCACCGTGAAACGCCTGCTCGATCGGTATGCCGCGTTGGGCCTGTCGCTCCGGATCACCGAGTTCGACATCGACACGGCCGACGAGGCGCTGCAGGCCGACTACACCCGCGACTTCCTGACGATGGTGTTCAGCCATCCGGCGGTGGCCGGCTTCCAGATGTGGGGTTTCTGGGAGGGCGCCCACTGGCTGCCGCGCGCGGCGATGTACCGCCGGGACTGGAGCGAGAAGCCGAACGGCGAGACCTTCCGGCGCCTGGTGCACGAGGTGTGGCGGACCGCCGCGAATGGCCGCACCGACGACGACGGGCGCTTCGCCACGCGCGCCTTCCATGGCCAGTACGAGGTGACGGTGACCTCGCGCGGCCGGACCCGTGTCGTCGCCGTCGAGCACGTCAGCCGGGACGGCCCGACCGTCATCCGCATCGAGATGTGACGGCTGGCTGTCCGCACTCGCGGGGGCCGGGAGCGGGGCGGGTCGCTATACGATAACGGCCATGCTGTCGCTCGTCCTCTGGCTCGTCACGCTCGTGGCTGGTGCGCAGGCCACGCCTCAGCCTCCGGCGAATGCGTCCGTCTTCGGCCAGGGCGAATCGCGCGACGCCGGCCATCGATCGCAGATCCGGATCCGCGATCCCTTCGTCCTGCCGGACCCGGAGGCGAAGGTCTACTACATCTACGGCAGCACCAACCGCGGGCTGAGCGCCACCGACGCGCGCAAGGAAGTGGTGGTCTACAAGACCCGCGACCTCGAGGAGTGGGGCGAGCCGATCACCGCGTGGGCGGTGCCGCCGGGGCATTGGGGCCACGAGACGGTCTGGGCCCCCGAGGTGCACCGTTATCAGGGCAAGTACTACCTGTTCGTGACGCTGACGTCGGCCGATCCGCTGCCGGCGCCGCCGGGGCGTCCACCGAACTGGAAGCGCGGCACCGAGATCCTGGTGGCCGATCGGCCCGAGGGGCCGTTCACGCCGTTCGGTCACGGCCCGCAGACGCCGCACGACTGGATGGCCCTCGACGGCACGCTCTACGTCGAGGGCGGCGTGCCCTACATGGTGTTCTGCCACGAGTGGATCCAGATCACCGACGGCAGCATGGAGATGGTGCGGCTGTCGCCCGATCTGTCGAAGCCGGTCGGCGCGCCGAAGACGATGTTCCACGCCACCGAGGCCCCGTGGACGCGCTGCCGCGGCGACATCGGCGAGCTGTACCAAGGCAAGCGGTATCACGCCTCGATCACCGACGGGCCCTGGTTCCATCGCACCCGGACGGGCAAGCTGATCATGTTGTGGTCCAGTTATGGACCGGCGAAGTACGCAGTCGGACAGGCCGAATCGACGAGCGGGACGCTCGCCGGGCCGTGGGTCCAGGACGCGGAGCCGCTGTGGAAAGACGACGGGGGACATCCGATGCTCTTCACTACCTTCGAAGGACGCCTGGTCATGGCGATCCACCAGCCGAACCGGCGCGTCGAGCGCGCTCGCTTTTTCGAGATGGACGACCGCGGCGATCGGCTGCAGATCGTCCGCGAGATTGGCGGGCCGCGATGAGGCGTGAGGCATTCGTCCTCGCCGCCGTCGTCCTCGGTGCCACCGCCGTTGCGGCGCCGTCGGTGTGGGCGCAGGCGCCTGTCGCAGTGCCTCCCGCCACCGCTGCTGCCGCAGGGGCCGGCGTCCGTCCCGATGCCGATCCGCGGATCCAGGCGCTGGTTGCCGCCGTCTCGGTCGATCGGATGAAGACGCTCGACACGACGCTGGTCGGTTTCGGCACGCGCAACACGTTGTCGGGCACGGCGTCGACCACGCGCGGCATCGGCGCGGCGCGACAGTGGATCCTCGACGAGCTGAAGCGCTCGAGCGCGAAGCTGCAGGTGTCCTTCGACACGTATCAGATCGCGCAGCAGGGACGCATCACGCGGCCGGTGGAACTGCGCAACGTGATGGCGGTGCTGCCGGGGCGGACGCCGCGCCGCATCTACGTCAGCGGCCACTACGATTCGCTCAACCTCGGATCGGGCGGACAGCTGGCCTCGGCGACGAGGGCCCCGGGCGCCGGGACGGCCGGCGCGGCGGCGACGGCGGGCGCGGCTGGTGCGAACGGGGCTGCCGGAGCCGCGGCGGCCGGCGCTGGTGGAACGGCCGGTCCGGGTGGCGCCGGCGGTGCCAACGCCGCCCCGGCCGATCCGCTCCAGCGCCCTGGCATCGACTACGACCTCGACGCGCCGGGCGCCAACGACGACGGCAGCGGCACCGTGCTGACGATGGAGCTGGCCCGCGTGTTCGCCGAGAGCGGCCTCGAGTTCGACGCCACGCTGGTGTTCATCTGCTGGGCGGGCGAGGAGCAGGGACTGATCGGCTCGGCGGCGCACGCGCAGCGCATCGCCGCCGAGAAGGTGCCGGTCGAGGCGATGATCTCGAACGACATCGTCGGCAACTCGCGTGGCGGCACCGGCATCATCGATGCCGCGAGCGTCCGCCTTTATGCGGTCGGCCCCGAGGACTCGCCGGCCCGGGCCCTGGCCCGCTACATCGTCTCGGCGTCGGCGACCTACGTACCGTCGCATCGTGTTCGGCCGATGGCGCGTGAGGATCGCTTCGGGCGCGGCAGCGACCAGTCGTCGTTCACTCAACAGGGCTACCCGGCGGTGGTCTTCCGCGAGGCCAACGAGAACTTCGACCGGCAGCACTCGGCCCGGGACACGCTCGACGGCGTCGACTTCGGCTATCTGGCGCAGAACGCGCGGGTCAACGCGGCGGCTGTTGCCTCGCTGGCGCTGGCGCCGGCGGCGCCGGTCGTCACCACCGAGCGCGGCGCCGCACGCATCGGCCGCGATCCGTCCGGCTACGACGCCGCCCTGCGCTGGGCCGCCTCGCCCGGCGCCGTCGGCTATCGCATCTACTGGCGCGAGACCTGGCGCATCGACTGGCAGCATGCGCGGACCGTCGGCGCCGTCACCGACGTCGTGCTGCCGGGTGTCTCGATCGACGACTGGGTATTCGGTGTCGCGGCGATCGGCGCCGGCGGCCACGAGAGCCTGGTCAGCGCTTACGTGTCGCCGAACCGGCCTGGGCGACCGATCGAGCTGGTGAAATAGTGCCAGCCCGCTGACGTCCAGTCGGTGGGGTACGATGCGGCCATGCACGCACCGGAGCGCGTGGAGACGTCGCGGCTGATCCTCCGCCGGCCGCGGACGGCGGACGCGCGGGCGATCTTCGAGCGCTACGCCAGCGATCCCGAGGTGACGCGGTGGCTCGGCTGGCCGCGGCACACGACGATCACCGACAGCGAAGGCTTCGTCGCCTTCAGCGAGGCGGAGTGGGAACGCTGGCCCGGTGGGCCCTACCTGATCGAGCGCCGCGCGGACGGCGTCCTCGTCGGTTCCACCGGATTCGGTTTCGAGGCGCCACAGCGAGCCATGACCGGCTACGTCCTCGCCCGCGACGCCTGGGGCCAGGGCCTCGCGACGGAGGCGCTCCGGGCGATCGTCGAGATGACGCCATCGCTCGGCCTGGTCCGGCTCCACGCCTTCTGCCACGCCGACCACCTCGCGTCTGCTCACGTCCTGGACAAGTGCGGCTTCGCCCGCGAAGGCGTGTTGCGGAGCCATCTGGTGTTCCCGAACAGCGGCCTGGACGCGCCGCTCGACGTCCTGAGCTACGCGCGTACCTGGTAGCCGCGCGCAGCCGCGGGAAGACCACACGCGGGCAGCAGTCTGGCTGCAGTGCGTGGGCCGTCGCGCCGATGTTCAGAGCACATCACTACGCTGCGACCGCGCGTCCCGCGCGGCAGAGAGGCACCGCATGGCTCTGGCGTTGACCTTGTGGGGTTGGTCCGGACTGGTTGCGTCCTTCGGCGTGATCCTGGCCTTGTGGGCGCGCCATGCGTGGCGCGCCGCCGTCCGCGAGGAACTGGTCGCCTACCTGGCGCACGCCGCACCCGAGGTCGCCGTGATGGACGTCTTTTCCGGCGCGCTCGTGTATCAGGCGCGCGACACCGCCGAAGCGCCGCGCACGCTCCCGTTGCGCGAATTCTACCGACACCTTGGCGCGCGTCCGGGAGGATCCGCCGAGGCCGAGGCGGCCCGGCTCGAGGTCTTCGCCGCGGTCGTGATCGCGATGCGCGTTCAGGCCCGCGGCCCAGCCGACGCGGTCGCCCCGCTGCAGCGCGCGTCCTGAGTCTCCGGCGCGGCGCGCGCCTCTCCTCGGAGCCGCACGCCATCCACTCCCGGGCCGCACGCTATCCCTCGGCCGAGCCGCACGCCATCCCTGCCACGTCGCACGCTCACGCAGGGCGATGCGGGAACCGCCGCCAGGTCGCCTGCGTCGATCCCCGAGATGTCGCCGCTGCCGATCCGCCTTGCCGTCCAGACACTCCGCGCCAACCTGCTGCGGACGGTGCTGTCGACGCTCGGCATCGTGATGGGCGCGGCCTCGCTCTCGGCGGTGCTGGCGCTCGGTGACGGCGCCGAGGCCTTCGCCCGCCGCCGCATCGAGGGCGAAGGGCTGCTGAGCATCCTCCTTTCGGCGAAGACCTTCGATCGGATCGACGGCGTGCGCGTGCCGCGGACCGCGCCGGTACAGTTCGCCCCGGCGGACGTCGGCGCGCTGGCCGAAACGCTTGGCCCAGGCGCCGGCGTCACCCTGATCCGCAAGGCGATCCTGCGCTGGCGCACGGCGCCCGAAGCGGCCGCCACCACGCCGCCGGCCGAACACGCGGCGATGGCCAACGGCCTGGCGGTGGCCGGCGCCGTCGCGCCGGCGAGAGTGCAGGCGGGCCGACCGCTGGCCGCCGCCGATCTGGCGGGCGAGACGCCCGTCGCGGTGGTGTCGGCGCCGGTGGCCCGTACGGTCGCGGCGACGCCGGTCGCGGCCGTCGGTCAGGATCTGATCGTCGCCGGGCGGCGGGTGCGCATCGTCGGCGTCCTGCCCGACCGCGCCGGGCGTGACGAGCCGCTGGTGATGCTCTCGTTGGCGCTGCTCATGGCGCTCACATCGGACATCCAGGAGCCGCATGCGCTGGTCGTGCAGGCTCCCGACATCGAGGCCGTCGAGCCGCTGAAGGCGACGGCGACACGATGGGCGACGGCCCGCTACGCCGACGGGGTCACCGTGGCCGCGACCGGGCTCCAGCGCCTGCGCGACGTCGCCCAGGGCATCCTGCTGTTCAAGCTGCTGATGGGCGCGTTCACCGCGATCGCCCTCCTGGTCGGAGGCATCGGCATCATGAACGTGCTGCTCGCGTCGGTCCTCGAGCGGACCCGCGAGATCGGCGTCCGCCGGGCGGTCGGCGCGACACGGGGCGACATCGTGGCGCAGTTCCTGGCCGAGTCGATCGCGATCTCGGGCACGGGCAGCCTGCTCGGGCTGGCGCTCGGCCTGGCCGGCGCGTTCGCGTTCACCGCGGTGATGCGCGCCCGCAGCGAAGCCTTGATCTACGCCGCCGTGACGCCGCAGACGGTCCTGGCGTCGCTCGTCGCGGCCCTGGTCACCGGCGTCGTCTTCGGCCTCTATCCGGCGTTCCGGGCGGCGCGCTTGCCGCCCGTCGAAGCCATCCGCGCCGAGTAGAAGTCGCGGTGCCGGGGTTACTGGACCGGAGCCGGCAGTTCCGACGCGCCCATCAGGTAGGCGTCGACGCCGCGCGCCGTGCTGCGGCCGTCGGCGATGGCCCAGACAATCAGCGACTGGCCCCGCTGCATGTCGCCCGTGACGAACACGCCGGGCACGCTGGTCATCCAGTTGGCGTCGCGGCCGACCGTGCCGCGCGGCGTCAGCGCCAGGCCGAGATCGCCGACCAGGCCCTTGCCTTCCGCGCTGGTGAAGCCCATCGCCAGCAGCACCAGATCCGCCGCGAGTTCGAACTCGGTGCCGGGCACCGACTTGAACACCAGGCGGCCGTCTTCCTTCACGGCCTGCACGCTGTGCCCGACCAGGCCGCGCACCTGCCCCTTGTCGTCGCCGACGAACTTGGACGTCGACACCGAGTAGAGGCGTTCGCCGCCCTCTTCGTGCGCCGAGGAGACCCGGAAGATGTTCGGCCACTGCGGCCACGGATTGTCGGCCGAGCGGATCGCCGGCGGCTTCGGCAGCAGCTCGAGCTGGTGGATCGACTTGGCGCCCTGGCGATGTGCCGTGCCGAGGCAGTCGGCGCCGGTGTCGCCGCCGCCGATGATCACGACGTGCTTGTCCTTGGCGGTGAGGAACTGGCTCTCCTTGACCGCGTCGCCTTCACAGCGCTTGTTCTGCAGCGGCAGGTAGTCCATCGCGAAGTGGACGCCTTCGAGCTCGCGGCCCGGAATCGGCAGGTCGCGCCCGACCGGGACGCCGCACGCCAGCACCACTGCGTCGAAGGACTGCTTGAGCGTCGCCGCATCGGGTGAGACGCCGACGTCGCAGCCCGGCTTGAAGACGATGCCTTCGGCTTCCATCAGCGAGAGCCGGCGATCGAGGATCGCCTTCTCCATCTTGAACTCGGGAATGCCGTAGCGCAGCAGGCCGCCGATGCGATCGGCGCGCTCGAACACGGTGACCGCGTGGCCAGCCTTGTTCAGCTGATCGGCGACGGCCAGGCCCGACGGTCCCGAGCCGACGACGGCGACGGTCTTGCCGGTGCGTGAGGCGGGCGGGGTCGGCTTGACCCAGCCTTCCTCGATGGCCCGCTCGATGATCGCCCACTCGATCGACTTGATGGTCACCGGGTCGGCGTTGATGCCGAGGACGCACGCGCCTTCGCACGGCGCCGGGCACAGCCGTCCGGTGAACTCCGGGAAGTTGTTGGTCGCCAGCAGCCGCGTGAGGGCGGCCTGCCAGCGATCGCGGTAGACGAGGTCGTTCCAGTCCGGAATCAGGTTGCCGAGCGGGCAGCCCTGATGACAGAACGGGATGCCGCAGTCCATGCAGCGCGCGCCCTGATCGGCGAGCACCTGCGGCTGATTCAGCTTGTAGACCTCGCGCCAGTCCTGCAGCCGCTCGGCAACGGGCCGCGACGGTTGCTTGCTGCGCTTGATCTCGATGAACCCGGTCGGTTTACCCATTACTGCTGCGCTCCGATGAGCTCGGCGAACCCGGCGTCCCGGCCTTCGGCGCGCGCCGCGGCCTCGGCCGCGAGCACCCGCTTGTAGTCACGCGGCATCACCTTCACGAACTGCTCGCGGGTGTGGCTCCAGTGCAGCATCAGCTTCGCCGCGTGGTCGCTGCCGGTCGCCTGGATGTGTCGTGTGATGAGGAGCCGCAGCAGCTCCTCGTCCGAGTCCTCGATGGGCTCGAGATCGACCAGCCCTGGGTTGCAGCGCGTCTGGAAACGGCGATCGACGTCGAGCACGTAGGCGACGCCGCCGCTCATGCCGGCCGCGAAGTTGCGCCCGGTCCGGCCGAGCACCACCACGCGCCCGCCGGTCATGTACTCGCAGGCGTGATCGCCGACGCCCTCGATGACCGTGTGGACGCCGCTGTTGCGGACGGCGAAGCGCTCGCCGGCGATGCCGCGGAAGAACGCCTCGCCGCTGGTCGCCCCGTAGAGCGCGACGTTGCCGATGAGGATGTTCTCCTCGGGCGCGAACGTCGACGTCTTGGGCGGGAAGACCACCACGCGTCCGCCCGACAGGCCCTTGCCGACGTAGTCGTTGGCGTCGCCCTCGAGCGTCAGCGTGATGCCCCTGGGCACGAACGCCGCGAAGCTCTGTCCGGCGTGACCGGTGAAGTGGATCTTGATGGTCTCGTCGGGCAGGCCGGCCGCGCCCCATCGCTTGGTCACTTCGTAGCCGAGCAGCGTGCCGACGGTCCGGTTGACGTTGCGGATCGGGGTCGTGAACGCCACCGGGGCGCGCTGTTCGATGGCCGGCCGAGCCCGCGCGATCAGCTCGTTGTCGAGCGCCCGATCGAGCCCGTGATCCTGCGACGAGACGCAGCGCAGCGGGGCGTTGGCCGGCAGCGTCGGCTGGAAGAGGATCTGCGAGTAGTCGAGGCCGTTCGCCTTCCAGTGGTCGAGCGCCTTGGCCACGTCGAGGCGCTCGGCGCGGCCGACCATCTCGTCGACGGTGCGGAACCCGAGCTCGGCCATCAGCTCGCGCACTTCCTGGGCGATGAAGCGGAAGAAGTGCTCGACGAACTCCGGCTTGCCGGTGAAGCGGGCGCGCAGTTCCGGATCCTGGGTCGCGATGCCGACCGGGCAGGTGTTGAGGTGGCAGACTCGCATCATCACGCAGCCCGACACGACCAGCGGCGCGGTGGCGAAGCCGAACTCCTCGGCGCCGAGCAGGGCGGCGATGACCACGTCGCGCCCGGTCTTCATCTGGCCGTCGACCTGCACCACGATGCGGCTGCGCAGGCCGTTCATCAGCAGCACCTGCTGGGTCTCGGCCAGGCCCAGTTCCCACGGTACGCCGCCGTGCTTGATGCTGGTCAGCGGCGACGCGCCGGTGCCGCCGTCGTGGCCCGACACGAGCACGACGTCCGCGTGCGCCTTGCACACGCCGGCCGCGACCGTGCCGACACCGGCCTCGGCCACCAGCTTGACGTGGATGCGCGCCTCGGGGTTCGCGTTCTTCAAGTCGTGAATGAGCTGCGCGATGTCCTCGATCGAGTAGATGTCGTGGTGCGGCGGCGGCGAGATCAGGGTCACGCCTGGCGTCGAGAAGCGCACCTTGGCGATCCACGGATAGACCTTGGGGCCGGGCAGCTGGCCGCCCTCGCCGGGCTTGGCCCCCTGCGCCATCTTGATCTGCAGATCGGTGGCGTTGACCAGGTACTCGCTGGTCACGCCGAAGCGGCCCGACGCGACCTGCTTGACCGCGCTGCGCCGCCAGTCGCCGTTCTCGTCACGGCTGTAGCGCCGGCTGTCCTCGCCGCCTTCGCCGCTGTTCGAGCGGCCGCCCATGCGGTTCATGGCGATGGCCAGCGTCTCGTGCGCTTCCGAGCTGATCGAGCCGTACGACATCGCGCCGGTGGAGAAGCGCTTGAGGATGGCCTCGACCGGCTCGACCTCGTCGATCGGGATGGCGCCCGACGCGGACCCCGGCGCCGACGTCTTGAACGTCATCAGGCCACGCAGCGTCGCCAGCTCGCGGCTCTGGTCGTCGACTGCCTTCGAGTACTCCTTGAAGACCGAATACTGCCCGCTGCGCGTCGCGTGCTGCAGCTTGAACACGGTCTGCGGATTGAACAGGTGGTATTCGCCGTCGCGGCGCCACTGGTACTCGCCGCCCGTCTCGAGGGCGTCGACCTTGACCGGGCGCGTCGGGTAGGCGAGCTCGTGGCGGCGGCACACTTCCTCGGCCACCATCTCGATGCCGATGCCTTCGATGCGCGACGGCGTCCAGGTGAAGTAGCGGTCGACGAACGCCTCCTTCAGGCCGATGGCCTCGAAGATCTGCGCGCCGCAATAGCTCTGCAGCGTCGAGATGCCCATCTTGGACATCACCTTGAGGATGCCCTTGTTGAGCGCCTTGACGTAGTTGGCGACCGCCTTCTTGTGGGTCAGGCCCGGCAGCATGCCGTTCCGGATCATGTCGTCGAAGGTCTCGAACGCCAGGTACGGATTGACCGCGCCGGCGCCGTAGCCGATGAGCAGCGCGCAGTGGTGTACCTCGCGCGCGTCGCCGGCTTCGACGACCAGGGCGCACTTGGTCCGGGCGCCTTCCCGCACCAGATGGTGGTGGACGCCGGCCGTCGCCAGCAGGCTCGGAATGGCCGCGTGGGTGTCGTCGAGGCCGCGGTCGGACAGGATCAGGATGTTGGCGCCGTCCTTCAGGGCGGCGCTGGCTGCCGCGCAGAGCTCGGCGATCGCCCGCTCGAGACCCGGCCCGTCCTGGGTCGGGTCGAACAGCATCGGCAGCGTCCGCGTCTTGAAGCCGCCGATGGCCGGAGGCGTCGGACACGCCGGCTGGATCGACAAGGCGTTGTCGTCACTGCCGACGCAGCGCAGCTTGGCCACTTCCTCGTTGCTCAGGACCGGGTACTTGACCTCGATCTGGCGGCACGATTCCGGCTTCGGATCGAGCAGGTTGCCTTCCGGCCCGATGGTCGAGGCCATCGAGGTGATCAACTCTTCGCGGATCGCATCGAGCGGCGGATTGGTGACCTGGGCGAACAGCTGCTTGAAGTAGTCGAACAGCAGGCGTGGCTTGGCCGAGAGCACCGCCAGCGCCGTGTCGGTGCCCATCGAGCCGGTGGCTTCTTCGCCGTTCTGCGCCATCGGTCCGAGCAGCAGGCGGAGATCCTCTTCGGTGTAGCCGAAGGCGCGCTGCCGGCGCAGCACCGTCGTGTGATCGGGGAGCGGCAGGTGCGGCGCGGGTGGCAGGTCGCGGATGTCGATCAGGTGCTCGGACAGCCAGCGCTGGTAGGGCTGCGCCGCGGCGAGCGCGCTCTTGATCTCCTGATCGTCGACGATGCGGCCGAGCGCCGTGTCGACCAGGAACACCTTGCCCGGGTGCAGCCGTTCCTTGCAGCGGATGTTCTCGTCCGGGATGTCGAGGACACCGACCTCACTCGCCATGATGACGAGGTCGTCCTTGGTCACGTAGTAGCGCGACGGACGCAGGCCGTTGCGGTCGAGGACCGCGCCGATCATCGTGCCGTCCGAGAAGGCCATCGCCGCCGGGCCGTCCCACGGCTCCATCAGCGCCGAGTGGTACTCGTAGAAGGCGCGCCGCGACGGATCCATCGACTCGTGGTTCTGCCACGGCTCGGGGATCATCATCAGCATGGCGTGCGGCAGCGACCGCCCGCTCATGAGCAGGAACTCGAGCACGTTGTCGAACGTCGCGGTATCGCTGCCGCCCTCGCGGATGACCGGCAGGAGCTGCTGCAGGTCGCCCTCGGCGAAGAGCGGCGACGAGAGCAGGCCCTCGCGGGCGCGCATCCAGTTGATGTTGCCGCGCAGCGTGTTGATCTCGCCGTTGTGGGCGATGACGCGATACGGGTGGGCCAGCGGCCACGACGGGAAGGTGTTGGTGCTGAACCGCTGATGGACCAGCGCCAGCGACGACTCGAGGTCGGCGTCGCGCAGGTCGACGAAGAACTCGGGTAGCTGCGCCGCCGTCAGCATGCCCTTCCAGATCATCGTCCGCGCCGAGAGGCTGACGACGTAGAAGGCCTTCTTGTCGGCCATCTCGAGCGCGTCGACCTGGTGCTCGAGCCGCTTGCGGATGACGTAGAGCTTGCGCTCGAAAGCGAGCGGGTCGGTGGCGGCGGCGGTCTCCTCGCCGATGCCGACGAAGATCTGCTTGAAGACCGGCTGCGCGCGCCGGGCGGAATCGCCCAACGTCGAGTCGTCGGTCGGGACATCGCGCCAGCCGAGGATGACTTGCCTCTCGTCGGCGATCAGCGCCTCGAAGCGCGCCATCAGGTCGGCGCGCGCCGCCGCGTCGTGCGGCAGGAAGACGAGGCCGGTGCCGTAGCGGCCCTTGGCCGGCAGGGTGAAGCCGAGCGGGCCGGTGACCTTGCGCAGGAACCGGTGCGGGACCTGCACCAGGATGCCGGCGCCGTCGCCGGTGTTGGCTTCGCAGCCGCAGGCACCACGGTGTTCGAGGTTGTGGAGCAGCTCCAGGCCCTGGGCGACGATCGACCGCGACGCGTGGCCCTTCAGGTGGACGACGAAGCCCACGCCGCAGGCGTCCTTTTCGTGCCGCGGATCGTAGAGGCCCTGGGCCTCGGGCGCAGCCAGCATCGGCGCCGCGGTATCCGCGATCGACGGCTCGAGAAGGTGGCGCTGCCCGACGCGCGTGCCGGGCGCACGGTCCGTGGCCTGTTCGTCCATGTTGGTACCCCGAAAGGAAAAGCGGCGGCAGAGGACACGTGTCCCCGCCTCGCGGACCTTCATTAGGCGGTAGAACGCCGGTGAAGGGAAATAGAAACGTATCATTCTTTCCATGCCTGATTTGCATGGACCGCGGCGGGACCCCTGATTCCGGACATGCATCGACGCCATGCGCTCCGCTGATGGACCCTGGGGGTCACGCTCTTCGATTCACGCCTTGCCTATCGCGCGTTCGTCGATCTGATCGGCGAGGCCAGGCGGTCCGGCCGATGCGCCTGCTCGCCTACTGCGTCATGCCCAACCACTCGCACTTCGTGCTGTGGCCTGAGACCGACGATGCCGTCGCGCGGTTCATCGGCTGGCTGTGGCTGAAGCACGCCAAGCGCTTCCATCGCTGGAACGGCATCGCCGGCCCGGTGTATCCGAAACGATATGAAGCAGTTAGCGTTCAGGCTGGGCCTGGCCTCTATCGCCTGATTCGATACGTCGAGCGCAATCCCTGCGCAGCGCGCCTGGCGCCGACACCGGGCGCGTGGCAGTGGTCGACCGCATCGCGCGATTCGCCGATCCGCCTCTCCGAGTGGCCTGTGCCGCGGCCGCAGGATTTGGAGGGGCGCAGTTCTCGCCACACATCCCGGAGGGGCTGGGCACACTCCGGAGTCGTCCGAGTGAGGGACTCCGGAGTCGTCAGGAGGGCTTGTGGACCATGAGGTAGATGACGACGAGGGACATCACGCTGAGGATGCCGCCGACGAGGGCGCCGCGCTTCGACAGGGACTGGAACTCGGGGTCCGCGGGGCCGCGGGCCTCGAGGACGGCGATCTGCTTGCGCAGCGTCGGTCCGGCCAGGCCGAAGGCGAGGCCCATCGCGACGAGCAGCAGGGCCATCGAGACGTGCACCCAGCGCGTGCCGATGGGGATGCCGCTCATGTGGATCATCCCGTAGCCGGTGACGAACAGCAGCAGGAAGCCCGGGTTGGCGACGTAGTCGCCCATCACCTGGACGGTCTTCAGCGCGAACGTCAGCTCGGTCCGGCCGGCCTTGCGGGCGCGGCCGATGATCAGCCCGTAACTGGCGCTGAAGCCGACGGCGATGATGGCCAGGAGGATGTGGAGCGTCTTCAGCCAGAGATAGGGCATCCGCGGATTATGTCCCGGTCGGCTGCGGCGTCCGGCGCAGCAGCGTCTTGAGATCCGGCGTCCCGCCAGCCAGCACGTCGCGGACGGCCTGCTCGATCAGGCTCTCGACCGCCAGCAGCGCCTCGTATTCCTTCGGCGGCGTCAGACCGGCCGCGACCAGGCGGCCGCGGACCGTCGGTGCCTCAGACCCCGCGTCGACATTCAGGTAGGCCTGCATCACCGCACCGAGATCGCCGTCGCTGCCGCCGGCGAGGGCCCACAGCAGCCGGATGCCGGCCTTGTTCACGATGTAGTTGACCGCTCCGGTGGCGATGATCTCGCGGCGCAGCGGATGGCGGTCGATCTGGCCATCGAAGCGTTGGCGAATCAGCGCCGGGAAGTAGCTGACCAGGAAGTGGCGGTTGGCCGCGTCGTCGGGCAGGCCGGTCTTCAGCACCCGGGCGTAGGCCCAGTTCTTCACGTGGCCCATCATCACGGCGAGCAGGGGCCGCGGGAGCCCACGCCCGCGCCCGGTGTTGGCCGTCAGCTCGTCGCGGGACGGCACGGCGTCGTCCTCGCGATGAATCACACCGGCCGAAGCCAGTTCCTGCACGAAGGCCACGTAGCTGTCGTAGGCCGCGGCGCTGCGCAGGCCGTCGAGGGTCAGCGCCAGGGCCTGCTGCTCGTTGTCGGCCAGCACCAGGTCGGACACGTTGTCGGTCATCGACCGCAGGAAGTCGTTGCGGGCGGCCCGGCTCTCGAGCTGCCCGGCGCGCAGCAGCACGTCGAGCAGGATCTTGATGTTGACCTCGTGATCCGACATGTCGACGCCGCCGGAGTTGTCGATGGCGTCGGTGTTCAGGTTGCCGCCCTGTTGCCAGAACTCGAGGCGAGCCCGTTGCGTCAGCCCGAGGTTGCCGCCTTCACCGATGACCCGCGCCCGCACCGCCGTGGCGTCGACGCGGACCCGGTCGTTCGACCGGTCGCCGACGTCCACGTCCTCCTCGGTCGACGCCTTGACGTAGGTGCCGATGCCGCCGTTGTAGAGCAGGTCGACCCGGGCCGAGAGGATGGCTCGCACCACTTCCTCGCCGCTCGGCGTCTCGTCGTCGAGACCGAGCAGCGCCCGCGCCTGCGGGCTGAGCGGCACTTCCTTGGCGGCGCGCTCGAAGACGCCGCCGCCTTCGCTGATCGCCGCCACGTCGTAGTCCTTCCACGTCGATCGCGGCAGCGCGAACAGGCGCGCCCGTTCGGCGAAGCTCTTCTCGGGGTCGGGGGACGGGTCGAGGAACAGGTGCTGATGGTTGAAGGCCGCGACCAGCCGCGTCTCCTTGCTGCGCAGCAGGCCGTTGCCGAACACGTCTCCCGCCATGTCGCCGATGCCGACGCAGGTGAACGGCTGCGTCTGGACGTCGATGCCAAGGTTGCGGAAGTGGTGCCGGACGCACTCCCAGGCGCCGCGCGCGGTGATCCCCTCGCGCTTGTGGTCGTAGCCGTTGCTGCCGCCCGAGGCGAACGCGTCGCCGAGCCAGAAGCCGTACTGCGCCGACACCGAGTTGGCCGTGTCGGAGAGGTGGGCGGTGCCCTTGTCGGCGGCGACGACGAGGTAGGCGTCGTCGTCGTCGTGGCGGATCACGTCCGGCGGATGCACGACCTCGCCCTGCACCAGGTTGTCGGTGACGTCGAGGAGGCCGGACACGAACTCGCGGTAGCGCTCGATCAGGTAGGTGTCCAGCGCCGGACGCGGCGGCAACTGGCCCTTCAGGACGAAGCCGCCCTTCGATCCGACCGGGACGATGATCGCGTTCTTGAGCTGCTGCGTCTTCATCAGCCCGAGGATCTCGGTGCGGAAGTCGTCCTGGCGATCGCTCCAGCGCAGGCCGCCGCGCGCGACCATGCCGCCGCGCAGGTGGATGCCTTCGAGCTTGCGCGAGTGGACGTAGATCTCGAACAGCGGCCGCGGCGACGCCATGCCGTCGACCTTGCCGCTGGCGACCTTGATCGCCACGACCGGCCGTTCCGGCCGCTGATAGGCGTTGGTCCGCAGCGACGCCAGGACCAGGTTCTCGAGGCCACGCAGGATCTCGTCGTCGAACAGGCTGGCCACGGCGTGCATCTCGCCGCGCAGCACCTCGTCGGCATGCTCGATGGCGCCTTCGCGCTTGCCCTGGAACGCTGGATCGAAGCGTGCCGCGAAGGCGCGATAGATGGCGGCGGCGGTCCCGCAGTTGCGCACCAGCACGCCGTTGACCGTCTCGGCGTTCAGCACCGGCCGGATCTGCAGCAGGTGGTTGCGCAGCGTGCGCAGCACCTCGACCTCACGCCAGTCGAGGCCCTCGTGCAGGATCAGGCCGTTCAGCGGATCGTCGGTGGCGCGGCCTTCCTGGAGCGCGCGCAGCGCCCCGCACAGGCGGTCCTCGCCTTCAACCATCGCCGCGATGATGGTCGGCGACGCGGCAATCTTCAGGCGCTCGAGCGCGATGGTGCGGCCATCGGGCAGCGCCAACGGGATCGAGAGTTCTTCCTGGACCGGCAGCGCGAGGTGCTCGAGGGTACGCAGCGTCGAGGTCAGGCCGAGCGGGCGCGGCGAGTAGATCGTCAACGTCGCCGAATCGGCCGTGTCGACGCGCACGTGCGTCTCGAGCTGCCCCTCGATGGTCTCGAGGCGGCGCAGATCCTCCGGCACGTCTTCCGCCCGCGTCGACTCGCGGTACATGCCGCTGCGCGACTCGCTGCGGATGTAGCGGGTGAAGAGACGGCGACCCTCGGCCGGGCCATAGGTCTGCTCGAGGGTGACGCCGACGCGATCCTCCCAGGTCGAGATGACGCGTTCGACGATGGCGTGAACCTGCGGCACGTCGATCGGATGCTCGAGCCCGCTTTGATCGAAGTAGAAGACGAGCAGGGCGACCACGCCCATGTCGGCCCAGGTGTTGAAAGCGATCGGGCCGAAGGCCTCGCCGAGCGCCGCCTTGAGGTTCTCCTCGACGCGGTGCGAATAGCGCAGATCCGAGAACGCCACCGACACCGTTTCGTAGCCCTGGCCGGTCCGGGTCGTCACCACGATCTCGGTGTCGCTCGACATGTAGACCATGCGATCGACCAGGATCTTCAGCGAAGCGACGTCGGTGTAGAGCAGCTCGCGCCGCGGGATGTGGTTGAACAGCGCGCGGGTCTCGCGGTAGGCGTGCGAGTTCTTCGACTCGCCGCACCGCTCGAGCAGCCAGACCAGCTTCTCGCGCATCAGCGGCACGTCCTGCGGCTTGGCGGTCAGCGCGCCCTTGGCCAGCCGGCCGAGCAGCAGCGTGGCGGCCCAAAGGCTACCGTCCGGCGTCCACTCGCGGATGACGACATCGTCGATCGGCTCGAGGTGGTGGATGGCCTGGGCGTTGGGACAGTAGTCGACGTCGATGACGCGCTCGTCGCCGGCGGTCGGCCGCAGGTGCGTCCGTTGCACCTCCATCAGGCCGGGGAAGACGACCGGCAGCAGCGTCGGATCCTTGAACACGCCGAGCGCGGTCGTCGAATCGGCGTGGGGCTGGCCGTCGGGGCCGAACGTGTAGCGCTCGACGCCGAGGATCACGTAGTTGTCGGCCATCAGCCAGTCGAGGAACGCGCGCGCGGCGTCAGCGTCCTGCGAGCCGCCGCGGCGATCGCGCAGGCGCGGCGCGAGCTCGGCGATGCCGCGGCGCATGGCGGGGAAGTCCTCGACCCCGAGGAAGACGGCCTTGAGCACCGAGAACACCTGATGCTCGATGCGGCGCAGGCGATCGCGGGCTTCGACCCGCTCGATGCGGAACTGGCAGTAGAGCTCGCGCGAGCCGTCTTCCTGCGGTCCGCCGATCCAGACGACGCGCTCCCACTGCCGGCGCACGCTGAAGATCGGATGGATCGACGAGAAGACGCGCAGGCCTTCCTTCTGGAAGTAGTTCTTGAGGCTTTCGAAGACGAACGGCGCGTCCGGCGAGTGGGTCTCGACGATCGTCACCTCGTGGGTCGATCCCTCGGCGCGGGCCTCGGCGTCCTCGGGGTTGCGGACGGTGACGTGGAGCCCGGGCAGCCCTTTGTACAGCTGGACGGCCGGTGGCATCGTGCGCGCGGCGAAGCGGAAGATGCCCGCCAGTCGGGCCGCGATCATCTCGGGCGACAGCCGCAGCGCCAGCGGGTCCGGCATGTCGCCGTAGACGACGGGCGCGAGCGCGAGCAGCAGGTCGCGATCGGCGTCAGGCGCGGTGCGGCCGACGTGATCGAGGATGCGGGCAAGCGTCGAGACCCGGCGTTGCGGGTCGGCGGTGATCATGGCCCCTCCGGAGCGCCAAACGCGCGGCGCGGTTGTCCACTGTATCCTGAACGCTCGGGGCCGGTCCGCGTCAATCGCGGCGTCATGGGTGGGCCTCGACCACTGACATGCGGCGCGTCTTCGAAGTCAATCGCGGCGAGGTCCGGCAGCGGCTGGATCGGCTGCTCGTGGCGCGCCTGCCCGACGCGGCCCGGCTGTCGCGGACGCGGCTCGCGGCGTGGATCCGCGAGGGGCGCGTCGAGGTCGATGGCGTGCCGGCGACGCGGGCGTCGCAGCGCCTCCGCCTCGGCCAGGCGATCGCGCTCGACCTGCCGGAGTTCGAGCCGCGCCGGCATGTCGCCGAAGCCCGGCCGCTCGCGGTCCTCTATGAAGACGACGCGCTGCTGGCCGTCGACAAGCCGGCCGGCCTGGTCATGCATCCGACGCGCCGGTATCCAACCGGCACGCTGATGAACGCGCTGCTCGCGCATCTGGCGCACCCGGGGAGCAGCGGGCGCGTCCACCTCGTCCACCGCCTCGATCGCGAGACGTCCGGCATCGTGCTGGTCGCCAAGTCGCCCGCCGTCCACGCGACGCTGGCCCGGGCGATGGCGCGGCGCGCCGTCCACAAGGATTACCTCGCGGTCGTCTACGGCACGCCGCGCGCCCCGCGCGACCGGATCGACCTGCGCATCCGCCGCGATCCGGAGACGCGGCGTCTGACGACGAGCCGCCACGACGGCCTCCTCGCCTCGACTGAGGTCGCACTTATTGCAAGTTGCTCGGAGCAAGCTCCGAGCACGCTCCGAGCAAGCTCCGAGCACGGCGGGGTCGCGTTGTCGTTTCTGCGATGTCGGCTGATCACGGGACGGCTGCACCAGATCCGCGTGCATCTGGCCGGCGTGGGGCTGCCGATCGTCGGCGATCCGATCTACGGCGAGCCGCGGTGGAAGGGGCTCGCGGACGCCCGGCTGCGCGACGTGTGCGCGGCGTTCCCGCGCCAGGCCCTGCACGCGTGGCGCCTGACGTGTGCGCATCCGGTGACCGGCGCGCCGCTCGAGATCGTGGCGCCGCTGCCGGCGGACGTGTGGACGCTGGTCGAGGCCGCCGGCGTGGCCGATGCCCTCGACGAGCCGCGCCCGGCGTCGGCTCCCTTGTCGGCCGCCTCGCCGGCAGTGGCCGCGGCGCCAGTTCCGGTCGCGGGGGCCGGCGTCGCGGCGCCGGCGTCGCGGAGACCCGCGTGGTGCGTTCAGCTCACTAGATGGGCGTCCCGCTGGAGGCCTCGACGCGGTCGACGCCGATCGCCGCTGCCGTCTGTCTGCCCGCTACGGCAGCGCGAACGCCACGTAGGCGTCGCCGGACTTCGCGCCCCTGCCGCCGCCGGCGGCAATGACCACGTACTGTTTGCCGTTGACGGCGTAGACGGCCGGCGTGGCGTGGCCGCCAGCGGGCAGCGTCGCTTCCCACAGCGTCTTGCCGCTGGCCGCGTCGAAGGCGCGGATCTTCTCGTCCCTGGTCGCGCCGACGAAGACGAGTCCGCCCGCGGTCACGGCTGGCCCGCCGTAGTTCTCGGTTCCGGTCGGCTTGATCCCCCGCTTGGTCAGCTCGGGAAACTCGCCCAGCGGCACCTGCCACGCGATCGTGCCCTTGTTGAGATCGATGGCGTTGAGCGTGCCCCACGGTGGCTTCACCGCCGGGTAGCCCTCCGGATCGAGGAAGCGGTTGTAGCCGGTGTGGGCATACACCACGTCCTCGGTCGGATCGTTCTGGGTCCGCACCGGACGCCGCGTCTGCACGTCGTGGAACAGGAAGGCGATCAGCGCGTCGCGATCGGACGCGGGAATGACCTTGAACGATGGCATCTGGGCCCGCCCGTTCTCGATGATCGCGGCGACCGCGGAGCGCGACAGTCGGCTTTCGATGCCGTCGAGCGAGGGCACCGTGCGGAGCGGATCGCCCTGCCGGTTCTCGCCGTGACACGGGCCGCAGAACGCCTGATAGGTGCGGCGGCCGGTTCCCTCGCCGCCTGCGCCGGCCCTGCCCAGCTTCACCAGGCGCAGAATCCACGGCATCTCGTTGGCGTTGACGTAGAACAGCCCGGATGTCTCGTCGTAGGCGGAGCCGCCCCACTCGGCGCCGCCGTCGAAGCCGGGGAACATGATCGTGCCCTGCGTGCTCGGCGGAGCCCAGGTGCTGCCGCGCTTCGCCGCCAGCCAGCGCTCGCGGACACTGGCCGTCGCGGCCGGCGACAGGTCGGTGATCTGATCCTCCGAGAAGAGCTGGCGCGAAAATGCGGGCGGCGTCGTCGGCACCGTTTGCGTCGCGGCGGCGACCTCGCCCTCGAGATCGGACGGCGGGACGACCTGCTCCTCCATCGGGAACAGCGGCGCCCCGGTTTCGCGGTCGAAGACGTAGACGCGGCCGGTCTTGGTGGCCTGCGCCACCGCGGGAATCGCGCGGCCGTCGCGCCGCACCGTGACGAGGATGGGGGACTGCGGCAGGTCGCGGTCCCAGATGTCGTGGCGGACGAACTGGTAGTGCCAGACGTAGGCGCCGGTCTCGGCCTTCAGCACCAGCAGGCTGTTGGCGTAGAGGTTGTCGCCTTTACGGTTGCCGCCCCAGAAGTCGAACGCCGCCGATCCCGTCGGCAGGAACACCAGGCCCCGCGCGCTGTCGACGGTCACGCCACTCCACGAGTTGGCGCCACCAACGCGCGTCCAGGCGTCCGCGGGCCAGGTGTCATGCCCCGGCTCGCCGGGCTGCGGAATGGTGTGGAACGTCCAGGCGATACGGCCGGTGCGCACGTCGTAGGCGCGGACGTAACCGGGCGCCGAAGGGCCGGGGCCTTCGCCGACGCGCGTGCCTTGGATCAGGAGGTTCTTGTAGATCGTGCCCGGTGTGTTGGCGACGACGTAGAGCGACTTGGCCCAGTCGCCGAGACCGGCGCGCAGGTCGACGCCACCCTTGCTGCCGAAGCTCGCGATCGGCTGGCCCGTCGCCGCGTCCAGCGCGAACAGCGTGTAGCCGGCGCCGACCAGGATGCGGGCGTCGCGGCCGTGCTCGTCCTCCCAGTAGACGACGCCGCGGTTGACGCCGAGACCGCTGGAGTCCGCGCCCGCCGTGAACGGATCGAACACCCACTTCGGCTGGCCGGTGGCGGCGTCCAGCGCGAACACCTTGAGCTGCGGCGACGTGGCGTAGAGCACGCCGCGGACCACGATTGGGTTGCACTGGATCTGCGACCGACCGGGCCGCGCGTCCCCGGTGTGGTAGGTCCAGGCCACCTGCAGCGTGCCGACGTTCCGCGGGGTGATCTGATCGAGCGGCGACGACTGCGTGTGCGCGGCGTTGGCGCCGTGCGCGGCCCAGTCCACGGTGGCCGGCATCGCACTCGTTGGTCCCGGCCCAGAGCCCTGGGTCGGGCCGGCGCTCGGGACGGGGCCTGGAAGCCGCGATACGAGGACGGCGGCTCCGGCGACGAGCGCGACGCATCCCGCCACAAGCGCCCTGCGGCCGACGCCGGCCGGCGCTTCAACTCCGTGCTGTGCCATAGGGCCGCTAGTCTATGCCAGCCTCCCGGTGGCCCCCGCCAGCCGCTCGGCGGCACCCGCCAGCCGGCCGGCGGAAGCGGCGACCGAGCCAGGTACCGCAGGCCTGTGCGACACTTGAGATCGCATGTCCAGCCGTCTCCGCGCCCTGACGCCGGCCGCGCTCGCCGTGGTCCTCACTTCGTGTCTGGCCGTCTCGTCGACCGGCCTCCTGTCCGCCGCCCGTAAGAACGCGACTGGCCCACGCGGCGCCGATCAAATCGACAGCGGGCGCCTGCGCGCCGACCTGTCGTTCATCGCCTCGGACGAGCTCGAAGGGCGCGATACGCCTTCGCGCGGGCTCGACCTCGCCGCCCGCTATCTGGCGGCGCGGCTGCAGGCGCTCGGCTTGAAACCGGCCGGCGACGACGGCAGCTACTTCCAGCGCTTCGGTACGACCCGGCGCACTGTCGATCCGGCCAAGGCGACGGTGACGCTCGGCGAACGCGCGTTCACCTACGGCGACGATTTCCTGGGCACGGCGCCCGGCACCGCGGACGGGGCGATGGTCTACGTCGGGCACGGGCACGTCGTGAAGAAGAAGGACATCGATGCCTATGCTGGCGTCGACGTGAAAGGCAAGATCGTCGTCGCGCACGCCGGTTATCCCGAGGGCGTCAATCGCGCCGACCTGCGCGGCGAGTCAGGACCCGAGACTTGGGAGAGCCCGGCGAGCTATGCGGCCCGCCATGGCGCGCTCGGCGTCGTGCTGGTGCCGGATTACGCGACGCTGGCCGGCTGGCGCACCAGCCGCGAGAGCGGCGCCACGGGGCGCGGCTCGCTGACCGTCGACGCCTTCCAGGGCGGCCGTCCGGTGCCGGTGCCGGTGATCACCGCGTCGATGCCGCTCGTCTCGGCGATCTTCAGCGGCGAGACGGTGAGCGCCAGCGACGTCGCCAAGTGGGCCCAGGATCACAAGGCGCATGCGGCCGTCGTCCTCGACGAGAAGAAGCGGCTGCGGCTCGACCTCGGAGCCCGCACCGAAGCGGTGAAGACCCAGAACGTCGTCGCCATCTACGAGGGCGGCGACCCGGCCCTCAAGCAGGAATACGTCGCCCTCGGCGCCCACTACGACCACATCGGCGTGTCGTCGTCGGGCACCGATCGCATCAACAACGGGGCCGACGACGATGGCTCGGGGACGGTCGCGATCCTCAACATCGCCGAAGCGCTGGTTCGCGGCAACGTGCGGACGCGACGGTCGTGGATCTTCGTCTGGCACGCCGGAGAAGAGAAGGGCCTGTGGGGCTCGCGCTACTTCGTCGAGCACCCGGTCGTGCCGATCGACAAGATCGCCGTGCAGCTCAACGTCGACATGATCGGGCGTAGCCGCAAGCCGGGCGACCCGGCTGGCACCAACAGCAGCCTGACCGGGCCGAGCGAGATCTATGTGATCGGGTCGAAGATGATGAGCAGCGCCCTCGGCGCGCTCAGCGAGCGGGTCAACAAGGACTACCTGGATCTGTCGTTCAACTACAAGTACGACGAGCCGAGCGACCCCAGCCGCTTCTTCTTCCGGAGCGACCACTACAACTACGCGAAGAAGGGCGTTCCGATCATCTTCTACTTCGACGGTGTCCATCAGGACTACCACCGTGTGTCGGACGAGATCGCGGCGATCGACTTCGCCAAGATGGAGCGCGTCACCCGGACGATCTACTCGACCGCGTATGCGCTCGCCGAGCTGCCGACCCGTCCGGCGGTCGATCGCAAGCTGCCGGCACAGCTCTCGACCGAGGAGTAAGGGCCCTGACGGGCCCTAAGTCCCGGCTTACCGGCTCCGAAGCTCCGGCTTGAATGCCTCGACCCGGTCGACGACCTCGTCGACGCTGTCGGTGATGCACAACAGATCGCGGTAGGTCTCGCCGGCGGCGAGCTCGTGCAGCACCGGGTAAACGGGCTTGGTCCGCTGCCAGTAGCGCGTCCCCAGGAAGATCATCGGGCTGGCGAAGCCGATGGTGCGGTAGTGGTTCTGGGCGGCGTCCTGGAAGATTTCCTGGATCGTGCCGGCGTTGCCGGGGGCGAACACGACGCCGTGCGTCGCGATGGTCAGCAACCCGTCCTCGCGTTCGCTGTTGGCGAAGTACTTGGCGATCGCGGTCGGGAAGACGTTCGACGGCTCGTGACCGTAGAGCCACGTCGGCACGCCGATGCTCAGCCCGGGCCGGCCGCCGTCGAAGCGGCGCCGCACCTCGAGTGCCGTGTCGAGCCAGGGCTCGATCGGCGTGTAGAGCGGCGCGTGGGAGAGGATCGCGATCGCCGTATCGAGATCCTCGTCGCGGCGGCCGGCGTGCCAGGCGCCGAGGTGCGCCGCTTCCATCGCCCCCGGACCGCCGCCCGTCACGATCAGGATGCCGGCCCGCGACAAGGCGCGGCCCAGCCGTGCGACGGCGCGGTACTCGTCGGCGTCGCGCGCCAGCCGGTGCCCGCCCATGATCGCCACCACGCGATGTCCGGCCAGGGTTTCCTCGAGCGCGTCGGACATGCCGTGGTCGTGCAGGCGCCGGTAGAGCGACTCGAGGATGCTCGGCGGATTGGCCCGGCCGGTGGCGCAGAAGTGCGCGTAGATCCGGGCGTCGCGCGTGACGGCGTAGCCGCCCGGCTGACCGACGACGTAGCCGGCGTAGAGATCCTCCTCGGCGCGGTAGAGGCTGCCGCAGAACGGGTCGTAGGGGAGGCCTTCCGGGCGCGCGATCACCAGCGCCTGGTCGGCCAAGGCGTGCGTGATCGCCGCCGGTTCGAGCAGACAGCCGAGAAACGCCGATCCGGTGAGCCGGCCGGCCGTCAGCGCGGCCGTGTGCCGCCGAAGATCGAGGCCCTGGAAGACGCACGCCGTGAGCGGCCGGTTCTCGCCCAGATAGGCGTCGAGCTTGGCGACGGTCTCGAACTCGAGAGGCGGTTGGCCGGCGCTCATCATCGCAGCTCGTTACCTCGAGGCCCCGGCGGTGGGCGCTGGCGCCGCGCCGGTGCGGTAGGTGGCGCGGTAGCGATCGGCCCGATAGGTGCCGAGCGTCCACTCCACGGGCTTGCCCTGCTTGCCGTAGACCACCCGACGCGCAATCAGCACCGGATCGGCGGCGGCGATGCGAAAGAGACGCGCCATCGTCCGTCCGGCCGCACCGGCCTCGACTTCCTCCGAGTAGCCGCTCAGGGCGTGCCCGTGGTCCTCGACGAGGATGCGATACAGAGAATCGGCCGCCAGGTTGCGCCGGAACAGCGTCGGGCAGATCGCGACCGGCACGGCGGTCAGCTCGTGGCACATCGGCACGGCGTCGGCGAAGCGCAGGCGCTCGATGAAGAAGACCGGATCGCCGTCGGCGAGGCCGAGCCGGGAGGCCAGGGTCGAGTCGGCCGCACCGCGCTCGAAGCGCAGCAGGCGCGACGACGGCGTCAGCGCATGCTGCCGCGCCATCTCGGTGAAGCCGAGCGGCGCCGGCGTGCCGTGCAGATCGAGCTTGCGGCGGGCGACGTAGACGCCGCGTCCGCGGATGACGTAGAGCAGGCCTTCCTGGCGGAGGACGAGGACGGCGTTGCGCGCGGTCATCCGGCTGACGCCGTGGCGCGCCGCCAGCTCAGTTTCGGACGGGGCCGCCGAGCCGGGGGCCAGGGCCAGCACGTCCTGTCGGAGCGCTTCGAGGACCCGCAAATACGGGAAGGACGGTCGTGATGGCTCGCGGCCGCGTTGCATGCGTCGTGCTGGCCGGCGAGTATAGCGTTTTCCCGTCCGCGTGCGGGGGGGCTCAGGGGAGGTTGTCATCGTTGTCGTCGTGTCCCGATTCACCAGCGCGCTGTCTCGCGGTCTGACGGCCATCGCCATCGTTTGTGCGGCCTCGCCGTGGTCCATCGCACGTGCGCAGGAGCCGGTTGTGCCGCTCACCACGCTGCCCGGCGATCCGCTGCCGCTGCCGTCGCCTCCGCTATCGCCGCCACCGCCGCTCCCGGTTCCGCCGCCGGCGGCAGCGCCGGCCGCGACCCCGGCGTGGGTCGCCGCGATCGGGCTCGGATTCGCAGTGACGTCGGGCAATACCGACACGTCGACGCTGAACGTGTCGATCGATCTGTCCAGCCGCGCCAAGGCCCGCAACGTGTTCAAGGCCGACATGCTCTACCTGCGCGGCGAGCAGGACGGCGACCTGAACATCAATCGCCTCTCGGTTCGGGCTCGCGACGAGTACACCGGCCTCCATGCCGGCCGCGGCTACGCCTTCGGGCAGGTCGAGTACCTGAGCGACACCTTCAAGGACATCGAGTTCCTGGTCGCGCCGGCGGTCGGCCTCGGCTTCAAGATCCGCGATACGGCGGGCCTCGCCTTCGCCTTCGACGCCGGCCTCGGCATCAAGGTCGAGAAGAGCATGCTGCGGCGGGTCCAGTCGTCGGGCGCGGTCACGGCGGCGCAGCGCTTCCTGCGCAAGCTCTCCGACCACGCCACCATCACCGAATCGCTGGCCGCGCTGTGGGCCGTCGATCGATCCGACGACGCGCTCTACACGTTCAAGGCCGGCCTGACTGCCGACCTGACCCGCCGCAGCCAGGTCAAACTCGAAGTCATCGACCTGTACAAAACGCGGCCGCCAGCGACGACGGTGGTCAAGAACGACGTCTCCTTCGTGACCTCGGTGGTGTACAAGTTCTAGGCGCCGCCGGGCATTCGGGCCCGCCGGCATCACCTCACCCTCAGGGGGCAGCCATGTTCAAGGAATTCCGCGAGTTCGCGATCAGGGGCAACGTCGTCGACCTCGCGATCGGCGTGATCATCGGCGTCGCATTCGGCGCGGTCGTCAGCTCCCTCGTCGCCGACATCGTCCTGCCGCCGTTGGGTCTGCTGCTCGGGGGCGTCGACTTCAAGGATTTCTTCCTGGTCCTGAAGGATACGAGCGCCGCAGCGCCGCCATACATGGGCCACTACCCGACGTTGGCCGCGGCCAAGGCCGCCGGTGCGGTGACGCTGAATTACGGGCTCTTCCTGAACGCCGTCCTGAATTTCCTCGTCGTCGCCTGGGCGATCTTCCTGCTCGTTCGCGGCATGAACCGGATGCGCCGCCAGGAAGCCGTTGCGCCGTCCGTCGTGCCGGTGCCGTCGGCGGAAGAGGCGCTGCTGGCCGAGATCCGCGACCTGCTGAAGGCTCGCGCGTGACGAGGCGGTCACGGTCCAGAAGCAACGTCGATATGTCGCATCACAATTTCGTATCGATTATCACGGTTTCGTGTATTGACACTCGCGGCGGCGCGGGGGCATGGTAGTCACCCTGCGGTCCGCGATGCTGCCGGAGTCCCCCTCGCGTCGGCGCTTCTTGGAATCCGCCGCGGCGCTGCCCCTGGCCGCCGCGACGGTGACGCACGCGCAAGCGCAAACCCAGCCTGCGTCTGCGGCGGGTGCGATGCCCAAGCGCGCGGTCCTGATCTCGATGCTGCCGGCCGGTCCGTTCGCGGATCGCTTCGCGGTGGCCAAGGCCGCCGGCTTCGAGGCCATCGAGATGCAGACGCTGACCGACGCGGCCGAGGTCGAGGCCGCGCGGGCCGCATCCGCCTCGACTGGTGTCGCGATCCACTCGGTGATGAACGCCGAGCACTGGCGCTCGCCGCTGTCGAGCGCCGATCCCGCCGTGGTCGCCAAGAGCGTCGCCGGCATGGAGACGTCGCTGCGCAACGCCAAGGCGTGGGGCGCCGGGGTCGTGCTGCTGGTGCCCGCGGTCGTCGATCCGCAGACCTCCTACAAGGACGCGTGGACACGATCGCAGCGCGTCATCAAGGAACGCCTGCTGCCGCTCGCGGCCGAGCTGAAGGTGGTCATCGCCGTGGAGGAGGTCTGGAACCGCTTCCTCCTCAGCCCGCTCGAGATGGCGCGCTACGTCGACGAACTGGACTCGCAGTGGGCCAGGGCCTACTTCGACGTCGGCAACGTCGTCCTCTACGGATACCCGCAAGACTGGATTCGCACGCTGGGGCCCCGCATCGTCCGCGTGCACCTCAAGGATTTCTCGATGGATCGCGGCAAGGGCACGTTCGCCTGGAAGAACCTGGGCGAGGGTGACATCGACTGGCCCGCCGTGCGCCAGGCGTTTGCCGATATCGGGTATGCCGGTTACGTGACCACCGAACTCCCGTCGGGCGATGCCGCCTATCTCGCCGACGTCTCGGCTCGTGTCACGCGCTGGCTCACGACCTCGCGACCCGTCTGACCCTGGAGGAGGCCCCATGAACCCCACCCCGGCGCCGTCCCTTCGCAAGAAGTACGCGGACCTGACCAAGATCGCCAACGACCTCGGCATCATCAATTTCGACATCGTCGAAACCGAGGACAAGCTGCAACTCACCGGCACCGCCAGCTACCAGCTGGCCAAGGACGAGTTGTGGAATGCGATCAAGCGTCATGGCGGGTGGGAAAACGACGTGGCCGCCGACATCAAGGTCGCCAACACCGACCTGCACGGGCAGTACACGGTGAAGGGCGGCGACTCGCTGTCCAAGATCGCGCGCTACATCTACGGCGACGCCAGCGCCTTCCAGAAGATCTTCGACGCCAACCGCGACATCCTCAAGACGCCCGACGTCATCCACCCGGGCCAGGTACTGAAAATTCCACGCGCCTGATCCATCAGCCTGGTCCTCTGGGACAGACGGTGACATCGACGGTCGGATCGATCGCGGCGCTCCGTCCGGTGAGCGTCTGAGCGCCGCTACCGCCGAATGGCCTGGATGCCCTTGATGAGGGCGGCTCCGACGCCGGCCCCGATCCCGGCCACGACGGCGCCGTTGAATTCGGCGGTGAAGTCGTCGAAGACGACGTCGTCACCGGGCAGATAGCCGATCAGGAACCCCGACCCTCCGCCAACCAGCGCGGCGGTCCACACCGGGTGGCGCTGGAACCCGTTCCGGTGTGCCGGCTGGGCCGGCAGCGACGTGCCTGTGCGAGCCGCTGCGGTGTTCAGCCGTTGCACCGCGGCGGCGGCGCTGCGACGGATCGGCGCGTCACGACTCGGGTCGTCGGCGAACGCCATCACTGGCGCGGCGACGACGAGGGCGATCGAGAGCAGGACGAACGTGGACCGGGCCATGCTTCACCTCCTGGGGCTGTCCGACGGGACAACCATCCCGGAAGTGCGCGACGCGCCGGCGAAGTGGCTCACCGACGGCGGTCGGGCCGGCTAGTTGTCCTGGATGTAGAGGATGATCAGCAACACGATCAGCGCGGCGAGTATCGCGAACGCGATCTTCACCCAGCTGTAGGGATGCTTGCCGGCGATGCGGCCGGTCTGGCCGTTGACGAGCACCTGGAACGTCCGCGAGCCGTAGTTGTAGGCGATGATCCACAGCGGCACGAGCACGTGCTTGAAGGTCTGCTGCGAGAAATCGGCGTCGACCTGCAGGTTGCGCTGCGTGTCGCCGGGCACCTGTGCCGAGCACAGCTGCCGGAGGGTCGCGTCCATCCGCGTCCGGGCGCTCTGCGCGGCCGACACGAGGTCGATCTGGTACTGCTCGACGACCCAGCCCGACACGTAGCCGGCGTCGTAGGGGACGAGCGACTGCGTCGCAAACGGCTCGACCTTTTTCAGCAGCTCGGCCGGCACGCCCTGCGTGGCCGGGACCAGCTCGTCGTCGAAGAAATGATCCAGCGCGCCTGCCGCCGGCTCCCACCGGATCTTGCGGACCTGCTCGGTCTTGTTCCCGCGCCGCTCGCTGACGTAGTAATAGTGGCCGGCTTCCGCCGTCCAGCGGGCCGCCACCTGCGCGTCGAAGGTCCAGTAGGGGATGTATAGGCCGTGCACCTTGTCGGTGAGCGCGGCATTCCTCAGGCGGTTCGGGGCGAACCAGCGGCTGCCGTACCACTTGCGGAGATCCTCGCGGACCCGCGTCTCGGCGACGACGAACGGCAGCACGCTCTCGGGGACGATCGGCGCCCGCACCGCGCTCTGCGGGATGATCTTGGGTGAGCCGCAGAACTCGCAGTTCTGCGCCACGCGGCCCGGCTCGAACAGCGTGATCGCCTTGCAGCTCTGACACTGGACCGAAACGCGGTCCGACTCCCAGCCCTTCTTGTCGTCGGGCACCGCGCGGAGCGCGGCGACGAGGTCGTGCTCCTTGATGATGCTGCCGTCGGAGGCGAGCTCCACCGGCGACACCGCGCCGCAGTACGGGCACACGAGCGCCTTCTGCGCGGCGTTCCAATTGGCCATCGCCCCGCAGGCGGGGCAGGCGTGTTTGTCGAGGGCGGCGACCTCGGTCATCGGCGGGGGATGGCGGGCTCCGCGGGGAGCCCGCCTGACAGACGGCTAATGGGCGAGGAAGGAATCGAGCGCGGCCTGGGTGATGCGGAAGGCACTGCCGATCTTCTTGGCCTTCAGATCACCCGCCTCGATGCTGGCCATGACGTCGGCTTCGGTCACGCCGAGCGCTTTGGCGGCGTCGGCCGGCGTCAGGAGCTGCGGCGCGCCCGGGACAGGCGGCGGCGTAGCGGTACCGGCCGTGCCGCTGGCCGCGGGAGAACCCGCGAAGCCGCCGCCGTCCTTGATCATCTGCTGGGCGATGGCCATGCCCACCGCCAGCTCCGTGGCGGCGCCACCCGAGCTGCCGCCCTTGGCCATGCCCTCGGCCATCTGGAACTTGACGTAGTCGTTCAGGTTGCCGATGGCGCTCATGCTCGAGCGCTTGTCGATGGCCGCTTCGACCTCCGGCGGCACCGAGGCGTTCTCGAGGATGAAGCTGCAAATCTCGAGGCCGTACTTGGCCGAGACCAGCGGGTTGATCAGCGGCAACAGCGCCTCGCCGAGCTCGGCGTAGCGCGTCGCCAGATCGAGCACCGGGATCTTGGCGGTCGCGAGCGCGTCGCTGAAGACGCTGACGAGGCGCGAGCGCATCGTGTCGGCGAACTCGTCGAGCCGGAAATTCTGGTCGGAGCCGGCGACTTCCCTGAGGAACGTCTTCGGATCGATGATCCGGAAGTCGAAGGTGCCGAAGGCCCGCACGCGGACGATGCCGAAGTCGGCGTCGCGCAGCATGATCGGGTTCGACGTGCCCCACTTGTTGCCGGTGAAGAGGCGCGTCGTGATGAAGTAGACGTCGGCCTTGAAGGGCGACTCGAAGGCATACTTCCACGACTTCAGGTTGGTGAGAATCGGGATGTTGTCGGTCGTCAGCGTGTGCTTGCCGGGACCGAACGTGTCGCCGAACTCGCCGGTGTAGATGAACTGCACCACCTGCGATTCGCGCACGATCAGCTGCGCGCCGTTCTTGATTTCCTTGTCGTCGTCGGGGAAGCGATACGACAGCGTGTCGCGCGAATCATCGGTCCACTCGATGATGTCGATGAACTGCCGCTTCAAAAAGTCCATCAGGGCCATGTCGTGTCTCTCCTCGGTCGAGCCGTCCTGCCGGAGTGCCGGCGCGCGAATGCAACCGCAGCATTCTATCCGCCGTCAGGCCGTCGTGATCGGAATACGTGAACGCTCCCGCAGGGTTCCGCGGCCGGCGAGGCGGCCGCTCGCCCACGCCCACGCGAAGTTGTGTCCGCCGATCGGGCCGAAGACGTCGAGCAGCTCGCCGCACAGGAACAGCCCGGGCAGCCGCCGGCACTCCATGGTGCCCGGATCGACGTCGTCGAGCGCCACTCCGCCCCCCGTCACCTCGGCTTTGCGGAAGCCTTCGTCGCCGGTCCACGGCAGCGGGTAACGGCAGAGCCGCTCGACGAGGGCGAGACGGTGCTCGCGCCGCAGCGAGGTGATCCGATGCTCGGCGCCGAGTCCGGCCTCGGCGACGAGCTGCTGCGCCAGCCGCTCGGGCAGCGTCGCCCGGAGCCGCGAGACGACGAGGCCGTCGCCGCCTTGCAGCGTGGCGTGCCAGGCGGCGTCGTCGACGGGGCTCCACTGCGCGAGGATCGCCTGCGGCCGGCCGTCCGCGGCGGCGCGCACGGCGTGGTGCGAGACGTCGAGCACCGCGGGGCCGCTGTAGCCGCGATGCGTGAAGAGGAAGCCGCCGGTCGCCGAGGCCTTCGTTCCCTGGACGCGCAACGTCACCGTCAAGGACACGCCGGAGAGCGCGGCGTGCACCGCCGGCGACGCGAGCAGCGGCGTCAGGGCCGGATAGGTCCGATGGACCCGCAGGCCCAGTCCCCGCAGCAGCTCGAGGCCGGCGCCGTCGCTGCCGGTCTGCGGCACGGAGCAGCCGCCCGTCGCCATCACCACCGCGCCGGCGTCGACGGTCTGCCCGTCCGCGAGCGCCAGCGTCCAGCCAGGACGCCCGTCCTGATCGGTCGGGCCTGGGGCCAGTCCGGTGACGCGGGCGCCGACGGTGAACGTCACGCCGCGGCGTCGGGCCAGGGCGACCAGGCCGTCCCGGACGTCGCGGGCCCGATTCGAGGCCGGGAAGTACTTGCGCGACTCGGCTTCGAGCGCCAGCGGCACACCGACGTCCTCCTCGAAGAAGCGGTGCTGCTCGGCGAGCGGCCAGGATCGCAGCACGTGGCGGACGACGTGCGCCGGGCCCTCGCTGACGAAGCGGGCCGGCTCCAGCGCCTGCGGCAGCACGTTGCAGCGCCCGCCGCCGCTGATGAGGATCTTGCGGCCGCCGTCACTGGTCGACTCCAGCACGACCACCGGGACGCCGTGTCCGGCGGCATGGATCGCCGCCGCGAGGCCGGCCGCGCCGGCGCCCACGATCACGATGGGACGCGTGTCGTAACCTCCGGCCACGTCGCGCATCATAGTGGACATGAAGCTGACCGACGCCGTCGCCATCATCACCGGAGGCAAGCGGATCGGGCGCGTGGTGGCGCGGGAACTGGCGCAGCGCGGCGTCGACCTGGTGTTGTCGTATCGCGGCTCGAAGGCCGAAGCCGAAGCGACCGTCGCCGATGTCGAGGCCGCCGGACGCCGCGCCACCATCATCCAGGCCGACGTCGCCACACCGGCCGACTGCGCTGCCATCGTCGACCATGCCGTCAAGACGTTCGGCAAGGTCGACATCCTGGTCAACATGGCGTCGATCTATCGCTCGAAGCCGCTCGAGGAGCTGACGCCCGACTTCTGGGCCGCCGACCTCGACGTGATCCTGCGCTCGGCGTTCCTGTGCGCCCATGCCGCCATCCCGCACATGCGGAAGGCCGGCGGCGGCCGCATCGTCAACTTCGCCGACTGGCTGGCTCGCAGCGGCCGGCCGCACTACAAGGGCTTCACCTCGTACTACGTGGCCAAGGCCGGAGTCGTGGCGTTGACCGAAGCGCTCGCCCTCGAGACCGCCAGCGATCACATCCTCGTCAACGCCATCGCGCCCGGCCCCATCGTGCCGCCGCCGGACATGACCGCCGAAGAAATCGCCGAAGTGGCCAAGGCCACGCCGCTCGGCCGGTGGGGCGGCGAGCTCGAAATCGCGCGCGCCGTGCTCTTCCTGTGCGAGACCGAGTTCGTGACCGGCGAGACGATCCGCGTCGACGGCGGCCGGCACCTCGAGTAGATCCCGGAAGGAAATCACACGCCGGCCATCGTGCGGGCGCCGCGGCGCGCCCAGCGCCGCGAACAGCAGCCCGCACGTCCGGAGGCCGGCCCGCGGCCGCGCGTGAGAGCGCGGACGCCAGGAGGGAAAATGAACGGACGTTTGAACGGCACCCGTGTGCTCGTGACCGGCAGCAGCAAGGGCATCGGCCGGGGCGTGGCGATCCGGATGGCGCAGGAAGGCGCCGACGTCGTCATCAACTACAACTCGGATCCGGGCGGCGCCGACGAGGCCGTCGCCGAGATCCGCGCGATGGGCCGGATGTCGGTGGCGCTGAAGGGCAACGTCGGCGCGGTCGACGGCGTGCGCACGCTGGTCGCCGAGAGCGTCAAGGCGTTGGGCGGGCTCGACGTCCTGGTCAACAACGCCGGCATCGAGCGGCACGCCCCGTTCTGGGACGTCACCGAGGCCGACTTCGACGCTGTGCTGAACGTGAACCTGAAGGGCGTGTTCTTCGCCACGCAGGCGTTCGTGCAGCATTGCCGCGCCGCCGGCCAGCCGGGGAAGATCGTCAACATCAGCTCGGTGCACGAGGAGCTGGCCTTCCCGAATTTCGCCGCCTACTGCGCCGCCAAGGGTGGCTTGCGGATGCTGGCGCGGACGCTGGCCGTCGAGCTCGGCCCGCTCGGCATCACCATCAACAACATCGCCCCCGGCGCCATCGAGACGCCGATCAACGCCAAGCTCCTGAACGATCCGGTCAAGCTGACGGCGTTGAAGCGGCAGATTCCGCTTGGCCGCCTCGGGAAACCCGACGACGTGTCCGGCCTGGCGGTGTTCCTGGCTTCGGCCGAATCGGCCTACGTCACCGGATCGACCTACCTCGTCGACGGCGGGTTGACGGTTTTCTACCAGGAGCAGTAGGCGCCCGCCGGCCTCTGGCGGTACGGCCGCCTCGTGTGCTGAAATCAGCGGCATCATGACCATGCGGATGCAGGTGTGGCGCCGCCTGACGGTGCGCCCCGGGTTGACCGCAGCCTCGGTGGCCATGCTGGCGCTCGCCGTCGGGCTCGCCACGGCGATGTTCGCGGCCGCCGACGCGCTCGTGCTGCGGCCGGTGCCGTTCGCCGAGCCCGACGATCTCGCCTACCTCATGACGGGCGACGAGCATGGCGGGTCGTACATCGTGTCTCCGGCCGTATTCGCCGCCTGGCGCGGCAGCGGCGCCTTCGCCGGCCTGGCCTCGGCCAGCCCCGATACCGCGCTCGTCACCGGCGCGCTCGACGGCCTCCAGCCGAGGCCGATGGCCTGGGTCACTCCCGATCTCTTCGACGTGCTCGGCGGCGTCCGCCCCATCGCCGGCCGGCTCTTCGTACCGGGCGAGGGCCGCGCCGGCGCCGACGATCGGGTGCTGCTGTCGGAAACGATCTGGCGCGCCGCGTTCGGTGGCGATCCCGGGATCGTGGGACGGCGCGTCGTCGTCGGCGACGAGCGCGTCGAAGTCGTCGGTGTCCTGCCCGCCTCCTTCCGCTTCCCGGCCTGGGACACGGCCCTCTGGCGTCCGCTGGATTTCGCCGCGCTGCCGCCGACGCGCCTGCGCGATCGGCCGCGCGCCGTCGCGCGCTTCGGCGCCGTGCCCCGCGCCGATGCCCTGGCGATCGCGACCCGGCTGGCGCGCGAGCAGGACGGCGCCCTGGCCGCGAAGGTGGCCCAGACGCGGCCGCTCGTCGCCGCGGCGGCGTACGATCGCCGGGCCGTTCCGATCCTCTCGGGCGCCGTGGCGCTGGTGTTCATCGTGCTGTGTCTGAACGTGGCGGCGCTGCGCATCGTGCAGCTCGGCCGGCGCCAGCGCGATTTCGCGGTCGGCCTCGCGCTCGGGGCCTCGCGGGCGCGGATCGTCCGCGAGGCGTCCCTGGACGGGCTGATGGTCGGCGTGGCCGGCGTCGCCGGCGGCGTGGCCATCGGTTGGGCGCTCGTGGCGATCGCCGGCGCCCATCTTCCGCCGGCGCTCGTGCCAACGCTGAATCCTGTCGCCGTCGACGCGCGTGCGGTGATCGTGATGGGCGCGTTGGGTCTGCTGGTCACCGTCGTGACGGCGGTCTGGCCGGCGTGGCGCGCGGCCCGGGTCGACGCCATGTCCGTGCTCGGCGCCGTGCCGCGGACGGCCACCGCATCGCGGGGTGCGCGCCTCGTGTCGCGGACGATGCTCGTCGCCGAGATGGCGCTGGCGTGCCTGCTGCTGGTGTCGGCGGCCCTGCTGGTCCGGACGTTCCTCAACCTGTCGCACGCCGATCGCGGGCTCGACACGACGGGGGTGCTGACGGCGTGGGTGAATCTGCCGCCCGAAACATTTCTGGGACCCGATGCGCGTCGCGTCGCGGTCGCGGCGATGGACGCGTCACTGCGGGCCCTGCCG
>JBDSLU010000467.1:0-3793 GCA_039916225.1 Vicinamibacteraceae bacterium
CCCTCAGGGGATGACACCGCGGGCCGCAGTAGCCCCGCGGCGCGTGCAGTGCCCGTCGTCACCACAAGCTGTCGTCGTCCAGCGGCCCGACGTGTGTCGGCCAGGAGGGGAGTCGTGTCCAACGTCACCACGAAGCATCTCGGCGCCGAGGCGATCCTCACGCCTGGTAAGGCCCGCCAATCGGCGGACATGAACGTCACGCCGCTGATCGACGTCCTGCTCGTCCTGCTGGTGATCTTCATGGCGGCGCTGCCCATGACCCAGAAGGGGACCGACATCGACCTGCCGGCCGAAGCACAGGCCCAACCAGAGGGGCCGACCCCGAACATCGTCGTCGAGCTGACCGCCGACCACCGGATCGCCGTCAACAAAGAACCCGTCGACCTCCGCGGACTGACTCCGCGGCTCCGCGAGATCTTCGCGACCCGGCGAGAGAAGACGCTGTTCCTCGTCGGCGCGCCGAGCCTGCCGTATCGCGAGGTGGTCGAGGTGATCGACGCGGCCAGGGCCGCCGGGATCCAGAAGGTCGGCGTCGTCACCGCCGGCATGCGGGCCCGGGCCGGCGTCGCCACGACCGGCGGCTAGTGTCCCGAGTCAGAGATTCGGTGACAAATATTCCGGGCGCGGCGCCCGGATCGCAAGGCGCGAAGCGCGAGTTTGTCGGGCACAAGCGAGTGATGAGCAACGCCGCGAGGCGGGATGCCCCGCCCGAAATATGTCGGCGAATCTCTGACTCGGGACACTAGCCTTCGTCTGGCGCGGCGCCGTCGCCACCGGTCGCTGGGCCAGTGCCCTTCGACGCGGTCGGGGGGATCAGGAGCGACGCCGCCACCGCGCCCGCCAGCAGCACCGCGATGACGCCCAGCGACCACTCGATCGGCAGCTTGCCGCCGGCGGCGGCGTCGAGCCAGACCATCTTCAGGCCGACGAAGACGAGCACCAGCGCCAACCCGTAGTGCAGCAGGTGGAACCGCTGCACGGCATCGGCGAGCAGGAAGTACATCGCCCGCAGGCCGAGGATGGCGCAGACGTTCGAGGTGAAGACCAGGAGCGGCTCGCGGGTGATGGCGAAGATCGCCGGCACCGAGTCGACGGCGAAGACGATGTCGGACAGCTCCAGCACCAGCAGCGCGACGAGCAGTGGCGTGGCGTGGAGCCGGCCGCCCAGGCGGACGACGAAGGCCTGGCCGTGCATCTCGGACGTCACCGGCAGCACGCGCCGGACCAGGCGGATGAGTGGGTTGCGCCCGGGATCGGCGGCCTGGGTCGGGGCGAACAGCATCTTCACGCCGGAGATGAGCAGGATCACGCCGAAGGCGATGACCACGGCGTGGTACTGCATCAGCACCGACCCCATCGCGACGAAGACGGCGCGGAAGACGAGCGCGCCGAGGATGCCGTAGAAGAGCACTCGATGCTGGTAGCGGGCCGGTACCTTGAAATAGCCGAACACCAGGACGAAGACGAAGACGTTGTCGACCGCCAGCGCTTTCTCGACCAGGTAGCCGGTCAGGAACTCGAGGCCGACGCGGGACGCGACGTCGGCCGGGAAGTGGGCCAGGGCGTAGCGGTAGAAGCCGTAGTTGACGCCGAGCGCGAGGGCCACCCAGACGACTGACCAGGCCAGCGACTCGCGGAACGTGACGGCGTGCGCCTGCCGATGGAAGACGCCGAGGTCGACGGCCAGGACGACCAGGACCCCGGCCGTGAACGCGGCGTAGACCCACCAGAACTGGGCGAACGGAAAGAGCAGATCCATCGCGTGACGTCTACCGCCAGGCGGCCCGCGCCCGGTCGTGCTGCCGCCCCCACCGGGTTGGCGGAGGAGCAGCACCGGCGCCTGTGATCGTCGTCGCCGAGGCGACGGCGGCGGCCAGCGGGCCGCGCAGGCGCGCGATGCGCTCCTCCATGGGTGGGTGGGTCGAGAACAGCCCGGCGAGGCCGCCCCCGGTCAGCGGGTTGACGATGTAGAGACTCGCCGTCGCCGGTTCGACCTGGGCCGGCCTGCGCTCCGCCGCCACCGACAACCGCTCGAGCGCGGTCGCCAGCGCCTCCGGGTCGCCGGTCAGGCGCGCGGCGGTGGCATCGGCGACGTACTCGCGCGAACGCGAGATGGCCAGCTGCACCAGGCTGGCGGCGATCGGCGCGATCAGCGCGAAGGCCAGCGTGCCGATGATGTTGCCGCCGTGGTCCTCGTCGTCCCGGCCGCCGCCGAAGAACGCCGAGAACTGCAGGGCGTTGGCGACGCCGCTGACGACCGCGGCCAGGCCGGCGGCGACGGTGGCGATGGTGACGTCGCGATTGCGGATGTGGGCGATCTCGTGCGCGACGACGCCGCGCACTTCCCGGCGGGACAGGGCCTGCAGCAGGCCGCTCGTCACCGCGACCGCGCCGTGCGCCGGGTTTCGGCCGGTGGCGAAGGCGTTGGCATAGTCCGCCTCGATCAGGTAGAGCGTCGGTGTCGGGATGTTCGCGGCGCGCGCCAGCTCGCCGACCATCTGGTGCAGGTCCGGTGCTTCTGCCGGTTCGAGCAGCCGCGCGCCGCTGGTCCGCAGCACCAGTCGATCCGAGAAGAACCACATCCCTACGTTCATCGCCACACCGGCGAACGCGAACGCCCAGGCGTAGGACGGCGCCGCCAGGCTGCCGGCGCCGACCACGATGGCGGTCAGTGTGCCGAGCAGCAGTACGGTCTTGATCTGTCCGGTGAACCGGTTGGTTGCCATCGCTCGTTCCTCCACGATCCGAGTGTGGGCGGCGGTGGTATCCATAGGCAATGTCAAATACTCTACCGATCGTATCGAGTAGATCTATGTAATGCGGTCGGGCCCCGCGACGTAGAAGGCAGCCAGGGCAACGCGAGATCCGTCATGGAATGGCTCAACTACCACCACCTTCTCTACTTCTGGATGGTCGTCCGCGAAGGCGGCGTCGTCCGCGCCGCCGAGAAGCTGCGGCTGTCGCAGCCGACCATCAGCGCCCAGGTCCGGGCCCTCGAGGATCGACTGGGGGAGAAGCTGTTCACCCGCGTCGGCCGCCGGCTGGTGCCGACCGACGTCGGCCAGGTCGTCTACCGCTACGCCGACGAGATCTTCTCGCTGGGGCGCGAGCTGCTGGACACGGTGCAGGGCCGCGCCACCGGCCGGCCGATGCGCCTCGTCGTCGGCGTCGCCGACGTCCTGAGCAAGCAGATCGCCTATCGCCTGCTGGCGCCGGCGCTGGAGCTGCCGATACCGGTGCGCGTCATCTGCCGCGAGGCGCGAGCCGAGTCGCTGCTCGCCGCGCTCGCCGTGCACGAGATCGATTTGGTGCTGGCCGACACGCCCGTGCCACCAACGGTCCATGTGAAGGCCTACAGCCACCTGCTGGGCGAGAGCGGCGTCACCTGTTTCGCCGCGCCGGCGCTGGCCCGGAAGCTGAAGGCGAAGTTCCCCCAGTCGCTGACCGGCGCGCCGATGCTGCTGCCCGGCGACGGCACCGTCGTGCGCCGGCAGCTCGACGACTGGTTCCAGGCCAACGACATCCGGCCGGCCATCGTCGGCGAGTTCGACGACAGCGCGCTGATGAAGGCGTTCGGCGAGAACGGCGCCGGAGTGTTCGTTGGTCCGACGGCGATCGCCGCGGAGATCCGGCGCCAATACCGGGTCGCGCCACTGGGAGACATCGACGCGGTGCGCGAGCGCTTCTACGCCATCTCCTACGAGCGCCGGATCAAGCACCCGGCGGTGGTGGCGATTGCCGAAGCGGCGCGGAGCGGCGTTTTCAAGGCGTCGCAGCCGTCGTGACCACGAGG
>JBDSLU010000468.1:0-51002 GCA_039916225.1 Vicinamibacteraceae bacterium
GGAAGCGGATGCCGACCAGCCGCACCCGCAGCGGCGGCGACGCGGTGAAGGTGATGGTCCGCGAGGCCCCGGCCGGCACGGCGAGCGCGCGGTGCGGCTGCACGCGGCTGAGGGATGACAGCCGCACCTCCCACTGGCCGGCGGTCAGCACCTGCCGCGGCAGGATGAAGTTGAGGCTGCGTGTCTCGCTCTCGCGCTTGGCGCGCAGGTTGCCGTTCAGCACCGGGTCGATCGTCAGCGGTGCCTGGGCGCGAATGGCGGTGCCGAGGCCGCTCGAGCCGACGCGGCGGACGCGGACGACGCCGCTCACCGTGACCGCGTCCGCTCCGCCGACACCGAGATAGACGCGGGCCACCGTGCGCTTCTGCGCGATCAGCGGCACGCCGTGCGCCATGTCCTGGATCGCCTGTGTCACTTCGACGCCGTCGCAGGTCAGCAGGATCGGGCCGCCGGCGTCCTGTCCGGCCGCGTCGGCGGGCGGCAGCATGGGGCCACGGCGGGAGACGAGTGCAAGGGCCATGTCGCGATCAACGTCTCCGGGCCCGGCACCGCACGCCGACCCGAGGCGCCAGGCTCTCGGTCCGCCGCGAACATCGAGGTCGTGGTGTACGAATCGGACCGATCGGACGTTCTTCGAGCACACCCCGCCCGACGCGCAAGGAGCAACGCCGATGATGGTTCCCACCTCGACGATCGCCGCAACGGCCACCCGCTACGCCGGACGCACGCAGCAGCGTGACGCCCACGCCGCCGCCCTCGCCAAGGGATCGCCGGCGACGGCCGATACGCCGGCCCGGGTCGAGAAGCGCATGATGCGCCTGGCGGCGACGGCGGTGGCGGAAGGTGTCGCCTCCGCGCCCAAGGGCGTCGTGGCGCCGGCCGTCAGCGTCTTCGAGCGCATCCTCGGCAAAAGCGAGCTGATGAGCGTCACCTTCCTCGAGCGCGCTGTCGCCGCCTCGCGCACGGTGGCGCGGATCCGGATCCGGAGCGGCGGCCGCACGATCGGCTACGGCACCGGCTCGCTGGTCGGCCCGCGCGTCCTCCTGACCAACAACCACGTCCTGGGCTCGGCCCAGGAGGCTGCCGAGTCGCTGGCCGAGTTCAACTACCAGGATGGCGTGCCGGCGCCGGCCGTGTTCGCGCTCGATCCCGATACGCTGTTCGTCACCGATCCGGTCCTCGACTACACGCTGGTGGCGGTGCGCGATCGATCTGCCGACGACGTCGACGTCGCCTCTCTGGGCTACAACCGGCTGATCGAAGCCGAGGGCAAGGTGCTGCTGGGGGAGAGCCTGAACATCATCCAGCACCCGAATGGCGAGCTGAAGCAGGTGGCGCTGCGCGAGAACATGCTCGCCGACATCCTGCCGCAGTTCCTCCACTACAAGACCGATACCGCGCCGGGTTCGTCCGGGTCACCGGTCTTCAACGACCAGTGGGAGCTGGTGGCGCTGCACCATTCCGGGGTGCCCAGCACCGACGCCCAGGGCCGCTATCTCACCAGCGACGGCACGCTCTGGGATGCGTCGATGGGCGAGCATCGCATCCACTGGATCGCCAATGAAGGCGCCCGCGTCAGCCGGATCGCCCCGCACCTGCAGCAGCAGACGCTGCCGCCCGCCGCGCAGGCCCTGCGGGCGTCGCTGTTCGCGTTGGAAGCCGCGGCGACGATGCCAGGCGTTCCCGTGCCGCCGCGGGCGTCTGCCGGCACTGGCCAATCCGCGGTCGTTGCCGACGGCGTCGCCACGTGGACCATCCCGATCCAGGTCAGCATCAGTGTCGGCGATCGATTGGCAGCAGTACCCCGGACGCCTGCCGTCTCCGATGCGCCCGTCCCGATCGGGCCGGCGGTGCCGCAGCGGCCAGCATCGGCGACGTCGACGAGCCTGCAGGACGCGCTCGCCGCAGTCGAGGCCGCGAAGGCCAAGGAGTACTTCAACGAAGCCAAGGACACCGCGGCGCGCACCGCCTACTACGCCGGCTTCGACGCGGCCGTCGACGCCGACGGCCGGTTCGACGCGCTGTCGGCGCTCCTGGCCTCGACGCACGGCCCGAAGCCGGCCTACAAGCCGAGCACGCACGTCTATCCGTTCGTCGACCTGCATCCCGATCGCAAGCTGCGCAGCATCTATTCGCAGCGCACCTTCGAGCCCGAGGAGCTGGTGCGGGAGGACTTCCGCATCCAGGAGGAGCGCGACAGCCGGCTGCAGGGGCTGCTGCGGTCCGAGGCGGCGCTGTCCGCCGAACGCATCGCGCTCGAAGCCGATCGCCTCGAGGCCGACCTGCCGTTCAACTGCGAGCACGTCGTGCCGCAGTCCTGGTACGACAAGGACGAGCCGATGCGCGGCGACCTCCACCACCTGTTCGCCTGCGAACCGGGCTGCAACAGCTTCCGCGGCAACATCCCGTTCTTCGACTTCCCGGACTTCGAGGAAGTCGTCCGAACCGACTGCGGCAAGCGTGAGGGCGAACGGTTCGAGCCCGGTGCGGCCAAGGGCATCGTGGCGCGGGCGACGCTCTACTTCCTGCTGCGCTATCCGGGGAAGGTGAACGGGCTGCGCGCCACCTACGATCAGGCGCGGCTCGCGACCCTCCTCAGTTGGCATGCCTCGCACCCGGTGAGCCTCTACGAGCGTCACCGCAACGCGGCGATCTTCGAGAAGCAGGGGAATCGCAACCCGCTGATCGACCACCCGGAGTGGGCCGCGACGTTGGACTTCGGGCAGGGCCTCTGAGCACCGACGCGTTGGGCGGACGCCGGGCGGCAGCCGGTGTCCGTACCCGTTCGACGCCCATGACGCGTTCGATTCGACCCGCCGTATCGTTCTTCTCGGCAGGACGCCCCGTTTTCACGTTACCGAGCTGACAGGCCGGGGGGCGTCCGATCGTCATGCCGGGCATCTTCATCAGCTATCGGCGCAACGAGTCCGCCGGGCACGCGGGGCGCCTGTTCGACCGCCTGGCGGCCCGGTTCGGCGAGGACCGCGTCTTCATGGACGTGGACACCCTCACGCCGAGCGAGCACTTCGCCTCGCGCATCGAGAAGGCGATTGCCACCGCGGACGCCATGCTGGTGCTGATCGGCCCGCACTGGGTCGCGCAGGCCGACCGTCTCGCCCAGCCGAACGACTTCGTCCGCTGCGAGATCCTGGCGGCGATGCGCGTCGAGTGCCGGCTGATCCCGGTGACCCTCGACGGCGCCGCGCTGCCGGATCCGGCGCTGCTGCCGGAGGACCTGCGCAAGCTGCTGGCGAGCGAAGGCGCGGTGCTGCGGCACGGCGAGTTCGCGCGCGACGCCGACCACATCGCCGACACGCTGGCCCGGTTCGTCCGGCCGTCGACGGAGGCCACCCGCCGCGGCTTCTCGGTGGCGCTGGCCCGGTCGGGATGGCCGCTCTCCTGGCTGTCGGGGCTGGCGCGCCGGCTCTCGCCGCGCGCGACCCTGCTTGCCGTGGCCGCGCCGATCGCCGTCGCGTGGGTGCTGAGCGTCGTCGCGGCGCACCGCTATGGCCAGCAGGAGGAGCCAGACGTGCTCGCCCAACTGCAGGTGAGCGACAACACCGCCAAGGCCACCGCCGGCTTCCTGAGCGGCACCGTCACCGACGATACCGATCACACCATCGAGGACGCGACGGTGACACTCAGCAACCTCGACACCCAGTTGAACACCGCGACCACCACCGATTCGGCCGGTGAGTTCACCATCCCTTACGAAGCCGTCGGCGCCACCAGCAAGTCGCGCCTCGAACTGGCGGTGAACAAGCCGCGCTTCAAGAAGTTCCGCGAGATCTTCGTGGGCAACGCCTTGCGCTACCGGCGCACGCTGCGGCCCGAGACCGAGGTGGCGCATGCACCCTAGGGCGAGCCGGGCGATCGTCGCCGTTGCCGGCATCGTCCTGGCCCAGGCCTGGATCCTGGCCGGCGGCCAGGACAAGGCGGTGTCGGGCAAGCCCGCCGGCAAAGCCATGCAGGTGCAGCAGGCGCCTCAGAAGGGCGCCGCGCCGCCGGCGCCCGGGTGCGGGAAGCCGTTCGTGGTGCCCGACGAGTCCTTCCGCGTGCTCGACGGGGTCCGCGACGCCAGCGTGTGGGTCGGCGACATCGACTCGGGGCTGCTGGGCGGCTTCGACCCCTTCGACATCTATGTCGTGACCGGGCGCCTCTACGCGCCCTTCCAGTTGAAGCAGGGCAAGCTGGGTCGGGACAACTTCCGCAAGTACACCGCCAACAACTACAACACCGTGCGGCAGGGGCCGCTCACGCTGTCCGATCAGCGACCGCGCGGCGACCTCCCCTTCACGCAGGACGAGCGCCGGTTCACGCTCAAGGTCACCGGCATCCAGCCGTCCACCTTCGGCCGCGACACGATCACCGTCCAGCTGTGCTGGTGACGGCGGTCACGCCGTGAGCAGCGTGAAGCCGCCGATCGGCGCGATCTGCTGCGATGCCAGCACCTGCTGGACGTTGAACTGATCGGTGGTCCGCCCGGTGAGGTGGTTGACCAGCACTTCACCGAACAGGTGGCGGAACGGGTCGCGATACAGATCGATGTCGCAGTCGACGTCGACGCGCGTGCCGACCGCCTGGCGGGCGAAGCTGACCTGCAGGTTGCCCCGGGCGGCATGGCGTCCCTTGAAGCTGCCCTCCCGGAAGCGGTGCAGGCCGGCCGGGGCGGAGGCGAACTGGGCGCGGTCGCCCTCGATGTCGGCGATCAGCGCGGCGTCCGCGCTCAGATAGACGCGGTCGGGGAAGACGCGGGTGATCTGGACACCGAAGGCCGGGTCGAGCAGCTGGCGGCCGTTGACGGTGATGGCCTGCAGGCGCGAGGCGATGTTGAGCAGGGCGAAGCGCTGCGCCCCGCCGAGCGAGCCGTAGAGCACCGGCGAGACGCAGGCGCCGAGTGCGCCGAGGTCGCCGTGGGCGGGGAAGACCGGGATGCGCAGCTTGTCGAACAGCCGATCGACCTTGCGGGCGATCTTGCCGGCCCGGTCGACGAACGGGGCGAAGTCGGCGTACGGCTTGGTCAGCTTCCTGGCCGCGGTGTCGACCGACTTGAGGAGCGCCGCGCGCGCCGCGGTCAGCGCCCGCGCGATCGACGGTCCGTCAGGCATGGCGTTCTCGGCCAGCGCGTTGAGCAGCGCGTTGACGTCGTCGAAGGCCTGGTGCACCTCGTTGGCGATGGCCTGGATGCGCGACTGCTGGTCGAACGTCAGCGTGCCTTCGCGGACGGCGTCGCGGAACCGGGTCGTGTATTCGCGCCACAGGACGCGGTCGAAGTCCCACAGCGCGACGTTGACGTCACCGAGGCCCTCGACCGCCCCGGGGAAGAGCGCGGAGGCGACCCCCTGGGCCGCTTCGTCGAGGGCTACCACGGCGTCCTCGAAGGCATCGCGGATCGCCGTCTGCTTCTCGAGGACGCTGGCCAGTCCGCCCAGGGCGGAGGCCAGAGCCGCCGCTTCGCCCTGCAGCCGGACCTGGAAGTCGACGATGTCGACGGCGGTGCCGACGATGATGTTCGAGGAGAAGCGCAGCTGCGAGGCGGCCGCGCCGGCCCGGTTGGCCCACTCGATCAGCCTGTCCAGGTCCTTGCGCAGCACCGTGGCGCTCGACGGGCGGGTGCGCACCATCGCCCCGAAGCCCGCGAGCGTGGTGTCGAACGCAGTCAGCGCGTTCAGGACCTGGTCGGTATAGGACGACATCGAGACGCTCCTCACGCCGGCTGGATGGCCGATCCGGGCGCGCGAGCCGGCGCGGCGCCAGGGACTGCCGAGGCAGCCCCACCGGGAAGAAACGCGGCGCCCGCCACGAACGAACGGGCGGGTGAGTCCCGCGTCCGAGGCCCGGGCCGTCCGCGTCCGAGGCCCAAGGCCGCCAGCGCCCGAGGCCCAGGGTGGCTAGCGCCCGAGAATCGTCCCGACGTGCTCCCGCTGGAGCGCGATGAGGGCGGTGATGCCGGCGCCGGCCAGATCGAGCAGGCTGTCCAGCGCATCGCGGTCGAACGGGGCGCCCTCGGCGGTGCCCTGCACCTCGATGAACCGCCCGTCGCCGGTCTTGATCACGTTCATGTCCACCTCGGCCCGCGAGTCTTCCTCATAGGCCAGGTCGAGCATCGGCACGCCGCCGATCACGCCGACACTGGTGGCGGCGACGTAGTCGAGGACCGGCACGCTGCTGATGCTGCCGGCCTGCTTCAACTTGCCCAAGGCCAGGACCATCGCCACGAAGCCGCCGGTGATCGAGGCCGTCCGGGTGCCGCCGTCGGCCTGGATGACGTCGCAGTCGACCCACACCGTCCGCTCGCCCAGTTTCTCCATCGCCACCACCGAGCGCAGCGAACGCCCGATCAGGCGCTGGATCTCCTGCGTCCGGCCGCCGACCTTGCCGGCCGACGACTCGCGCTGCGTCCGCGTCGTGGTGGCGCGCGGCAGCATGCCGTACTCGGCCGTGACCCAACCCTTGCCCTGGCCGCGCAGGAACGGCGGCACGCGATCCTCGATCGAGGCGGCGCAGATGACGCGGGTGTTGCCGACCTCGATGAGGACCGAGCCTTCGGGGTGCAGTTGGAAGTGCGGCGTCATGCGCGTCAGGCGCAGGTCGCCGGGCGATCGGGAATCGGCTCGAGCCATGGGGTGGGGGCAGTCTTTACGAAGCGGGTGGACGGATCAGCGCGCGGTTGGCCGGCAGCGGCCGGCGCAGGTCGACGTGGCCGGCGAGGGTATCGACTTCCTTGCCGTCGATCATGATCTGGACGCCGGTGATGGACGGCAGGTTGACGGTCAGGGCGTCGACGATGGCGTAGACGGTGAGGAGCTCGTCGAGCGAGCCGCCCGGGTGGGTGCTCGCCACCTGGCCCGTCAGATCGACATACGCCGTCCCGCCGGCGATCAGGAATACGGTCCGGACGCGCGTCGCCTCGGGCACGACCTGCAGCAGCGGCGCCGGCGCCGGCTCGAACTGCCGGTCGAGGATGTTGCGGGCCTGTTCGGCGGTGTCGTCGGCCTGCGGCACCTCGCGCTCGACGCCGACCAGGCCATCGCCCGTCTCGTTGGCGTAGTACAGGGTCGCCCGGATCGTGCGGCCGCTGCCGGCCGGGGCGTCCGCCGCGCTGACGCCGCCGCGGGTCGCCTGCTGCGGCGTGATGACGCCGGGCAGCCACCAGAAGATCGCCCAACCGAGCGCGCCCGCGGCGAGGATCACGCCGAGGGCGATCAGCGCGCGCCGCACGGTCAGGGCGTCCTCGGGGCCGGTGGCGCCGCGGCGGGGAGCTGACCGGGCGTCGGAGCGTGGACTGGCGCCGGGCCGGGCAACGTGCCCGGCGTCGATGCGGGCGCCGTGCCCGGTCGCCGCGCTTCGAGCTGGACGCGGTAGCGGCCGACGGCGTCGACCAGGGCATCGACCAGCCGCAGCTGGTAGGCGTGCGAGCCGAGCAGCTTCTCTTCCCCGGGGTTCGAGATGAAGCCCAGTTCGACCAGCACCGCCGGCATGTTGGCGCCGACGAGGACTCGGAACGGCGCCTGTTGGATGGCGCGTGGGCTCATCTTGACGCGCGTCCGCAGCGACTGCTCGACCAGGCCGGCGACCACCGCCGACTGTTCGAGGTGCTGCAGCTGCGCCATCTCCCACAGCATCATCTCGATGGTGCGATCACCGCCGGTCGCACTCGGCAGCACCGCGCCTTCCATCTGCGCCACGCGCCGCGCCTCGGGGCTGTAGCCATCGAGGCTGAGGAAGAACACTTCCGCGCCCGACGGCTTCTGGCTGACCGAGGCGTTCAGGTGCAGGCTGATGAACAGATCGGCTTTGTTGTTGTTGGCGAAGGCGGCGCGCTCGTCGAGATAGACCGTCCGGTCGTCTTCGCGCGACAGCAGGGCGCGGACACCGAGGCGGGCCTCGAGGGCGCTCTTGAGCAGGCGGGCGATGGTCAGCGTGATGTGCTTCTCGAACGTGCCGGCCGGCCCGCGAGCGCCCGGGCCGCGGACGCCTTCGACGTCGACGTCGCCGCCGTGGCCCGGGTCGATGACCACGGTGTGGATCGTCGGCGTTTCGATCGTCAGCGGTGGGGTCGTCTCAGGAACGGGGGAGCCCGGCATCACCGGTTGCCCCGGGACCGGCGTCCCGGGCAGCGCCGGTTGTTCGGGAACTGGCGTCGCCGGCGTGTCCGCGGCGAGCAACTCGACGGTGGTCCGATGGGTGGGCCCCTCGGGCCCTTCGACGACGCGGAACGTGCCGTAGCGCGGCCCCTGATCGATCGCCACCGCCGGCGTGTTGGGCATGGCCCGCAGCGCCAGCACCAGGTCCGGCGGTCCGGCCGCGGCGAGTTCGAGGTCGAGGGCGGTGGCCTCGAAGCGCACGATCAGGCGCCCGGGCTCGGCCACCACCGTGTGCGGCGTCGACGGCGCCACGTCGAAGTGGACCCGCGCCAGCCGCGGTTGGGTTTCGAGCCGCACCTGCACGCGCGGCACCCGCACGTCGCCGACGACGATGAGGTGCGTGACCGGACGGACGTCGAGGCGCGGCTGGTAGACGAGCGACAGCGCGCGATCGACGAAATCCATCGGCAGACTCCAGCCCCGCTCGCTGCGGACGGGTGGAGTCGAGAGGGTGACGACGCGGCCGCCGATCGAGGCCAGGCCGGTAGTGGGGGAGACGACGATGGTCTTGCCTTGGACCGTCAGCGCCAGGCCGCGCGTCAGCGGATCCTCACGCAGCTCGACGCCGAAGACGCGCCCGAGCTCCTCGGCCGTGACCATCTCCCGGCCGCCCGACGGCGTCGTCGCCATCGGCCGCCGGCCGTCGGTGCCGATGACCGTCCACAGCGTCTGCCCCGACGTTGCCGGCGGCGCCTGGCCGCGACCAGCCACGACGGCAGCCGCCCCGAGCGCGGCAGCGAGTACGAGGGCGCTCAGGACTCGGAAGGGCACGCGCAAGGACACAGGCGCCTATGATACCGCGCCGTCCAGGGACGCCGCGCCGCGGACGTCAACTCCCAACGCCCAACTTCCAACCTCCAAGGCACTTCCAAACGCCAAGCGCCAACGGCCAACTGCCAAACGCCAACTGCCAAGTCCCAATCAGGTTGGGCTCGGGTCTCGGAGTCGGGCGTTGGGAGTTCCTTGGAAGTTGGAAGTTGGACGTTCGCGCCCGGCCGGCCGCCAATCTCGCTACGGCACGAAGCGGTAGCCAACGCCGCGGGCGCTGAGGATGTGGCGCGGCTTGGCGGCGTCGGTCTCGAAGGCCCGGCGCAGCGAGACGATGACGTTGTCGACGACGCGGGTATTGGGGTGGTTGGGGAGCTCCCACACCTCGGCGAGGAGCTCGCGCCGGCTGACCACCTCGTGCGGCCGCTCGACCAGCAGCTTCAGCACCGCCAGTTCCTTGCGCGACAGCTCGACGACGCCCTCGCGGGTGCGCGCCTGCCACGTCCGGAAGTCGACCCAGTAAGGCCCGAACTCGACGCGGCGTGCGTCGCCGGCCGGGCCGGCTGGCGGGGCTTCCGTCGTCTCCGGTTGGGCGGCCACCGCGACGGGGTGGGGCGCCGGTGGCGCGGTTTCGATGGTGTCGCTGTCCTCCCGCTCTTGACGCCACCACTCGCCACGGCGCAGCAGCCCCTCGATCCGGGCCAGCAGCTCAGCGAGGTCGAACGGCTTGGTGACGTAGTCGTCGGCGCCGAGCTTGAGGCCGTAGACCACGTCGTCGGGCTGGTTGCGCGCCGTGAGCATGAGGATCGGCGTGAAATTGCCGTCCTGGCGCAGCCGCTGGCAGACCTCGAAGCCGTCGATCTCGGGCAGGCGGATGTCGAGCAGGATCAAGTCGTAGCGCCGCGCCTGGGCCGAGGCCAGGCCAGTGCGCCCGTCGCTGGCCACGTCGACGTCGTACTGCTTGCGGTGCAGGTTGACGCGAAGACCTTCGGCGAGGGCTTCCTCGTCCTCGACGAGCAGGATGCGGGCGACCGCTTCCCGCGTCACGAGCGCGACTCCGCCAACCTGCTGTCGCGGGCCAGGGGCAGGGTGACCACGAACCGGGTGCCGGGTTTGCCGTCGATTGTCATCGCCTTCACGTCGCCGTTCATCTCCTTGACGAGCGCGGCGACAATCGCCAGGCCCAGGCCGGTGCCGCCGCGCCGGCCCGAGATCTCGCGGCCGATCTGATAGAAGCGATCGAAGATCTTGGTCAGCTCGTGCCGCGGGATGCCGACGCCGTCGTCCTCGACCTCGATGCGCACGGCGGCGCCGCTGTCGGCGACGCGGCAGCGGATCTCGCCGCCCTTGTGCGAGAAGCGCACCGCGTTCTCGACCAGGTTGGTCATGACCCGCCGCAGGCCGTCGTCGTTGGCGAGGACCGTCGCGTCGGTGTCGACCTCGACGGCGAAGGCCAGGCCGCGGCCCTCGACCGTCGGCCGGACCTCGGCGAAGTAGCCTTGGAAGAACGGCCGGAGCGGGGTGGGAGAGAGCGCCGTGCCGCGCTTGCGCGACACCAGCCGGCTGCTCTCGAGGACGTTGTCGACCAGCGTCTCCATCCGCGCCACCGACTGCAGGATGAAATGGACCGACTGCTGCTCGTCGTCCGGGGCGACCTGCTCGAGGGTCTGGGCGTGCAGCTTGATGGCGGCCAGCGGCGACTTCATTTCGTGGGTGATGTTCGAGACGAACTCTTCCTGCCGGCGCGAGTAGTTGCGTTCCCCCAGGGCATGGGCGAGCTGGAACGTCAGGCCCACGATCAGCAGGCCGAGCAGCACCGACCCGCCGGTCAGGACCGCCCAGTGGTAGGGCAGGACCGCGATGATCCACCACACCAGCATCGCGACCGTGATCACGAGCGAGGCGACGTAGACGACGATGATGCGGGCGAAGCGGCGGGGACGCTGCATGGGACCGGCCAGGGCGCAAGAGTAATGCACCGAACCGGTCCGCGAAGGCGGTCCTGACAGTTCTATGACACTTCCGCGCGCAAGCGTGACAGCGCCGGGGGGGCCGGGTGCCGATAATTCCGGGTATGAGTCAGCGGGTTCCCGAACCATCCGGGCCGATCTCGGCCGAGCATCTCCATGAAACGCCCCTGCAGCGCGGGTTCCCCAGGTGGGATTGGCGCAGCCTGCCGTTCGTGCTGATGCACGTCTGTGCCCTGGTGTTTCCGTTCTTCACCCCCTTCTCGTGGAACCTGGTCGCCCTGGCCATCGGGCTCTACCTGATCCGGATGTTCGCCCTGACCGGGTTCTACCACCGCTATTTCTCGCACCGCAGCTTCAAGACCAGCCGGGCCTTCCAGTGCGTGATGGCGGTGGCGGGCCTGACCTGTGTCCAGAAGGGGCCGCTGTGGTGGGCCGCGAACCACCGCCACCATCACAAGCACAGCGACCAGCACGGCGACGTCCACTCGCCCGGCCTGCAGGGCTTCATCTGGGCCCACATGGGCTGGATCATGGGCGACGACTGGCACGAGACGAACCTCGATGGCGTCCCCGACCTGGTGAAGTACCCGGAGCTGGTTTGGCTGGACAAGCACCACCTGGTGCCCGGCGTCGCGATGGGCGTCCTCTGCTACCTGATCGGCGGCTTCCCGGTCCTGGTCTGGGGCTTCATCGTGAGCACCGTGATCAACTGGCACGTCACCTTCATGATCAACAGCCTCACCCACATGTTCGGGCGGCGCCGCTACCCGACCAAGGACGACAGCCGCAACAGCTTCATCCTGGCCCTGCTGACGCTGGGCGAGGGCTGGCACAACAACCACCATCACTACCAGGCGTCGACGCGCCAGGGGTTCTTCTGGTGGGAGATCGACATCACTTACTACGGCCTGAAGGGCCTCGCCGCCCTCGGGCTGATCTGGGAACTGCGCGAGCCGCCGCCGCACGTCATCGAGGGCCGCTTGCGCCAGACCGCCTGACGGTCGGCCCGTCCTCGGCGGACCGGCGCCGGCGCAGGTCCGCCCATCGTGCCAAGCGGCCGCCCGGCCGTGTAATAGAAGCCACGCGCAGCGACACCCGGTCCGCTTCGGCTAGGCCAGGACAGGTACGAGTGGGACGGCGAGTTGGCCGCCCCTGGCGTCAGGGAGCATCGAGCTGCGCGTCGAAGCGGTCAACGTGCTCAATCGTACCCAACCTGCGGGCCCCGAACGCACCCGCAGCGGCGAAGGGACGATCGCGTCGACCTACCATCCGCGCATCCTGCAGGTCGGCATCAAGGCGTTCTCCTGATTGGCCTCACGGCAAACCCTCGAGCCAGTCGGGGTAGGCGACTTCACGGTAGGTGGGGAAGCGCGTCGCCGGCGGTGCCAGGAGGGTCGTGTCGATCGTGCGGCGGATGTCGCGGACCGAGAGCCAGGTCGTGCGATTGCCGTTCGCGTCCGCTGATACGACCTCGGACGGCATCAGCTCAGCCTGGCTCCACCACATGTCACTGGTCGAACCCGAAGCGGATCGCGTCACGTAGCGCGTGAACGCGACGCCGTCGATGGTGCGGACGTCAGTGGTGACCGCTGCGGCCCGGACGGCGTCGGGATCGAGCCCCACGGTCAGCACGTCGAGCCACCCGCGTATACCGCGCGTGTTCCGCAGGTCACTCTCCTCGTAGGTCACCAACGCCCGCTGGTCGTGGTCGATCATCACGGCCGACACGCGGCGGGCATCGAGGGGATTGCGAACGTACAGCCACTCTCGCGTCGGACTGAGGCGAACGTGCACGCGGTCCGCCGTGCGGGTCACCTGCTCGATCGCGCCTTCGACCGCCTGTCGCGGATCGGTCCGACGAACCACAGTGAAGGCGATCGGCTCGAGACCGAGCGCCTCGGGGGGCAAGGCCGCCGTTGGCGCCAGCGCCGGCAGCGGGCTCGTCCGGGTCGGGATGGTGGGGGCGGCGATCAAGCTGGGTGCCTGCCCGGCAATCCCGGGCAGAGGATAGCCGAGCACCACACAGAACGCGGCGCCGGCGATGCGGCAGCGGAGGGAAGGGCTGTGCATGAGGCGGAGCGGAGACCCCGCCTTGGCGGCGAGGTCTCCTCCCTGGTGGTCGATCAGAGCCCGCCCAGCCGCAGAGCGGCCTTCATCACATGGTAGATGTGGGTGTTCTTGACCGTGCCGTGGACGAGTTCGGCGCCCGGCCCGATCGCGTAGATGGCGACGTCCTCGCCGGCGTGCGTCTCTGAGCCGAGCGGTACGGCCGACTCCTGGAAGTAGGCCGGGTGGTCGGGACCGGAGGTCGGCACGCCGCCACGGCCGGGGAACGTGTCGGTGCGCGGATCGATGCGCACGCCGCCACGGTAGCCCGGGCCGTTGAGGTAGCCGAGCACGGTGTAGGGCACACCGTTGCGATCCGTCGAAGGCGCCACCCGGCCGCCCGCGCCGAGATCGTAGACCAGGTCGAGAATGCCGTGTCCCGCCGGGTTCTCGAACCCAGGGTCGCTGGACGTGATCTGATAGGGCAGTTCCGACTTGGGGCGCAGCGGATACCCGGCGATGTTGAACACGTGGCTGTGGTCCGCCGACACGATGATCAGCGTGTCCCGCAGGTCGACGCTCCGAGCTGCTGCGCCGATTGCCTTGTCGAGCTCCTCGGCGTCGGTGAGCGCCCGGAACGCGTTGCCTTCGTGGTGCGCGTGATCGATGCGGCCGCCCTCGACCATCAGGAAGTAGCCGTTGCGTCCGCGCCCGCGCCGGCTCGCCTCGTCGAGCAGCTGGATCGACTTGACGGTCATGTCCGTCAGGCTCGGCTCGGTCCCCTGATCAGATGGCCGATCGTACTCGTACTCCATGTGGCCGCGCTCGAACAGGCCGAGCACGGGAAGCTGGCCCGCGTGCAGCCCCTCGAAGCCGCCCCGATTCCAGACGTAGCTGTAGCCGGCGCCCCGGAACTCACGGCGCAGGTCGCGGCCATCCGGCCGGCTCCCGGTGCCGCCCTCTTCGTCCACGACACTGCTCGGGACGAAGAACTGGCGGCCCCCGCCCATGAGGATGTCGATGCCCCGGCCCAACCGCCGGTTGAAGGTCGCATCGGTGGGCAGGGCCTGCAAGGCGATGGCATTCTCGTTATCGCGATTGTTGATGTGGGCGTAGGTCGCCGCCGGCGTGGCGTGCGTGATGCGCGCGGTCGAGACCACCCCCACCTTCATGCCCGCCGCTTTCGCCTCTTCCAGGAGCGTCCAGGGTGCGCGGCCATCGCCGTCATGGTTGAAGTCGAGCGGTTCCGTGGTCTCGTCGAGTCCGAGCACGCCCGCATTGGTGTTGACGCCGGTCATCATGGCCGTCATGGTCGGCGCACTGTCCGGAGTGATCGCGTCGGCGCCGTAGGTTCGGGACAGCGCGGTGTAGGGGAACTGGTCGACGACGAGCTGGCCAGCGACACCGACCGAGTAGACCCGGGTGGCCGTGATGGTGGAGACCCCCATCCCGTCGCCGACGAAGAAGATGACGTTCTTCGCCCGCCGCCCTTGATACTTCGGCGGGCTGGACTCGCGACCGTCGTTGTCTCCGGCGATCACGTTGGCGCCGGCCGTGGTGAGCACGAGTAGTCCGATTCCGACCCGCCGTGCGAGAAGTCTGCGCATGCTGCCTCCTCTGCCGCCGTTGCGGGCGCCAGATCGCACCCCGCAGCCCGTCGGACAGTGCCGGCAGCCTAGTGGCCGTGCCCGACGTCGCCGCAACGGCGAGGTGACCGTTCTGCAACACGGGAATCAGCTGTCGGTGGTTGTGCTCGAGCCGATGGCGTCTCGCAGCACCTGCGCCAGGCCTCGGACTGTGAGCTTCCTGGCGGGGAGCAGCCGAGCGCCACGAGAGGCGAACGCTTCCCGTAACTCGCGCCCTACACCCGGGGCGTGGATGGCGACGACAGCCCTCGGGGGTCTCGCGGGCGAGCCGGGTCCAAGCAGCGTCAAAATCGGTCGGCGCGTGATTGGACCGCCGGCTCGACAAGATTCAGCACGAGTGCATCGAAGACGATTTTCCCGGCCAGCACGGCCAATGCGCGGCCGACATCGGGCAGGCACACCGCATGGATGCCCGATCGGCGCAGTATGCCCGAGCCGGGTAGCGGGAACGAAGGTGCGAAGCCGACGAAGGCCGCCATGCGGGATGGCGGCCCACCGTCGATCAACGACATACGAAAAGACCTTGAAGCGACCGTGCTCCTCGATCACCGAGCCGAAGATGCGGGAGGTGGTCAGGCGTCAGCACATCGCGACCGACGGGCTGCGCAGCAAGAGCTGGGATGAATTTGCGAGACGCGCCGCAGCTCGACTTTCGTCTTCACGGTCTGCGACCAGGCGGCGGCGGAGCCGTGCCCGTTCTGGCCGGGCCAGCCAATGACGGCGCATTGGGGTATCCCCGATCCCGCCGCCGTCGATGGCACCGATGACCAGAAGCTGAGGGCCTTCCGAGACGCATTCTCGTTGTTCCGATGGCTGGTTCCACGGCGCGGAGGCCGAGGTCCGAGCCAGTCCCGCCGCCCTTGTTTACACACCTTTAACGCAGCGAGCCAGCCCGACCGCAATCCTGAAACACGGCCGACACACGTGGTCGATATCGTCCCCCGTGTTCGGCGGTCGGGTCGGGCCCACCGCAAAAACGGAGGATGTGTGATTCGACGTTGGTGGCTGAATCGATCGCTGTGGGCTCTGGCCGTTCTGCTGGTCGGCGCGCCCGTGAACGGGTGGGCACAGGTCACGTCGGCGGCGGGCTATACCCCGCCTGACGACGCGCCGAGCGTGCGTGTCGGCGGAGTGCTGTTCCTCGACTACACCTTGACGCAGGAGCCGAAGATCACCGACGTGGACAGCAACCGCGTCAGCCAGTCGGCGTTCAACGTCGGGCGGGCCTACCTGAACGTGACCGGGCAGCTGAACCACCTGTTCGCCTTCCGCATCACACCGGATATCTCGCGCGAGACCGGCACCGGGAGCTCGCTCAACGGCAGCCTGACCTATCGCCTCAAGTACGGCTACGCTCAGTTCAACATGGGCGACTGGCTCCCGGCCGGCAGCTACCTTCGCTTCGGCATGATCCAGACGCCTTACACCGATTTCGAGGAGACGGTCTACCGCTACCGTTTCCAGGGCACGATTTTCGCTGATCGCGAGGGGTTCGCGGCATCGTCCGACTACGGTCTCTCGTTCCGGACGCCGTTTCCCCGGAACTACGGCGAGGTGATTGCCGGCCTTTACAACGGCGAAAGCTATACCCGCGCCGAGCCGAACGACCAGAAGTCGTTCCGCTTGCGGGCCACGGTGCGACCATTCCCCGGTCCGGGGCTGGCTCGTGGCCTCCGCGTCACCGCCTACGTCGATCGCGACCACGCGGTGAAGGACGGCGAGCGAAACCGGTTCATTACGAGCGCGCTCTACGAGCACAAATACGCCAACGCCTACTTCAGCTACCTGAAGGCGACCGATCAGGCGCGGGTGAGCGTGGCGGCCGTCGATGCCGACGGGTTCACGTTCTGGGTGACGCCGAAGACGACCATGGGGCTCGAAGGGCTGTTCCGCTACGACAAGCTCAACCCGAACGACGCTAACGACAGCCGGAAGGAGCGCGTCATCGGCGGCATCGCCTACTGGCCGAAGATGACGGTCACGACGGTTTCGACCGCCATCCTGTTCGACGTCGAGCAGGTCAAGTACACCGATTTCGCACCGGCGCGCCCGACCGAAAAACGGATCGCGGTCCACATGCTGGTGAGTTTCTAGGTTTCGTCTCGTTCGCTTCAGGAGGTTCGCATGAAGGTTTGGTTCATCACGCGTCGGCGGCTGCTGGCAGCGGTTGCAACGGGGATCGCTGCTGCCGCGGTGTCGGTCACGCTGGCCGCTCAGGGCGCGCAGATCAACGGCGCCGGCGCCACATTCCCGTTTCCCATCTACTCGAAGTGGTTCTCCGAGTACGGCAAGGTCAAGCCCGGCGTCCAGATCAACTACCAGTCGATCGGGTCGGGCGGCGGCATCCGCCAGCTCACCAACCAGACGGTGTTCTTCGGCGCCACCGATGGCCCGATGACCGTCGACCAGATGCAGACGGCACCCGGCAAGATCCTGCACCTGCCGACGGTCCTCGGCGCGGTCGTCCCCATCTACTCGATCCCGGGCGTGACGGCAGACCTGAAGTTCACCGGTCCGCTCATCGCCGACATCTTCCTGGGGAAGGTCGTCAAGTGGAACGACGCCGCCATCGCCAAGGTCAATCCGGGGGTGAGCCTTCCCGACATGGACATCACGGTCGTCCACCGCTCGGACGGGTCCGGTACCAGCTACATCTTCGTGGACTACCTGTCGAAGGTGTCGCCCGAGTGGCAGAAGAGCGTCGGCGTCGCGACGTCGGTGAAATGGCCGGTTGGTCTCGGCGGCAAGGGGAACGAAGGCGTCGCCGGTCTCGTGAAGCAGACGCCCGGTTCGATCGGCTACGTCGAGCTGATCTACGCCCTGCAGAACAAGATCGCCCACGGCGCGGTGCAGAACGCTGCCGGCGAATTCGTGAAGGCGTCGATTCCGGCGGTGACCGCGGCGGCCTCGGCGGCCGTGAAGTCGATGCCGAAGGACTTCCGGGTCTCGATTACCAACGCGCCCGGCGCCGGCGTCTACCCGGTGGCGTCATTCACCTGGCTGCTCCTCTACGAGAACCCCAAGGACAAGGCGCAGAGCAAGGTGATGGTGGACTTCATGAAGTGGGCACTGACCGACGGTCAGAAGTTCGCCACCGAGCTCGGCTACGCGCCGCTGCCGGCCGAGGTCATCAAGCTCGAAATGGCGGCGCTCGCCACGATCAAGGTTTCGTAGGACGGCAGCATGCGGCGCTGGCTGAGCGGGGATCTCGGGTTCAAGGTGGGGACGGGCGCCTTCGCGGCGCTCGTCGTCCTGATCGTCTTTGGCATCGGCGTCGAACTGTGGCGCCAGTCCGCGCTGTCGATCGAAAAGTTCGGGTTTGGCTTCTGGCTCGGTGACATCTGGGACCCGGTGTCCGGCGAGTTCGGGGCGCGCCCCTTCATCTGGGGCACGCTCTATTCGTCGGTCCTCGCGCTGATGCTGGCGACGCCGATCTCGCTCGGCATCGCCATCTTTCTGTCGGAATTGTGCCCGGCGCGCCTGCGCACGCCGCTGACCTTCCTGACCGAGCTCCTGGCCGCGATCCCGTCGATCGTCTATGGCCTCTGGGGTATCTTCGTCCTCGTGCCGGCGGTGCGGGCCCTCGAGCAGGCCATGCCGGCGAGCCTGCGGGCCCTGCCGATCTTCAGCGGCCCAGCGGTCGGCGTCGGCATGCTGGCGGCCGTGCTCATCCTCACCGTGATGGTGATCCCGTTCACGTCGTCGATCGCGCGCGAGGTGCTGAAGGCGGTGCCCAGCTCGCAGCGCGAGGCCGCCTACGCGCTCGGTGCGACGCGCTGGGAAGCGATCCGCGCTGCGCTCTTCTACGCCCGCACCGGCATCGTCGGCGCGATCATCCTGGGCTTCGGGCGGGCGCTGGGGGAGACGATGGCGGTGACGATGGTCATCGGCAACAACCCGCAGATCACGCCCTCGCTGTTCAAGCCGCAGTACACCATGGCGGCGGTGCTCGCCAACGAGTTCACCGAGGCGGCCGACGACCTGTATCTCGCGGCGTTGATCGAGATCGGGCTGGTGCTCTTCGCCATCACGCTGATCGTCAACACGGCGTCGCGGCTGCTCATCTGGAGCATGAACCGCCCGGTGCGAGCCCCGCGGGCCGAGGCGATCCCGGCCTCGGCGGCGACGGCAGGAGGTGCGGCATGAGGCACGACGCCGTCCGCCGCTGGATCTCGACCATCGTGGTGTGGCTGTGCGGCCTTTCGGTGGTGGTCGCGCTCGTCCCGTTGGCGTTGGTCCTGTTCTTCGTTATTTCGCAGGGCGTCCAGGCACTCAACTGGAACTTCTTCACCGCCCTTCCTGCTCCGGTCGGCGAGGCGGGGGGCGGTTTTGCCAACGCCATCGTCGGCACGTTGATCCTCATCGGCATCGGGGCCGCGTTCGCGGTGCCCATCGGCATCATCAGCGGCGTTTACATCGCCGAGTTTCCCGCGACCAAGCTCGCCACGATGGCGCGTTTCGCCGCGGACACGCTCAATGGCGTCCCGTCGATTGTCGTCGGGATCTTCGTCTATGGGCTCGCGGTGATGCCGTTCAGGCAGTTCAGTGCGATTGCCGGGGGCATCGCCCTGGGCATCATGATGATCCCAATCGTCACGCGCACCACCGAGGAGTTGCTCAAGCTGGTGCCCCCGGCCCTGCGCGAAGGCGCGCTGGCGTTGGGCGCGACCCGTGGGCGGGCCACCCTCACCGTCGTCCTGCCGGCGGCGGCGCCGGGCATCATCACCGGCGTGGTGCTGGCGCTGGCTCGCATTTCTGGCGAGACCGCGCCCCTCCTGTTCACGGCCTTCAACAACAGGTTCATGTCGGCCGACCCGACGCAGCCGATTTCCTCACTCACCGTGCAGGTGTTCACTTACGCGATTTCTCCCTACGAGGACTGGCATCGCCAGGCGTGGGCCGGCGCGCTCGTGCTCGTGTCCTCCGTCCTCTTCTGCTCGATCCTCGCGCGTGTCGCCACACGCCGGCTGGAACGTCTCCAGACCGGCAGCTGATCACAGGATGGTGCCCGTGCCTGGCACAGCTACTCGACCGACTGGTACCGCCGTCATGACTTCAACTGCTCCCGCGACGCCTCGCAGCCTGACGACAGTGGTGCCTACCGCGCGGCCACTGCCGGTCGGCAGCCACCAGGTCGCGATCGATGCCTCGCACCTGTCGTTCTTCTACGGCCAGAAGCAGGCTCTGTTCGACATCTCGGCCCAGCTGCCGGCCAAGCTCGTGACCGCCTTCATCGGTCCGTCCGGCTGCGGCAAGAGCACGTTCCTGCGCACGTTGAACCGGATGAACGACGTGATCCCGGGCACGCGTGTCCAGGGCAAGGTCATCGTCGACGGGCGGGACATCTATGGCTCGGGCATCGACCCAGTCGCGCTGCGGCGCGAGGTCGGGATGGTGTTCCAGAAGTCCAACCCGTTTCCGAAGTCGATCTACGAGAACATCGCCTACGGCGTCCGCCTCAATCGCCTGGCGGCCGATCGGTCGGCCCTGAACGACGTCGTCGAAGAGAGCTTGCGGCAGGCGGCGCTCTGGGACGAGGTCAAGGACCGCCTCAATGACTCGGCGCTCGCCCTCTCCGGTGGCCAGCAGCAGCGGCTCTGCATCGCCCGTGCGCTGGCCATCAAGCCGAAGATCCTGCTGATGGACGAGCCGGCCTCGGCGCTCGATCCGATCGCCACGCAGCGCATCGAGGAGCTGATCTACGAGCTGCGGACGACGTACACGATCGTCATCGTCACCCACAACATGCAGCAGGCCGCCCGGGTCTCGGACATGACCGCGCTGTTCTGGCTGGGCAAGTTGGTGGAATTCGACCGCACCGAGAAGATCTTCACCAACCCGGCGGCGAAGCTGACCGAAGACTACGTCACCGGGCGGTTTGGCTAGAGGCGCGCACCATGACCCAGAACGCATCACCCTTCCGCCCCTTCCTGGCCGGCATCGACGAGCTGAAGCGCGAGCTGAGCCTGCAGGGCACCACCGTCGCCGCGCGGCTCGCCCAGGCCATTGGCGGCTTCGCCACGCGGGACCTGCACGCCCTCGACGAGGTCGCCATCGGCGATGGCGACGTCAACGCGCGGCAGATGGCCATCGACGATCGCGCCTTCAAACTGCTGGCCCTCCAGCAGCCGGTGGCCATCGACCTCCGGGTCATCGTCGCCGCGATCAAGGTCAACGCCGACCTCGAGCGGATCGGCGACCTGGCGGTGAACATCGCCGAGGCGTCGCGCCGTTATCTGGACTACGGCGCCATTGCCGAAGAAGACGTCATCCCGCGCATGGCCGATGTCGCCCAGGCGATGCTGCACTGGTCCATCGATGCCTTCGTCGCCGGCAACGTCGGCCTGGCCCAGAGCGTCCTGGAGCGCGACGACATCCTCGACACGCTGCGCGACCAGGCCTTCCGCAAGCTGGCCGACACGATGGCGCGCACGCCGGCGTGCATGCCGTCGACCCTCGAGCTGATGCTCCTGACGCGTCATCTGGAGCGTATCGGCGACCACGCGACCAACATCGCCGAGGACGTGTTCTTCGTCGTCGCCGGCGAGGACGTCCGCCATCACGCCCACGGGCTGGCCGCCTCCGAGTAGCCCTGGCCGGCGGCATAATGGCGCCATGCCGCTGCGCCGCCTGCCATCCCTGTGCCTCGCCGCCATCCTCGTCGGCGTGCTCGTCCAGCCCGTGCTGGTCGCGGCGCAGACGGAGGCCTACGTGTTCACCTACTTCACCAAGAACGGTGAGGACGGTCTGCACCTGGCCTGGAGCGCCGACGGCTACCGTTGGGAGAAGCTGAACGACGGGAAGAGCTATCTGACTCCGACGGTCGGGACGTCGAAGCTGATGCGGGATCCGTGCGTCGTCCGCGGCCCCGACGGCACGTTCCACATGGTCTGGACGTCGGGTTGGAACGAACCCACCATTGGCTACGCGACGTCGCGCGACCTGATCACCTGGACCGGGCAGAAGGCCATCCCGGTGATGGGGCACGAGCCGACCGTGCTGAACACGTGGGCGCCGGACGTCGTCTACGACGCCGGCCGCGGCGAGTTCGTCATCTTCTGGGCCTCGACGATCCCAGGGCGGTTCACGCAGACCGCCGGGTCGTCGGAAGAGAAGTACAACCACCGGATGTACGGCACCACGACCAGGGACTTCGTCAGCTTCACGCCGACGACGCTGTTCTACGATCCTGGCTTCAGCGTCATCGACGCGACGTTCATCGACACCGGCGCCGGCCGCCGCCTGATCGTCAAGGACGAAACGCGCCACCCGCCAAAGAAGTACTTGCAGATGGCGCCGGTCGCGGATGTGCACGGTCCGTTCGGTGCGCTGTCGGCGCCGTTCACCCCGCCGGCGGTATGGGTGGAAGGACCGACGGCCATCAAGATCGGCGACGACTATCTGATCTACTTCGACGCCTACGTCGAGAAGCACTACGGGGCGATGCGGTCCCGCGACCTCGTGACGTGGGAAAACGTGAGCAGCAAGATGTCGTTCCCGGACGAGGGGACGGCCGTTCGCATGCGGCACGGCACGGTGATGGCCGTGCCGATGGCGATGATCGACGCGCTCAAGGCCCGACGAGAGTAGACTCAGGCCGCCTGTTCGCACCCGCGTCGACTCGACGCCCTGGAGGTCTGATGCTCACACCATTCGTCCGTTCGTGTTCCACGCTCGCCGCCGCCGTCGTCGTCAGCATGGCCGTCGCTGCGCCGGCCCACTCGCAGGCCACGCCCCCGGCCACCCCGCAGGCGGCGCTCGACGCCCTCGAAGCGGCCAATGCCAAGGGCGACGCCCGCGCGATCATGGCGTTGATCACGCCGGAGGGGCAGAAGCGCCTGGCCCGCGAGACCGTCATGAACGGCCTGATGATGCTGGTGTTCATGGACCCCGACGATCCCAACCCGATGGGAACGAAGCCGACGGGCGCTGACCTCGCGAAGAAGCGCGAAGCGTTCAAGGGGGTGAAGACGGCCGTCACCGCGGCGCTGAAGCCGTCCGGCCTCGACGCGGCGATCGGCCAGCCCATGATGCCGGCCGAGAAGCTGATCAACGAGAAGATCGGCGCCGTCGATGCGGCCGTCGTGGTGCCCGCGATCATGGACGCGGCGGTGAAGGCCGGGCCGGCGCTCGGCATGAAGGAGCCGCCGCGCCCGATCAAGCTGCAGCCGTTCAGCAACTTGAAGGTCGAGGGCGATCACGCCACCGTGAAGTCGGGGCCGCGGACGGTCAAGATCGACAAGGTCGGCGGCAAGTGGCTGATCGACCTGCCGCTGGCCGAACCCGCCGGCCCTCCGCAGTAACGACGACGGCCGGTCCCGCCTGCCAGGGCCGGACCGGCCGTGTCGTCTCCCGATCGACCTGCTAGCCGATGACCGGCGCCGGCTGCGCCAGCGCCAGCGCGCCGGCGGTCACGTAGTCGATCTTCCCGGTGCCCAGGATCGGGACCTGCGCGACCTTGATGATGGTCCGCGGCACGAACATCTCCGGCACTCCAGCCTCGCGCGCCGCGGCCAGCAGCGCCGCCCGGGCCGCCTCCTTCTGGCTCGTCACCAGCACCACCTGCTCGCCGCGCTTGTCGTCCGGGATGGCGACGACGGCATGCGACGCCTCCGGCCACACCGTGTTGACGAACTCCTCGACGGCGCCGAGCGGCACCATCTCGCCGGCAACCTTGGCGAAGCGCTTGGCCCGGCCCTTGATGGTGACGAAGCCATCAGAGTCCACGGCGACGATGTCGCCGGTGTCGTACCAGCCGTCGTCCGGCGGTTGCAGCACGCCGGGCCGGTCGGCCTTCAGGTAGCCGAGCATGACGTTCGGCCCGCGGACGACGAGGCGCCCTCCTTCGGCGATGCCCGGCACCGCGTCGAGCCGGGACTCGATGCCGGGCAGCAGCCGGCCGACGGTGGCGGCGCGGAAGTGCATCGGCGTGTTCACCGCGATCGCCGGCGACGTCTCCGTCGCGCCGTACCCTTCCAGGATGCGGATGCCGAACTTCTCGAACCACGTCTTGCGGGTCTCCGCCTTGACCCGCTCGGCCCCGGCGAAGACGTAGCGGCAGGCGTAGAAGTCGTAGTTGTCGGCGACGCGCGCGTAGCCGGCCAGGAACGTGTCGGTCCCGAACAGGATGGTGGCGTTCAGGCCGTAGGCGAGCTCCGGCACGGTGCGGTAGTGCAGCGGCGACGGATAGAGGAACGTCCGCACGCCGGAGAGCAACGGCAGCAGCAGGCCGCCGGTCAGGCCGAAGCTGTGGAACACCGGCAGGGCGTTCAGGACGATGTCGCGCGGCGTGATGTCGACGACAGACGCCAGCTGGTGGCGGTTCGCCAGCAGGTTGCGGTGGCTGAGGACGACGCCCTTCGGCGTGCCCTCCGATCCCGAGGTGAACAGCACGACGGCGGGCTCGTTGGCGCGGGCCGCGTCGGCCGGTTGCGGCTGCAGGCGCCTGGCCCGGAACAGCGCCGACAGGCGCGTGAAGGTGCCGATCTCCTGCTTCACGTCCTCCAGGTAGACGATGGTCGCCTTGGCCGACAGGGCCGTGACCAGACCTTCGAGCTTGGCCTTCTCGACGAACGTACGCGCCGTGACGATCACCTTGATCTCGGCGGCGGTGCACGCGGCCGTGGCCGATGCCACACCGGTCGAGAAGTTGAGCATGGCCGGCACGCGGCGGTGGAAGAGCAGTCCGAACAGCGTCACCACCGAGGCGCGTGACGTCGGCAGCAGCACGCCGACGCGCTCGCCGGGCTGGGTGCGAGCGGCCAGACGTCCGCCCAGGGCGAGGCAGCCGGCGATCAGCCGGTCGTAGGACAGCGGCGCGAACTCGAGGTCGTCGACGATGGGATGGCTGCCGCCATGCACGCGCCGGGCCTCGAGCAGCGCGTCCGGCAGCGTGCCGTCGATCGGCGCGGTGGCGAACAGCGAGCGCACCATCGAGTCGGCGAGGGCACGTCGCAGCGCGATACGGCGCTTCCGGCCGACCACGCCTTCGGGCGCGGCGAGGCGTTCCGCCGGCAGGATGCGGATCCGGATCTTGGGAAACCAGCGCTGGCGGACCTTGCCCCCCAGGCGGGAGAAGGGCGAGTACTCGGCCCCCTCGATGCGCACCGGCACCAGCTTGGCGCCGGTCCGTTCGGCGATCACCGCCGGGCCTTCGTAGACCTTCATCAGGGCGCCGGTGGTCGTGATCCGCCCTTCCGGGAAGATGACGCAGGCCGACCCGGCTTCGACGGCCCGGATCATCGACCGGATCGACAGCGGGTTGGTCGGATCGACCGGCAGCGCGTTGACGAGCAGCGTCAACGGCCGCACCCACCACTTCCTGGCGATCTGGGTGTCGATGGCGAAGATGGGGTCGCCGGGCAGGAAGGCGCCGAGCAGGATGCCGTCCAGGAACGACGTGTGGTTGGCGGCGATCACGGCGTGCGGCAGCGCGGCCTGGGCGTGCTCGAGGCCGACGACCTCGACGCGGTAGAGGAGGCGCAAGACCACGCGGACCAACCGCTGCAGCAGCACGCGACGCAGGATCCAGGTGGAGATCAGGCCGACGACGAACGTGGCCAGGCCGCAGATGGCGAAGATCTGGTGCACTGCCAGGCCGTTGCCGATGAGCGCGCCGACGATGCCGGTGCCGGCGACCATCGCGATGGCGTTGATGATGTTGTTGCCGGCGATCACGCGCGAGCGGTGCGACGGTTCGCTGACGTGCTGGAGCACCGCGTAGAGCGGCACGGTGAAAAGGCCGCCGCCGGCGGCGATGCCGACGAGGTCGCCCAGCAGCCGCCAGTTGCCCGGCGCCGACACGAACGCACTGACGCCGGTGAGCGTGTCCGCGGCCGGCCGTCCGCTGCTGGCGAAGTAGAGATCGATCGCCGCGGCGCCCATGATCAGGGCCGCGACCGGCACATGGCGACCACTGACTTCGCCGTGCAGCAGCCGTTCGGCGCCAATCGATCCGAGGCCGACGCCGAGCGCGAACAGCGCCAGCATCAGCGTCACGACGTGCCCGTCGGCGTAGAGGACGTTCTTGGCGAAGTCGGGCAGCAGCGCGATGATCGTCGCGCCGAACGTCCAGAACCAGGAGATCGCCAGCACCGGCAGCAGCAGATCCCGGCGGCGGACGATGTGCATCACGACCGCGACCGAGTCGGCGAACAGCCGCGGCTTCGGTCGATCGGCGCCCGCCGCGGGCGGCGCCGGCGGGATCAGGCGGGCCGTGAACGTGCCGGCCACCGCGCCCACGACGCCGATGACGCCGACGATGGCGGGCCCGCCAGCCATCAGCACCACGCTGCCGCCGATGATCGTGCCGAGCAGGATCGACAGGAAGGTGCCCGCTTCGATCAGGGCGTTGCCGGCGACCAGTTCTTCGTCCCGGAGGTGCTGCGGCAGCAGCGCGTATTTGATCGGACCGAAGACCGTCGAGTGCGTGCCCAACGCGAAGACCGCTGCCAGGAGCAGCGGCACGCTGGCCAGCCACAGGCCCAGGCCACCCAGCGCCATGATGCCGATTTCGACGACTTTGACCCAGCGGGCGATCACCGCCTTGTCGACGCGGTCGGCGAGGGTGCCGGACACGCCCGAGAACAGGAAGAACGGGGCGATGAACAATGCCTGCGCCAGCAGCACCAGCGTGGCGGCGGCGAGCCGGCGCCCGGCGACGTCGACGCCGGCATCGGCGCCAGTGCCCGTCACGAGGACGAAGATGACGTAGATGCCGAGCGCGTTCTTCAGCAGGTTGTCGTTGAAGGCCCCCAGGAACTGGGTGACGAACAGCGGCGCGAAGCGGCGCGAGGTGAGCAGCGATCCGATGGACGAGGACATGTCGGGCGTCTCCGTGCGTGACGAAATGCGCTTACACCGTGGCGACGACGTTCCACGCCGCCGTGACCAGCCGATCGGCGATGGGGCCGAGGGTGGCCGGCAGCCGGCCGTAGGCCGAGAAGGTCACCGGCTGGAGGACGACGCCGAGCACCAGCGCCGTGGCCAGGTCGGCATCCTGGTCGGGAAGGTCACCGGCGCGCATGCCGGCGACGATGACGTCGCGGACGGCGTCGACGGGCGTCGGGGTGCCGGGACCGAGCTTGGCCAGTTGGCCGTGCTGGGTGAAGAGCAGGAAGCGGAACAGCGTCGGGTCGGCGTCGTGCGCCTTGCAGCAGCCGCGGATGATCGCGGCGATCTTGCCCCGCGTCGTCCTGGCCTCGGCGGCCAGTCGACGGATATCGTCGGCCAGGGCGACGTAGTGCTTCTCGAAGACCTGCCAGACGAGGTCGTCCTTGCTGGCGAAGTGGCGGTACAGCGCGCCCTCGGAGAGATCGACGCGCCCGGCGATGTCACGCACGGTGGTGCCGTCGACGCTCTTCTCCACGAAGAGGTGGATGGCGGCGGACTCGATACGGTCCCGGGTGTCGACGAAGCGATGACGTGGCATGGCTCCCTCTTTCAGTCGGCTCAACTCAGCTGTGCGCGTATCGGGCGCCTGGCAGTTGGTGGAACCTTTTAGTGAGTGAACACTTGCTCACTTACGACTGAGGCAGTATGCGCCCGCCCTTTGCACGCTGTCAAGCCAGGGGCGAGGTAGCATCCCCAGCATCCGTGCCATCCAAGGAGCTCTCGTGAAAAGACGCGCGATTCTTCGTTCGCTGCCGGCGGCCCTCGCCGTGCCGGCGCTGTCGTCGGCCGCAGGCGGTCCCCCGGCCGCGTCGAGACCGCCGGTCGCGGCCAAGCCGGTCCGGCTGGTCCTGGGCTGCCAGCGCGGCCCGACCGACGACAAGATGCTGGCGTTCTTCAAGCGGCACGGCGTCGAGCACATCAGCGGGGCGCCGGAGGGCGGGGAAGAGGCCGAAGGCCCGTGGTCGCCGGACGCCCTGCCGCGTCTCAAGGAGCGCTGCGAGAAGCAGGGTGTCGCGCTCGACATGATCCAGTTCCCGTTCATGTCGTCCTCGCACGTCGACCGTGCCAAGCGCCGCGCCATCATGCTGGGGCAGGAGCCGGAGCGGCAGCAGGAGCTCGACGAAGCGGCCGCGATCATCCGCCAATGCGCGACCCTCGGCATTCCGGCGATCAAGTACAACCTGTCCGTCCTCGGCGTGCTGCGGACGCCGGCGACCACCGGCCGCGGCGGCACGCGGCTGAGCACGTGGCGCCTGGACGAGGTCGCCGATCCGAAAGCGCCGACGCGCGCCGGGGCCATCTCCGCCGACGTCGCCTGGGAGCGGATCACGTACTTCCTGACGCGGATCGTCCCGATCGCGACCGAGCACAAGATCCGTCTGGCCTGCCACCCGCACGATCCAGGGCTGCCGCCCGGCGGTCTGCACGGCGTCGATCGGGTGCTGGGCACCATCGAGGGCTTGAAGCGCTTCGTCCAGATCGCGCCCAGCCCGTACCACGGCTTCAACCTCTGCCTGGGCACGGTCGCCGAGATGCTCCAGGATCCGAAGCGCGAGATCCACGACGTGATCCGCTGGTTCGGGACGCGCGGGAAGATCTTCAACATCCACTTCCGCAACATCCGCGGCAAGCGCGATCGGTTCCAGGAAACCTTCCCGGACGAGGGCGACATGGACATGGCCGCCGTACTGCGCACGCTGCACGCGGTCGGCTACCAATACATGGTCATGCCCGACCACATGCCGACTCACCCCGACGACCCGGGCGGCTACCAGGCATTCGCCTACGGGTACGGCTACATCAAGGCGCTCATCCAGGCCATCGGCACCGAGACGTAGCGCCGCCTCGACGCCAGCCCGGCGGCACGTTTCGCGTCGTTGACGCTCGCCTTGACGGTCTAGGGGAACCGCGGCATGCTCTAGACCGTCTAGGGGAGCATGCAGACACGGTTTCATCACGCGGTGGCGCGCGGGTTCGTCCTCGTCGCCGTCCTCGTCGCCGTCCTGGTCTCGGGGACGGCCGCGTCGGCCCAGATGGCCGCGCCGCCCCGCATCCACAACCGGACGCTGTCCACCGTGACCGACGGCGGACGGCAGGTCTTCCGGCTCGACGCCCGGGACGGCGACGGCGTGGCATGGTGGCCGGACGTCGCCTTCGCGACCGGCACGATCGCCCTCGACATCCGCGGCCGCAACGTGTCGCAGTCGAGTTTCGTCGGGATCGCGTTCCACGGCGTCGACGAGACGACCTACGAAGCGATCTACTTCCGGCCCTTCAATTTCCGGAGCGATGATCCGGCCCGCCGGCAGCGTGCGGTGCAATACGTATCGCATCCGGCGCACCCCTGGCAGCGCCTGCGCGAGCAGCATCCCGGCGTCTACGAGAAGCCGGTGACGCCGCCGCCAGATCCCGAGGGCTGGTTCCACGCCAGCATCGTGGTCGAGGCCGACACCATCAAGGTGTTCGTCGATCCGGCCGCATCGGCGACGCTCGAAGTGAAGCGCCTCACCGATCGAGCCGGGGGATGGGTCGGCGTCTGGGTGGGGAACACGTCGCCCGGCGACTTCGCCAACGTGACCATCGATGCGTCCAGACAGCCGGAGTGACCATGGCCAAAGACAAGGCGGATCTCCTTCAGGGCACGCTCGACCTGCTGGTGCTCAAGGCGCTCCAGCTCGAGCCGCAGCACGGCTTCGGCATCGCCCAGCGCATCCAGCAGCTGTCGTCGGACGTGCTGCGCGTCGAACAGGGCTCGCTCTACCCGGCCCTCTATCGCCTCGAGGAGCGCGGCTGGATCGAAGCCGACTGGGGCACCTCGGACAACAACCGGAAGGCGAAGTTCTACGCGCTGACGCGGACTGGCCGACGCCATCTCGGGGCGGAAGAGGCTTCGTGGGCGCGGCTGTCCGGCGCGGTCAACCAGGTCCTGCTCGGGGGAGGCCGGTCATGAGCGCCTGGCGCGGCTGGCTGACGCGGATCCGGCGCGGCGTGCGGCGGGGCGACTTCGACGCGCAGATGGCTGAGGAGATGCGCGCCCACCTCGAGCTCGAGGCCGAAGCCCGCACGGCCCGCGGCGCGGCGCCCGACGCGGCCCGACGTGAGGCGGCGATCGCGTTCGGTCATGTCGAGTCGCTGAAGGAATCGGTGCGTGATCGCCGCGCCGGCCAGTGGTTCGCGCAGACGGCGCAGGACGTCCGCTATGCCGTCCGCCTGCTGGTGAAGTGGCCGACCTTCTCGACGGTCGTGATCGGGACCATCGCCCTCGCCGTCGGCGGCACGGCGACGATCTTCAGCGCCTTCGATGCGGCGCTGTTGCGGCCGCTCCCATATGCCGCGCCCGATCGCCTGGTCCAGATCGTGGAACTGCTCGACGACGGCTCGCGCAACTCCGTGTCGGCCGGCGCGTTTCTCGACTGGCGTGGCAATGCCACGCGCCTCGACAGTGCGGTGTTGATGGGCGGCGTGACCGCCAACCTGCGGCGCGGCCGCGGCGCGGCCGATCGGATCGCCGGCGGCCGCGTGTCACACGAGCTGCTGCGGGTCTTTGGCCTGTCGCCAATCCTCGGCCGCGGGTTCGGACCGGACGACGACAAGGCGGGCGGCAACAACGACGTCGTGCTGCTGACCGAATCGCTGTGGCGGACACGCTTCGGCGCCGATGCCGGGATCGTCGGCACGCCCATCATGCTGGACGAACGGCCGCGCACCGTGATCGGCGTCGTGCCCGACGGCATCTACGCCGAGCGCGAGGTGCAGTTCTTCGTGCCGGCGGTGCTCGACGCGTCCGATCGTGGGCAGAAGGCTGGCCACTGGGCGGTCGTGTTCGGGCGCATGGCGCCGGGGACGACCGTGCCCCAGCTCGACGCCGAGCTGAAGGCGGTCAAGCGTCGCCTGAACCCGGCCTATCCCTCGTACAAGCGTGACTGGGGCGTCGAGGCGATGGGACTGCAGGCGGAGATGGCGCGCGAGGCGCGGCCGCTCTTGATCGCGCTGGGCGCCGCGGTGACGCTGGTGCTCCTGATCGCCTGCGCGAACATCGCCAACCTGCTCCTGGCGCGGGCCTGGCTGCGGGAGCGCGAGGTGGCGCTTCGCGCGGCCCTCGGCGCCGGCAGTGGCCGACTCGCTCGGCAACTGCTCACGGAGAGCGCTGTGCTGGCCCTGATCGGCGGCGCCTGCGGCCTGGGACTCGCCGCGCTGGCCATCAGCGCGCTGGCCGCCCAGGCAGTCGACTTCCTGCCGCCGGCGATGCTGCCGACGCTGGACCTGCGCGTCGCCGGGTTCGCCTTGCTCGTATCGCTGCTGACGGGCCTCGCCTTCGGTGCGCTGCCGGCGTGGCGCGCGCGACGGCCCAATCTGGCCGACGCCATGCGCCGCGATGGGCCGACGGCGACGGCTCGCCGTCCGGGCGGCCAGGCGGCGCTCGTCGTGGGCCAGGTCGCCTTGACGGTGGTGCTGCTCGTGGCCGCGGGCCTTTTCGGCCGCAGCCTGGTCCGCGCGGTCAACGCCGATCCGGGATTCACGCCGGATCGGGTGCTGGCGTTCGATCTGTCGCTGCCCGATGCGACCTACCCCAATCCCGAGAGCCGACTGGCCTTCTCCAAGGCGGTGATCGAGCGCCTGCGTGCCATTCCGGGCGTGCGCGCCGCCGGCACCGCGATGGGGATCCCGTTCGCCGGCGGCGGCTTCGGCGAGTTCCTCAGCTCGGTGGCCCAGCCGCAGCGCGGTGATCTGGTGCTCGGCCGCGTCGATTACGTGTCGGACGGCTTTTTCGAGGCGCTCGGCGCCCGCCTGCGCGGCGGCCGCTTCCTGATCGCCGACGACAACCGTCGCGACGCCCGCCGCGTCGCGGTCGTCAACCAGGCCGTGGTCCGGCAGTTCTTCCGCAACACCGATCCGGTCGGCCGGACGATCTTTTTCAACGGCCCCTACGAGATCGTCGGCGTCATCGACGACGTCGTCGATCGCCGGCTGGATCTGGCGCACGCGCCGCGTATCTACATGGCCCAGGCTCGCAATCCGTTCACGTTCTCGATCGTCGTCAACACCGCCGGTGACCCTCGTCAACTCGCCCCGGCGGTTCGCCAGGCGATTCGGACGGTCGATTCGGGCGTCGCCGCCGTCAACATCCGGACGCTCGAACAGGCGCGAGCGAAATCGATGACCGATCGCCGGCTGGCGGTGTGGGTGGTCGTGCTGTTCGCCGGCGCCGCGCTGACGCTGGCGTCACTCGGCGTCTATGGCGTCATGGCCGATGCGGTGAGCGCGCGGCGTCGCGAACTGTGCCTGAGGATCGCGCTCGGTGCCGGCCGCGGCCACGTCATCCGCTCCGTCGTCAGTGGCGGTCTCGGGCTGGCGGCGGGTGGGCTCGTGCTGGGCGGACTGGGCGCGGTCGCGGCCAGTCGATTGCTGCAGGATCTCCTCTACGAAGTCCGGCCATCCGATCCGCTGGTGTTCGCGGGCGCGCTGCTGACCATCGCCGTCGTCGCCGTCCTGGCCAGTTGCGGCCCGGCATTTCGGGCGACGCGGCTGGACGCCATCGCCGCGCTTCGTGACTGATGGCGTGGCGAGTCAGCGGACGCTGAACCGTTCGGCGTGGAGCAGCCGGCCGTCGCGGGCCCGCAGTTCCACGCGCCATTCACCGTCGCTGGCCGAGACGGTGGCGCGACTGAACGTCCGGAAGCCTTGCCGGCGAGCGGGCACCTGGAGCCGTACGCTCTGCCGCAGCTCGTCGCCGCGATACCAGCGGTGCACCACGCTGGTGTCGCTGGTGGCCACCAGGCGGTTGTAGAACGCCAGGCGGCCCGGGCGAACGGTCGCGCCGGCCGCGTCGCAGCGATAGCTCGATGACAGCGACGCGCACAGCTGCGCGTCGCCGACGGTGAGGCCGTCCGCTCCGGCTGGCGTGGCGCTGGACGCCGCGGACGGCGTTGGCGGCGCGGGCGCCGTGGCGCGGGCCGTCGGGCGACTCGAGGACAGCGCGGGCGTCGGTGTCGCCGAGGGCGCCGCGACGGCTGGTGCGGCGGCGGACGGCGCCGCCGGCGTGTCGGTTGCGGTGGCCTGGGGTTTGGCTGGCGGCGCCGCCGGTCCACGGCCGGCCAGCAGCCAGATGACCAGCGCGGCGACGGCGCCGAGCGCCACGAGGACAGGAATCGAGACGCGTCGCGCGGGAGCGGCGTCAGAGGGCCGCGGCACCGGCGTGGCGGCACTGGCCGGTCGAGTGGTCGTTCCCGCCGGCGGCGCGGCGATCGTCGGAGTCGCGGCCACGGGCCCGCGTGCGCCTGCAGCCGCTGGCTTCGCGGCCACCGCGGGAGCCGGCTTGGCGGCCGACGGCGCCGGCTTGGCGGTCGAAGGGGCCGGCTTGGCAACGGGTGCCGCCGGCTTCGCGATCGACGGCGTCGGCCTCGCGGCCGAAGACACCGGCTCCGCGGGGGAAGGCGCCGGCTTCGCAGTGGCTGGTGCCGCCGTTGACTGCGAGGCCACGGGTTCGGGCGCGGCGGGGCGCGGCGGAGGCTCGGTGGCGAACGTGATGGCCAAGCGCTCGATCGGCGCGGTGGGGACGTCGGTTTGATGCGGCTGCGCCAGGGCGATGGTGCGGGCGGCATCGACGCCCGCGCCGTTGTCTTCGCCGAGCCGGAGGGCCGGGCCGTCGAGCGGCCGTCCGTTGGCCTCGCAGAAGTCGCGCAGGTTCTCGGCGCTGGTCGTGACCAGCGGATCGTTCGCCGGCAGGGCCTGCGCCGCGATCGCGTGGGCGCGCCGAAATTCGCGCTCGGCGGCGTCCAGCTGCCCGGACCGCTCGTGCGCGACGGCGAGATTGTTCAGGGTGTTGGCGAGATCGAGATGGTCGGGGCCGAGCGCGGCTTCCTGCGCCCGGGCCGCGTCGGCGAGCAAGCGGGCGGCAGCGGCGAAGTCACCACCCACGGCCGCTTGCTCGGCGGCGTCGAAAAGAGAAGCCAGGCTGACCGGGTCGGACATGGTTCGGCCCTGCTCCGAGCGATCCGTACGGGATCGCCGGTGCCCTTACTCGGCGGCCTTCTTGGCAGCCTTCCGACGGCCCTTGCTCTTGGTGGACCCGCTCCCGTCGGCCTTCTCGGCCCGCCGCGCCGCCCAGTACTTGCTCATCCGCTCCGAGACTTCCTTACGCTGCGCGGCATTCATCGAGCGCCGCCGCCGGCTGGACGCCTTGGGCGCCGCCGCTGGCGCCGCGCGCCGCTTGCCTCCGCGGGCAAGCTCTGGGAACGTCGCCGTCAGCGCGGCCAGTTCCGCCTGGAGCTCCTGATAGCGCTGCGCCGCGCCCTGGCGGGCCAACGCCTTGATCTGCTCTCCACTCAAACCCACTCTCGCCTCCACGGGTAATGCGCCACCTCTGGTGGCGCGGCCATCTTACCGTGCAACACGAGAATGTCTGCAGAAAAGGTGTTCGAAACTCAGCTTGGTGACGTTATGTACTAGTTACCCTCGGCTTCATCTGGTCAGACCGCGCCGTGGCGTGTCACGGGGTGCGTTGATACACGCGGACATAGTCGACGAGAAAACGGTAGGGCAGGGTGGCGTCGTCGACTCCCTGCTGGCCACCCCAGTCACCGCCTACCGCGACGTTCAGCAGCAGGTGCTGCGGCGCATCGAATGGCCAGGCGGCCCGGCCGCCCTGCGGCTCACGGTCGAAGGTGAAATAGACCCGTCCGTCGACCGACGTCGCGATGCGGTCGGCGGTCCACTCGGTCGCATAGACATGGAAGCCGGCGGCGGCGTCGGGCACGCTGGTCCGCGCCGTGCGCTGGGTGGCGTCGACGTGGTTGTACCGCCGGGTGTGCACCGACGCGTGGACCACGCCGTGATCGAACCCGACATGTTCCATGATGTCGATCTCGCCGTCGTCGGGCCACCGCAACGGTGTGGTCGAGCCGAGCGTCCAGATCGCCGGCCATGACCCGCGACCCGCCGGCAGCTGCGCCCGCACTTCGATGCGGCCGTAGGTCCAGTCGCCTTTGCCCTTCGTGATCAGCCGGGCCGACGTATACGACAGACCTTCCCATGGCTCCCGCCGCGCCTCGATGACCAGGTGGCCGCCCTCGACGCGGGCGTTCTCGCGCCGAGCGGCGGTGTAGAACTGCAGCTCGTTGTTTCCCCAGCCGTGTCCGCCGACGTCGTAGCTCCAGCGCGTCGCGTCAGGCACGCCGTCGCGATCGAAATCGTCCGACCAGACGAGTCGATACGTGGCCGGTGGAGTCTGTCCGCTGCTGGGCGCCGTCGGCGGGTTGTCGTGGCAGGAGACGGCAGCCAGCAGCAAGGCGGCGGACGCGGCGTGCAGCAGCAGGGAAGTCATCGTGCGCCGGCGAGGGACGATGCGGCATGATACGCCACACTCCATGGTCAAAGCCGCCCCCCGTCTGTCTGTCGATGCTGTCGATACCGCCACGGATCTCGGGTCCACCCTCGCTTGGCTGAAGAAGCGCGGCAGCAAGGCGAACCGCGAAGGCATGGCCCGCTACGGCATCGTGGCGACGCAGGTGTTCGGCGTCTCGGTCCTCGACATCCGACGCGTCGGCCAGACGCTCGGCCTCCGTCACGACCTGGCCGAGCCGTTGTGGGGGACTGGTTGGTACGAAGCGCGGATGCTCGTCCCGTTCATCGCCGATCCGGCCCGCCTCACGCCGGCGCAGATGGATCGCTGGGCCCGCGACTTCGACAACTGGGCGATCTGCGACGCGCTCACGTTCCATCTCTTCGATCGCTCGCCGCACGCCTGGGCAAAGGTGGACCAGTGGGCGTCGAAGGAGGCCGAGTTCGTCAAGCGCGCCGCGTTCGCCTTGCTGGCCGCGCTCGCCCTGCACGACCCCGACGCCGCGGATGCCGCCTTCCTGGAGCGGTTGCCGACGATCGAGGCGGGCGCCGTCGATGCCCGCAACTTCGTCAAGAAGGGCGTGAGCTGGGCGCTGCGCAGCATCGGATCGCGCAACGTCGTGCTGCACGCCGCCGCGCTGGGGTTGGCCACGCGGCTGTCGGCGTCGCCGGTGGCTGCCGTCCGATGGGTGGGGAAGGACGCTGCGCGCGACCTCTCCCGGCCGCTCATCGCCGTCCGGGTCGCGAAGAAGTCGGCCGCCGCCGCGGCCCGTGTCACCAAGAAGACCGCGGTTGCCGGGCGTGTCACGAAAAAGGCCACCACCGTCGCTCGGGCGCCGCGCGCCACGAAGACGTCGGCCGCCGCCCGCCGTTGACGTCGCGTCGAATCAGCGGCCGCCGGTCACGTCGACGAACGAGCCGGTGGTGAACCCGGCCTCGTCGGACAGCAGCCAGAGGACGGCGTGGGCGACTTCTTCCGGCTGTCCACCGCGGCGTAGCGGCACCAGCGCTTTCACCCGATCGACGCGGTTCGCCTCGCCGCCACTGGCGTGCATCTCGGTGTAGATGAAGCCGGCGCGCACGGCGTTGACCCGGATGCCCTCCGCCGCGACTTCCTGGGCCAGTCCGATGGTGAACGTGTCGATGGCGCCCTTCGAGGCAGCGTAGTCGACGTATTCCCCTGGCGCGCCGAGCCGGGCGGCGCCGGACGACAGGTTGACGATGGCGCCGCCAGACCCGCCGTGCCGCGTCGACATGCGGCGCACCGCTTCCCGCGCGCAGAGGAACGAGCCGACGACGTTGGTGGCGAAGATGCGGACGATGCGGGCCGCGGCCATGACCTCGACCCGCATCTGTGTCTCGAGAATGCCGGCGTTGTTGACCAGGGCCGTTACCGGCCCGAGTTCGGCGTCGCAGGCTTCGAACAACCGCACCACATCGGCTTCGATGGCGACGTCGCCTTGCAGCGCGACGGCGCGACCGCCCGCGTCGGCGATGCCCGCGACGACCGCATCGGCGGCATCGCGCCGCGCCCGATAGTTGACGGCGACGGCGTAGCCGCGGGCCGCGGCGAGGCGGGCGGTCGCGGCGCCGATGCCGCGACTGCCGCCGGTGACGAGCACGACGCGAGACGAGTCGGTCGGAGACATCGCGGGGAGCTTAGCCGATCGGCTCCGCCGCGCCGCCAGCGGCTATTCGAGGCTGAAGTCCACCGTCACCGTCATCACGACCTCGACCGGAGATCCGTTGAGCAGCGTCGGCTCGAAGCGCCACTGCCGCACCGCGTCCACCGCGGCCTGGGCGAGGTCAGGGTGGGCCTGCACGGTCACCGCGCGCGCCCGCGCCACGCGGCCGTCGATGCCGACGACGGCTTCGACCGACACCTGGCCCTCGAGACCGGCCTCGACCATGCGCTTCGGGTATGCGGGACGCATGTCGAAGATCTTGCGCGGCGCCCGGATGTTGCCGCCGACGCGGACCGGCGTCGGCCCGGCGGCGGCATCGCCGAGCGGCGTGATCGCCGCCGGGCGCCGCTCCTTGACGGAGATGGTTTCTCTCAGGTCGCCGAGCTGCAGGGTGACCGCGCGGTTCCAGTCGCGGTCGTTGCGCAGCACGATCGGCTGGCGCAGCGCCCGGAAGCCGGGGAGCCCGACCTGGATGACATGGGCGCCAGGCTCGACGCCATCGAAGCGGAACCGGCCGGCCGGGTCGGTGGAGACCTCGGCTTTGGCCGGACCCTCATCGAGCGTGACGGCGACGCCGGGCAGCACGGCGCCGGTCGTGTCGTAGATGACGCCCTCGAGGGGTTGCCGGCCGACCTGGGCGGCGCGGAGCAGGGCCACTGGCAGCAGCAGCACGATGACGGCAGCCGCCGCACCCAACAGGGCGCGGCGGGTAGGGGCGCGACGATCGAGTCTGGGATTCAACATAGCGACGATCCTCCGTTCCAGCGTGGACGTTCGAGCCATCCGCATCACGACGGCCGCCGCTCCGCCGGCAGGCGCGACGATGCGGGCAATCTGCAGCAGTTCCCCGGCATAGGCGGCCGGGCCGACGCCGGAGCGCAGCACGGCGTCGTCGCAGGCGAGCTCGCTGTCGTGCCGGAGCGCGCGACACGCCAGCCAGGCGAGCGGGTTCCACCAGAGCAGCGCGCGCAGCGTTTCGGCACAGGACTGGATCAGCCAGTCACGACGGACGACGTGGGCGATCTCGTGCGCGAGCACCGTCGCCACCCGTTCGTCACCCCAGCCGAGCCCGCAGGCCGGGATCAGGATCCGCGGCCGGCGCCAGCCCCAGGTGGCGAGCAGGAGGCCGCGTGGCGCGGCGATGATGCGGACAGGGCGGATCAGGCCGGCCTCCCGTCGGGCGCGCTCGAGGGCTCGGCACCAGCGCCCATCGACGACCTCGCTGCCGGCGACGGCAATCCGGCGCACGCGCGCGGCGGCGAGCAGCAGCCAGGCAAGTCCGACGATGACGCCTCCACCCCACAGCGCCATGGCGAGCGTCGGCCACGAGAGGCCAGGGGTGGCGTCCGGCCGCGCGGCGCCGCCGCCGGCAGTCGCGTCGGCAGCCACGCCGCCATCCACGGGCTTCGCGTCGACCGTCGCCGCCCCGGAGATGGCGTCCGCGGCCGGCCACGTCGCCGGCACGGGCACCCCGGGGAGCCACGGACCGAGCACCCCGACGAGCGGTGCCGCGACGACGGCCACGGCCAGTGCGGCGTGGCGCAGGGCCGCCGATCGCCGGCGCAGTCCACCGCGGATGGCCAGACCGATGGCCAGGACGAGCGAGGCGCGCAGGGCGGCCTCGAGGATGGCGCTCATGCTTCTTCCTCGCGGGCGCGGCGGACCAGCGCCTCGATGCGCTCGAGCTCTTCCGGCGAGACGCGCGTGCCGTCGCTGCCAAGCAGGGCGGCGACGACCTGGGCGCTCGAGCCCTCGAAGAACGTGTCGACCACATGTTTCAGCGCCGAGCGGCGCGCCGTCCGCCGCGCCAGCGTCGGCGCGTAGACGAAGCGGACGCCGTCGTCCTCATGCGTCACGTGGCCCTTGCCTTCGAGGACGCGCAGCTGCGTCCGGACCGTCGAGTAGCTGGGCGAGCCCGAGAGCGCCGCCATGATCTCGCTGGCGGTGGCCCGGCCGCGCCGGTAGAGCGCGTCCATGATCTGGCGTTCGCGCTTGCTGAGAGCGGTGTGGGGATGGCTGGGCATGTTATTAAAATAACAGGTGCGACGAAAATAGCACGCCGACGGCGCGACGTCAAACGCCGCGTCGACCGCGGCCGTCAGGCGCCGCGCAGCTTGTCGAGTTCGGCGAGCAAGGCCCGCAGCGAAAAGGGTTTTTGGAGCAGGGAGGCGCCGGCCGGGAGGGCGTTGCGCAGCACCAGATCGAGATAGCCGGTGATGAAGAGGACCCGGCAGGCCGGCCAGCGCCCCCGGATGTCGCGGGCGACGTCGAGCCCGCTCATCCCGGGCAGCATCATGTCGGTGACCAGGAAGTCGAACGGCGCGGCGGCCGCGCGCGCGATCTCGAGGGCCTGCTCGCCATCGGTCGCCGCGACCACGTCGTAGCCGTTGGCGCCGAGCAGCTCGACGAGCGTGGCACGGACCGCATCGTTGTCTTCGACCACCAGCGCCGTCGCGCCGGCGGCCGGCGCCGCAATCGCGACGTCGTCGATCGACGGCGCCGGTACCGCCGTTCGGGTCGCCCGCGGCAGGAAGACGCGAAACGTCGCGCCCTGGCCGGCGGCGCCTTCGGGGCGGATGAAGCCGCCGGCCGCGGTGACGATGGTCCACGACGTGGCCAGGCCGAGGCCGGTACCCTGGCCCTCTTCCTTGGTCGTGAAGAACGGTTCGAAGAGCCGCTCCTTGACCTGGGCGGACAGGCCGATGCCGTTGTCGCTGACCGCCAGCTCCACGTAGTCGCCGGGCGGCGTGTCGCCCGGCGCCAGGGTGTCGAGGTAGCGCAGCACCTGGTTGCTGACCCGCAGCGACAACCGGCCGCCGCGCGGCATGGCATCCCGGGCGTTGATGGCCAGGTTGATCAGCACCTGCGTCAGCTGCACGGGATCGATCTCGATCGGCCACACCTCTTCGTCGACCGCGGCGTCGACGAGGATCGTCTCGGGCATCAGTCGCGACAGCAGCGTGCGGATCTGGGGCAGTTCGACGCGGAGGTCGACCACCCGCGGCTGCACCACCTGCTTGCGCGAGAAGGTCAGGAGCTGCCGGGTGAGATGGGCGGCGTGGGCGGCGGCCGTCTCGATGTGATCGAGCGGCGCCGGCGCCACCGCCGGGTTCTGGCGCAGCACCGAGAGGGCGCCGAGGATCACCGTCAGCAGGTTGTTGAAGTCGTGGGCGATGCCCGCCGAGAGTGCGCCCAGCGACTCGAGGCGCTGCGCCTGTTGATCCTGCTGCTCGGCCAGCTTCTGCGCGGTGATATCGCGGCTGACGCCCACCAGGCCAGCGATGCCGCTGCCATCGCGCAGCCGCAGCGGAATCTTGGTCGTGTGGAACCAGCCGGATCGGCCGGTGACCGGATCGACGAACGGTTCCTCGCGTTGCACGACGAGGCCGTCGTGCAGGACGCGGCGGTCGTCCTCGGCGTAGGGCCCGGCAATCTCCGGCGGGAAGAAGTCGAACACCGTCTTGCCGCGGACGTCGATCTCCTTGCCGACGCCCAGCAGCCGCAGGTTGCGGACGTTGTTCAGGACGTAGCGTCCCTGCAGATCCTTCGTGTAGATCGAAATGGGCAGGTTGTCGATGACCGCGCGGAGGAGTTCCGGCAGCAGCTCCGACGAAGGATCGCGGGGCAAGGACGGCGCCATGCGGGGCCATGGTATCCCGTCCAGCTCGAGCGAGCGCTACGCCTCGCCCGCGCTGTTCAGCACGATGCACCCCCGTGGGGTGCCTACGGCTCGCGCTCCAACGCGGGGCGATCCTTCCCCTTGCTTACCGAGCGGATGATCGGATACCCTTGGCTCGGTAACCGAGCGATACCTCATGAGCCGACCACCCGACCTCGTCCAAGGCACCCTGGATCTGCTGCTTCTCAAGATCCTGGCTCTCGAGCCCCTGAACGGCCACGCCATCGGCCAGCGCCTGCAGCAGGTGTCCGGCGAGGTCCTCAGGGTGAGCGACGGCTCGCTCTATCCGGCCCTCCACAAGCTCGAACAGGAAGGCTGGCTCGTGGCGACGTGGAAGGTGACGGAGAAGAACCGGCGCGCCAAGTACTACGCCCTGAGCCGCGCCGGCAGGACCCGCCTGGTGAAGGAAACCGAGAGCTGGACCCGGCTGTCGGCGGCGATCACGCAGGTCGTGCAGTTGACGCGGGCCTGAGCCCGCTCGCCGCGCTCACCCGGGAGGACGTTCCATGTTCGATCGCGCCATCCACGTGCTGCGTCTGCGCTGGCGATCCCTGGTTCGACATCGCGAGGTCGAGGGCGAGCTCGCCGACGAGATCGCCTACCACCTCGCCGAAGAGGCCGACCTTCGCGCCGCCCGCGGCGCCGCCCCTGGCCAGGCGCGGCACGCGGCACTCCGCGCCTTCGGTGGCGTCGACCGCGCCAAGGAGGACTGTCGCGAGGCGCGCGGCACCATCCTCGTCGAGAGCGTCGCCAAGGATCTCCGCTACGGCGCACGCTCCCTGCTTCGGCAGCCGGCCTACGCGGTGCCGGCCGTGCTCACGCTCGCGCTCGGCATCGGTGCCACGACGGCGGTCTTCGCGCTCGTCGACGGCATCCTGGTGTCGCGCCTGCCGTATCCGTCGCCGGAGCGCCTGGTCACGGCCAACGTTGTGTATCCGGGCGGCGGGCTGGACGCGGCCCGGCACGCCCTCTCGACGATGGACGTCGCCGCCTACGCCGACGGCCACGTCTTCACGCTGGCCGGCGACGGTCAGGCCGTTCGCGTCAGCGGCGCCAAGGTGTCCGCCGAGCTGTTCGCGGTCCTCGGCGTGGCGCCGGCAATCGGCCGCGCGTTTCACGCCGGAGAGGATCAGGCCCCGCGCGACGGCGTCGTGCTGCTGAGCGACGCGCTGTGGCGCTCGCGCTACGGCGGCGACCGTGACGTCATCGGCCGGTCGATCGTCGTGGACGGCCGATCCCGCGAGGTCGTCGGCGTGCTGCCGGCGAGCGTCGACCTGCCGTCGCGACGGACGCAGCTGTGGGTGCCGCTCTCGCTCGATCCGGCCGCGACCGTGCCCTACTGGGCCGGCGACTTCATGCCGATCGTCGCGCGCCTGCGGCCCGGAGTCACCGCGGCCCGCGCGCAGGCCGAGCTGCGACTGTTCCAGCGCGACGTCCGCCGGCTGTTCCCGTGGACGATGCCCGACGAGTGGAACCGCGATCCCGTGGTGGTGCCGCTGCAGACGGCGCTCGTCGGCGGTGTGGCGAGCCGGTTGGCGCTTCTCTCGGCGGCGGTGCTGGTGGTGCTGATCATCACCTGCGCCAACGTCGCCAACCTCAGCCTGTCGCGAGCGGCGACGCGGGAGCGCGAGATCGGGATTCGCACGGCCATCGGCGGGACGCCGCGCCGCGTCGCCCGTCAGCTGCTGACCGAGCACGTCCTGCTGGCAGGCGTCGGCGCCGCCTGCGGCTTTGCACTGGCGTGGCCGCTCCTTGCCCTCTTGATTCGGACGCTCCCGCCGGAGACGCCGCGCCTCGGCGCAGTCGCGCTCGACTGGCGGGCGCTGGTCTTCAGCGCCGTCCTCGCCCTGCTCACTGGCGCTGCGTTCGGCCTGGCCCCGGTCGCACACACGCTGCGGCTGCAGCTCCGCGCGGTGCTCGATTCCGGCGGGCGCTCGGGCTCCGGCGGGGCAACGGGTCGGGTCCGGCGTCTGCTGGCCGTCAGCCAGATCGCTGGTGCGGCGCTGCTGGTCATTTCCGCCGGCCTCCTGGTCCGCAGCCTGTGGGCGCTGGCCCGCGTCGATCCCGGCTTCCGGACCAGCGGTCTCGTCGCCGCGCGGCTGACTGTCGACGACGTGCATTGCGGCGAGGCGGCACGCTGCCTGGCCTTCTACCGCACGCTCGAGGATCGGCTGCGCGCGGTGCCCGGTGTCCGCGACGCCGCGCTCGTCAACGTGCTGCCCTTGACCGGCGGCCTCACCAAGCGGTCGATCGAGCTGGAAGGCTACGTCGTGCCGGTGGGGAAGTCGGCGCCGCTGGTGCGGCTGACCATCGCCACGCCCGACTACGGCCGCGTCGCCGGCCTGCAGGTGCTGGCCGGCCGGGGCTTCGCCGATCGCGATCGCGCCGGCGAGGGCGTCGTGCAGGTGTCGGCGGCGACCGCCCGGCGCTTCTGGCCGGGCCGACCGGCGGTCGGGCAGCACCTCCGCTTCGTCGGCGAGACACGCTGGCGCCGCGTCATCGGGGTCGTCGGCGACGTCCGCGCTCATACGCTGACGCTCGACGAGCCGGACTGGATCGACGGCACCGTCTACATGCCGCACGCGATCGACGCGGTGCTCGAGGACGGCCGCCCGCCGGCGGAGATGATCGCGGTCCTGGAGACGACGCAGGCCGCGGCCGCGGTCGACGGCCATCTGCAGCGCCTGGCCCGCGAGAGCAGCGGACTGGTCGTCGACGACGTGCGCGGCCTGGACAGCGTGCTGGCGGCCGCCACGGCCGCCCCGGCCGCCACGACGTCCGTGCTGGTCGCCACGGCCTTGCTGGCCCTGACGCTCGGCAGCCTCGGCGTCTACGCCGTGCTGTCGTTCCTCGTCTCGCGGCGGACGCACGAGTTCGGGATCCGGGTCGCGCTCGGGGCGTTGCCGCGCGACGTCCGCTGGCTGGTCGTCCGTGAAGGCGCCGTGCTGTGCGCGGCCGGTCTCGGCGCCGGCGTCATCGGCGCGCTGGGCCTGACGCGCTGGTTGGCGACCGAGCTGCACGGCGTCAGCCCGTTCGATCCGCTGACCTATCTCGCCGTCGTGGCGACGATGACGCTGGTCACGCTGCTGGCCTGCCTCGTACCGACCCGGCGGGCCATGCGCATCGATCCGCTCATCGTGCTGCGCGACGCCTGACTCGCCTGCGGCGCCGGCCAGTGGTCCAGCGCCTCGCCGCCAGATCCGGTACGATTCGGTCGCATGCAGACCGGGCTGGCGGGGGACGTGGTCGTGGTGCTGGGCGCGGCCGGCGGGATCGGCGCGGCCATCGCCCGCGCCTTCGCGGCGGAGGGGTGCGCGCTCGCCCTTCTCGACCGCAGCGAAGGCGTCGTCGCCGGTGCGGACGCCTTGCGCACTGCGCATGGTGTGCGCATCGTCGGCCGCGTCGTCGACGCCGTCGACTATCGAGCCGTCCAGGACGCTGCCCGTGCCATCGTCGGCGAACTGGGCGCCTGCCACCACGTCGTCGTGTCGATTGGCGTCGGCTCCGGCAAGATGGGCATGCCCTTCTGGTCCATCGATCCGGCCGACTGGGACGCGGTCGTGCGCGTCAACCTGATGTCGTGCGTCCATGCGGCGCACGCCTTCGTGCCCCACCTGCTCGACCAGCGGCGGGGATCCTTCTGCTTTCTGTCGTCCGTCGCCGGCCAGATCGGCTCGCCGACCGATCCGCCGTACAGCGCCGCCAAGGCCGCCGCGATCAACTTCATGCAGTGCGCCGCGCGTGACCTGGCGGCCCACGGCATCCGCGCCAATGCTTTGTGCCCGGGCATGGTGGCGACCGAGTTGAACCGGAGCGTCTGGCAGGCCTGGCGCGCTCGCACGCCGGAGTCCGCTCACGTCGACCACGAAACCTGGGCCGCCGAGAAGATGCGCCGCGTCACGCCCCTGGGCCGGTGGCAGACGCCCGAGGACGTCGCCGCCGCGGCCGTCTTCCTGGCCTCGCGGCTGGCGGAGAACATGACCGGGCAGACGATCAACGTCGATGGCGGCCAGGTGATGCATGCCTGACGTGCGCATCGGTGTCGACACCGGCGGCACGTTCACCGACCTGGTGCGCTTCGGCGCTGACGGCATCTCGGTCCACAAGGTCCGCTCGACGCCAGACGATCCGTCGCGCGCGATCCTCGACGGCCTCGGCGACGTCGCCACGGTGGGCAGCGGCCTCGACGTCGTGCACGGCTCCACGGTGGCCACCAACGCCGTGCTCGAGCGCCGCGGCGCCCGTGTCGCGCTCGTCGCCACCGCCGGCTTCGAGGACGTCGTTCGCATCGGCCGGCAGACCCGGCGATCGCTCTACGACCTGATGCAGGAAGATCGCCAGCCGCTGGTCGACCCGGCCCTGACGGTCGGCTGTCGCGAGCGCCTCGCTGCCGACGGACAGTCGCTGATTGCGCTCGAGGAGGAGGAGATCGCGCGCATCGTCGCTCGCGTCGCCGCGTCCGGCGCCACCGCCGTGGCCGTGTGCCTGCTCCATTCCTATCGCAACCCGTCGCACGAGGAGCGGCTGGCCGAGGCGCTCGAAGCGGCGGGGCTGATCGTCTCGACATCGTCGCGCGTACTCCGCGAGTATCGCGAGTACGAGCGGTGGAGCACCACCATCGTCGACGCCTACGTGACGCCGATCATGGCGACCTACCTCGGCGCCCTGGAGCGCCGGCTGGCTGGCGATCGCGTGGCCGTCATGCAGTCGAACGGTGGGACGATCTCGGCCGGTGCGGCCAAGGCGGCGGCCGTGCGCACCATCCTGTCCGGTCCGGCCGGCGGCGCAGTGGGTGCCCGCGCCGTGGCCGACGCCGCAGGGCACGCCCGGGTCATCAGCTTCGACATGGGCGGCACCTCCACCGACGTCTGCCTGATCGACGGCGGCATCCCGACGACCGCCGACACGATCGTCGGCGACGTGCCGGTCCGGCTGCCGGTGATCGACATCCACTCGGTGGGCGCGGGCGGCGGGTCGATCGTCTACGTCGACAGCGGCGGCGCGCTGCGGGTCGGACCGCGCAGTGCTGGCGCCGTGCCGGGGCCGGTCTGTTACGGCACCGGTACCGAGCTCACCGTCACCGACGCCAACCTGCTGCTCGGCCGTCTCGATCCCGACCAGTTCCTCGGCGGGCGCATGGCGCTCGACGTCGACCGCGCGCGGGGCGTCGCGCGCGAGCTGGCCCGGCGCGTCGAGCTCGATGAGGCGGCGCTGGTCGAAGGCGTGGTGCGGATCGCCAACGCCAGCATGGAGCGGGCGATCCGCGTGGTGTCGGTGCAGCGGGGCTTCGATCCGCGCGACTTCGCCCTGCTCGCGTTTGGCGGGGTCGGCGGTATGCACGCCTGCGCGATCGCCGAGACGCTCGACATCGCGACGGTCATCGTGCCGCGGCACGCCGGGGTGCTCTCGGCGCTGGGCATGCTGCTGGCCGACGTCGTCAAGGACTACGCCCTGACCATCCTGCGGGCCGGTGATGCCGTCGGCGCCGCCGAGCTCGAGACGTTGTTCGCGCCGCTGGTCGAGCGCGCCGCGCGGGACCTGGCGGCCGAGGGTGTGGCACCGGACCGCACCCAGATCGAACGCCGCCTGGACGTTCGCTATGTAGGGCAGTCCTACGAGTTGACCGTGCCGATGGCGGTGGAGTTCCGCGACGAGTTCGATCGGCGGCACGCGCGGACCTACGGCTATGCCAACCCGCGCCGGCCGATCGAAGTGGTGACCCTGCGTGTGGTGGCCGTCGGCCGCGTCGAGGCCCCGGCGCTGCCGCGCGTCGAGGCGGCACCGAGCGTCGCCGAGCCCTACGGTGTTCGCGACGCCCGCTTCGGCGGGGCGCTCACGCCGACCGGCTTCTACCGCTGGACCGATCTGGCGGTCGGCGCCGCTGGCCAGGGGCCGGCGGTGATTGCCGGTGGCGAAGCGACCGTCGTCGTGCCGCCCGGGTTCGCGTTCCGCCTCGATCCGTTCGCCAACCTGATCGCCACCCGATCGGCCCGCTGACGAGCCATGCGCATCGATCCCATCGCCTTCGAGGTCTTCTCGAACCTCTTCGTCTCGGTGGCCGAGGAGATGGGCGTGACGCTGTGCCGCACCAGCTTCTCGCCCAACATCAAGGAACGCCTCGATTACTCCTGCGCCATCTACGACGCGGCCGGCGAGACGATCGCCCAGGGCGATCACATGCCGGTCCACCTCGGCGCGATGCCGCTGTCGGTGCGGGCGGCGATCGATCGCGGGCCGATGGCGCCGGGTGACGTCGTCGTGCTGAACGATCCGTTCCGCGGCGGCACGCACCTGCCGGACATCACCATGGTGTCGCCGGTCTTCCTCGGCAGCGCCCGGCGCCCGGCGTTCTACGTCGCCAATCGCGCCCACCACTCGGATGTCGGCGGCATGTCGCCCGGTTCGATGCCGCTGGCGCGGGAGATCTTCCAGGAGGGCCTGATCATTCCGCCGGTGACGCTGGTGCGTCGCGGCGCGATGGTCGAGGACGTGCTGGCGATGATCCTGACCAACGTGCGGACGCCGGACGAGCGCGAGGGCGATCTCACCGCGCAGATCGCGGCCAACCGCGTCGCGGAGCGTCGCCTCCGCGAGATCGTCGCCAAGTACGGCGCGCGCACCGTGGCCGCCTACGCCGCGGCGGCGCAGGATCACACCGAACGCGTGCTGCGGGCCACCGTCGCCGCGATCCCCGACGGCGCCTACGCCTTCGAGGATCGGCTCGACGACGATGGCTTCAGCCCGGATCCGATCACGATTCGCGTCCGCATCACGATCGCCGGCGACGGCGCCGTGGTCGACTTCACAGGCTCCGATCCGCAGACGACAGGCGGCGTCAACGCCAACTTCGCGATCACGCTGTCGGCCACGCTCTACGCGTTCCGCTGTCTGGTCCGCGAGGACGTGCTCTACAACGCCGGCATTGCCCGCGTGGTGCAGGTCGTGGCGCCGGCCGGTACGATCGTCAACGCCGTCCGGCCATCGGCCGTCGCAGGCGGCAACGTCGAGGCGTCGCAGCGGATCACCGACGTCGTGCTCGGCGCGCTGGCCCGGGCGCTGCCGGATCGTCTGCCGGCCGCCAGCCAGGGCACGATGAACAATGTCACGCTCGGCGGGCGCCATCCCGGCACGGGTCGCCCGTTCGCCTACTACGAGACCATCGGCGGCGGGATGGGCGCGCGTCCTGGACGCGACGGCATCAGCGGCGTGCACACGCACATGAGCAACACCCGGAACACGCCGATCGAGGCCATCGAGCACTACCTGCCGGTGCGGGTCCTCCGCTACGCGATCCGCGAGGGCAGCGGCGGCGCCGGACGCTGGCGCGGCGGTGACGGGATCGTGCGCGAGTACGAGGCGCTGACCGAGACCGACGTCACCGTCCTGTCGGATCGGCGCGTCGGCGCGCCGTACGGCGCCCAGGGCGGGGCACCCGGGCAGTGCGGGCGCAACACCCTCATCCGCGATGGCGTCGAGACACCGCTGCCCGGCAAGGTGCGGCTGACGCTCGGGCCCGGCGATCGCCTGCGCATCGAGTCGCCTGGCGGCGGTGGCTACGGACGTGCCGAGTGAACGCTGACGCCGGCGCGCCATCGCCCGGGCTGCTCGGCTGGTGGCGTGACGGGACGCCCGAGGGACGGCGGGCGCTCATCGCCGCCGGGCTCGGCTGGATGCTCGACGCCTTCGACGTGATGCTGTGGGCCCTGGTGCTGACCGACCTGATGGCCTACTTCCGGCTGTCGCCGCCGGCCGCGGGGCTGCTCGGATCGATCGCCCTGCTCGCCTCGGCCGTCGGCGGCATCGCGTTCGGGATCATCGCCGATCGATTCGGCCGGACGCGGGCGCTGATGGGCAGCATCCTCGTCTATTCCGTCTTCACGTTTCTCTGCGGCCTGACCGAGACCGTGTGGCAGCTCGCGCTGTGTCGTATCGGCCTCGGCCTGGGCATGGGCGGGGAGTGGGCGAGCGGGGCGGCGCTGGTCGCCGAGACATGGAGCGATCGCGACCGTGGCAAGGCGCTCGGCCTCATGCAGAGCGCCTGGGCCATCGGCTACGGCGCGGCCGCCGCGGTCACCAGCGTGGTGCTGCCGCGCTGGGGCTGGCGCGCTGTGTTCTTCGTCGGCGTGCTCCCGGCCCTGCTGACCCTCTGGATCCGCCGCGGCGTGCCAGAGCCTGCGCTGTGGCGTGAGCTCAACCCCGGGACGGGTCCCAGCCTGAGCCCGGGAGTCGGACCGGAGCCCACGCCTGGACCGAGTCGCGGGCTGGGCCGCTGGCTGGGCTTGGGCAGCGTCTTCGAGGAGGGTCGGCTGCGGCTCACCGTCATCGTCACGCTGATGAACGCCTGCACGCTGTTCGCGTGGTGGGGCTTCAACCTGTGGCTGCCGGGTTATCTGTCGCTGCCGCCGACCAAGGGTGGGCTCGGGCTCAGCCCGGCGACGATGTCGGGGTTTGTCGTGGCGATGCAGGTCGGGATGTGGCTCGGCTACGTCACATTTGGCTACGCCAGCGATCGGTTCGGCCGGCGACGGGCCTACGTGACCTATCTCCTCGCCGCCGCCGTCCTGATCCTCGTCTATGTGCAGGTCCGGTCGCCGCTCGTGCTGCTCCTGCTCGGCCCCTTCGTCGCCTTCTTCGCCACCGGCTACTTCTCGGGCTTCGGGGCGGTGACCGCCGAGATCTATCCGACGCCGATTCGCGCCACCGCGCAGGGCCTCACCTACAATACCGGCCGCATCGCCAGCGCCGCCGCGCCGTTCGCGGTCGGGACGCTGGCGCAGAGCCACGGCTTCGGCGCCGCCCTGTCGATCTGCTCGGCCGCGTTCGTGGTCGCCGCCCTGTTCTGGCTGTGGATTCCTGAGACGCGGGGCCGGGCGCTGGCCTGAAGGGGCGCCGGTCGCGGGCCAGAGGGTCGCCGGCGTAGTTCGTCAAGGACCCGGGTCGGACCTCGGCCGTGCGACGCCGGGCCCAGGTCGCCATCGGTCCGGAAGGAGCTGCTCATGAGTGTGGGGAAGCACGTCGTCCGTGGAGTCGTCATCGCGGCGTTCGCGCTGGCCAGCGCGGCGGCGTCCGCGCAGCCCGTCGCGGAGCAGAAAAGTTTCGAGCCCGTCACCGGGCAGGCGGGCAAGGACGTCATCTGGGTGCCGACGCCCCAGGTGACCGTCGACACCATGCTTGGCCTCGCCAAGCTGACGGCCACGGACCATCTCGTCGACCTCGGGTCCGGCAACGGCATCACGGTCATCACCGCAGCGAAGAGGGGAGCCACGGCGCACGGCGTCGAGTTCAATCCCGACATGGTGGCGCTGTCGCGGCGGCTGGCGACAGAGGCCGGCGTGGCGGCCAAGGCGACCTTCTCGCAGGGCGATCTCTTCGAGGCCGACCTGTCGAAGGCCACCGTGATCACGTTGTTCCTGCTGCCGGACATCAACCGCCGGCTCCGTCCCTCACTGCTCGAGTTGACCCCGGGTACGCGCGTCGTGTCGAACACCTTCGACATGGGCGACTGGGAGCCCGACGAGAAGCAGACGGCCCAGTGCACGACCTCGTGGTGCAAGGCGTTGCTCTGGGTGGTGCCCGCCAAGGTCGCTGGCACGTGGCGCCTCGGCCCGGAGACGCTGCTGCTGACGCAGAAATATCAGGTGGTCGAGGGGACGCTCGGCCCGGCGCCGATTTCGGCGGGCCGCCTGAGCGGCGCCGACCTCACCTTCACGGCCGGTGGCCGCGTTTACACCGGCCGGGTGACGGCCGACGCGATTCGTGGGGAGGGGTGGTCGGCGACCCGCGGCCTGTAGCCGCGGGCCGGTCGACACGAGGCGCCCGGGCGGCGCCTCGTGTTCAGAAGGACCCGTAGGTCCCGGTGCGATTCGATTCGTCGGTGTCGTCGTCGATCTCGACTGAGGGTGCGGCGACGAACGCCGGCCGCTCGACCGGCTTCGACAGCGCCACGGTGCCCTTCGACGAGCGCTTGGCGCCGGTCCGCGACGCGACGACGCCGCCGTCGACGAGTCCGGCGAGACGCGCGACCAGCGTCTTGGACGCGGCCGCCTGGTCCTTCAGTTCGTCGCTCGCCGACGCGCTCTCTTCCGCGGTCGCCGCGGTCGACTGCGTGACGCGCTCCATCTGCGCGATGGCCCGCGAGACCTGGTCGATGCCCTGCGACTGCTGACGGCTGGCGTTGCTCACCTGGTCGATCAGCGTCTTGACCTCGACCGTGCTCGCCGTGATGGCCTGCATCGACGCGGTGACCTGCGTCATGCGAGCCTGACCTTCGTTCGAGCGCTGCATCGACGTTTCGATGAGCTCGGCGGTGTCGCCGGCTGCCCGGGCCGAGCGCTGCGCCAGTGCCCGCACTTCGTCGGCGACCACCGCGAACCCCATCCCCGCCTCGCCGGCGCGCGCCGCTTCGACGGCGGCGTTGAGGGCCAGGATGTTCGTCTGGAAGGCGATCTCGTCGATCGTCTTGATGATCCGCGCCACCTTGTCGCTCGACTGCTTGATGGCGGTCATCGAGACGACCATCTCGCCGAGGGCGCCGTTGGCTTCGTTCACCGAACGCTCCGCTTCGGCCATCCGGACCGCGGCGCGCTCCGTGTTCTCGGCGTTCTGGCGCGTCATCGACGCCATCTCTTCCATCGAGGCCGACGTCTCCTCGAGCGACGCGGCCTGCTCGCTGGCGCCACGCGACAGCGACTGGGCCGAGTCCGCCACCGACGAGGCCGCCGCGGTCACTTCCGACGCCGACCGTTCGAGCTGCTCGGCGACGCTGCGGATGGGCCGGACGACGGCGCCGCGGATGGTCCGCGACACGACGACACCGGACACCAGCAGGG